>CAZILK010000006.1:4999-57203 GCA_964540135.1 uncultured Candidatus Saccharibacteria bacterium | reverse complement strand
CATCGCTTTCCATCATTTCTTTTATTGCCAAAAGTAATTGAATAACAGTTTGATCGTCAGCCGATACACTGGAGGCTACTGTAATTCGCTCTAAAGCAAAGTTTCGCACTAGACTGTAAGTTAACCCTTCCTGCTGAGTTCTGTTGTCTATAACCTTCGCTAAAGTAAAGATAGGTTTCCACACTTCCCAATTTCTACCTTGAATAGTGCTTTCAGTTAATGTCTTATATGTGTTGAACATACCTTGATGCAATTCCATTACTGATAAGTAGTAACTGTCTCTTAACATTGTTAAATCTGGCGATGCTGTATTAAGTTCACGATTTTTGATTTCTTTATTTGAACTTGCGAGCATAGTTAAATTTAGTGACCGTGATTGAAGCGTATCGGAGACATCATTTATACCAGCAATCATTTTGGGGGAGTATGGGTCGTACTCCTTTGAGTCCCAACCTTTAGTGCCTGCTGGTTGCATTTTACCCACTCGTGGACCTGCTTTGTAGCCAGAATTAAGCATTAAGGATAGCGTCTGTGCTTCAGGCGTAGAAGTTTTTTTTAAACTCTCTACCTCGTCTAGAAAGATCGTGGAACTGTTTTCATGTATTTCTCTTATAACAAAAGCCGGCGTACTACCCATTAGGAATTTTCCATTGAAAGCTAATTCGCTACACAGTTCGAGCAACTTAGTCTTACCAGAATTCATTAGACCGTTTATGTTGAAATATGGGTATGAGCCAAAGAGTCGGTAAAAATATGTTCCCCAAATCCAAAGTGCTAAAACGAGATACCAGTCCTCATGGCTTAAATCCAAGTAGTTTTTAAGTGTTTGTATTGTCTTATCAAGCAATGCAAAATAGTCCACAGATTCATTATTTGTTTTTAAGTATTTGTCTAGTGAATCACTTGACCATCTTTGAGGGAATTTTGGTTCTCTGTAAGAAAGATAGTTATTCGTCTTAAGAAATATACCTAACGGAACTATCTGTCTTTGTGAGTTTATTACATATGTCTCTTTGTCCATAGTATCTTCGGCTTTGATATTTAGTTGTAAAGTTAAATATGCTTCGTTTGAGGTGTAAAACTGCGCTGGAATAAATTCAGTTAAGGCATCTGCAAATTGAATACCAGAAAACTCCAATTTGTATGGATCATACTTCCTTGCTTGTTTTAGTAATTTTTCAAAATCTTCCTTAGTTTTTTGACTTGCTTTGTAGTTAGAAACATCCTTAATGCCGTTAACTTTGGGTATATCGACAATGAATACATCTTTGTTTGTAAATAACTTGGCGTGATTAATAGCTTCGCGTATACCAACCTCATCGTTATCAAAAGCAAAAAAGACTGCCGAAACTTTGTCAAAATAATCCACCCACCTAGAGTTAAAAGTAGCTGCGCCACCAGTTGAAGACACAGCTATAAATCCCAGATCTCGCAGTACAAGGGAATCCAACTCACCTTCAGTAATTATCACAGGTTCATTCAGTAAGTCATTTAACAGTTCCACACCATACAAGCTTGCCTCAGCATCTTTGGTGTATCTGTACTTTATAGGATTCGTTTCTTCCTGTTCTGGTAGTCTTCTAAGCTTAAAAAATATTACACGCGTGTGTTCATCGAATACGGGTATAGTTAGCCACTGTAGTCCGTCAACTTCTGCTTCACCTAGCAAGTACCTATCAATAATTTCCTCCGACAAGCCCCTGTTTTTAAAGTAGCGCCTGTGTTCGTCGGTAAGCTCCTTGTGGCATGCAATTGCTTCCTTTGTCAGGTCATCATCATAGTTTTTATGTGTAACCTCAGCTTTGTTTACACTATTTTCCTTTCGCTTCTTTAATTTACCACTAGCCTGAAATAAAGAGCTAGTATCTATACCTAAGTGTTTTGACAGCGTCACTAAATTGCCTGTTGTGTCACATTTCTTGCAACTGTATTGACCTGTTTCTGCGGAAATATAAAGATGCCCCAACTTAAAGTCTGTTGTGTTAGAGTCGCAGTCATTAAAAAGGCAATATGTTCTTAATTCCTTCTTTGCATCAAAGTATTCAATGCCCCAATCTGCAAGGAATCCTGCAGGTGATTTTATATATTCATTATTGCTATAATTCATTTGTTAAGCTTCTAAGTTGGTAGGGGACACTTGTTTCAGCAAATGTCCCTTCCCGAAATAAATATTATTTTGCAGGTAGTACCTGCGTGACATTTTGGATAATCAAGCCATCTCTTTCTTTTGGTTCCTCAACCAAGATTCGGCATCTTTTTCCAACATAGTCATCCACGTCAACCTCCTCATCTAGCTCAAGTTTGTTTCCTGCCAAGGCTTCTAGAATATTTAGAAGTTTACTTGCACCTTTGGGACTTCTAGATAATTTGCGACTTGCCAGTAAAGTTCTTTGCTCACCTTCATATACGGATTCCTCTGGTATCTCGAAAACAAATTTGTAATACTCACCAAAGCCTCCTTCCCCATCATCAATACGCACCAACTTGGCTGGATATACATCGCCAGGAATTGGTTTAATACTTTCTGACTCTTTGACCGTTAGTTTTCTTGTCATTTTTTTCACCTCCCTTATTACTTTCTAATTTTGTACAGCTTTTCTGTTTTGTAATTGTCTGTAAAAAAAGGAACATACGATTAGCTTGTGTTGATGCTTCCTCAATTGTTATGTCTAGGCCTGTTTCGCGTTTGTAAATTGCTTTCCATTCTGTTACTGCTTCGTGTGGCAACATCGTTAGCTCCTAGAATAAATTCTTGATTTGATACTTTTTATTGAATTGAAATATTCTGTAGGGCTAACTCTTGCGGTGTTGTTGAAGAAGGATTCTATAGCGCCCTCAAGCTCTGCTGTACGCTCAAACACAAATTCATAGCGATTGCCGTCAATTCTTTGGCATTCTAAAAGGTTAAACGATAGGGATAAAAAGCTTGTGATTGCTAAATCGGTGCTTTTGTATATATTAATACTGTTACTTCCCTGATATATTTTCATAATGCGTATATGGTCACATGATTGATTTCTCCTTTTTATAGGAGAATGAATCGGGTTTATGCTGTTAGATCAGGTGGTAAAAAAGAGAATTGCTACTTTATAGTTATTTCTGTAACAGTCGCATTGCATACCCAGTCACCAATGCCGTTTTTTGAAAATAATAAGAATGAGCCGTCAAAGTTAAATTTTTCGTTAATGTCATCCTTTCTATTAAGGAATCTTTTTTGATGATATAGTTTAGATTGATTTGTGAATTTAGTTTCTATAGTTCCTGCTTTTTTTGGAACTTTGCGACTCATGTCCGCCGGGCTTCCGATGCTTTCTTGTTTTTTCTTTCCTGAGAATAGTCGCAGAAAAGAAATCCATTCTGAATCCATGGTCAGGTTACTTTTTGTAAGTACCTCCATCTCATTGTGAATAAAACAAACCTCATGCTGTTCGTCATTGATGATTACATGGGGAAACTGCAGCGCCTTCCCAAGAACATTACTATACGTTAAGTATTTCTCATCGACATTAACTTTTATTGGCTGTTTATCTAGTCCATAGAACGCACCTACACGCACCTCTCTCACATTCAGAATGTCTACATTTAACACTTTGGTATTCGTATTTTTTACCTGTGTCTCTTGGATTTCCCGACCCTGCAGTACAGATATAAATTCAAGTATGTGGTAGGGGATTTCAAGTTTGTTCTTGAGGCACAGATAATAGCCAAGTACTTGCAGGTCCTTGTTTGCGATATTGAATATTCTTAAAACTATGTTTTCGTAGTCAACTATGTCTTCAAGGGATAATAGCCTATATGCGAAAATACCGAAAATATAAGGATTTATTCCGTTACCTAATTTTGCAGTGTCAATTTCATGCAATCTTCTTTCCTGATAAGTTATGGTGTCTATTAACCACTCATCGGTTTCTTCCTTCTCAATAAACTCAAGGACATATTCTCTATTCTTAGGGTACTTATGTGTGAGAATGGTTTTATAAATCCAAAACCTTCCCCACCACGGCATGTGTTTATTGGTTAAAACGATTTTTAAGCGCTCATCCAAATTTATGTACGAATTGGGATTATACCGAAGGTTAAACTCTATATACCTCACTATGTATAGAGAAAAGTTTGGCATTTTATCTACTATGCTTACAAAGTCTTCTAGGTAAGCCTCACGAAAAGGTAAAGGAAGTAAGACTTTTAAGTAGTACTTAAGAATCCGCAGGTCCTTTTCAGTAAGTTTTTCTCTATCATTAATCTTACTAGTTATTAAAGGTATTTCTTTCCTGTATTTAACAATTTTCTCAAAAGTAGTATCTTCCGGCGTGTCGTTTTCACTTGGACAGATCATACTGTCATACAAATCCTCCGCATTCTCCAGTATAGCTATTTGTGCTTTGTGATTTAGACTTAATCCCACTGCCATTAGTTGCTCAGCTACCAGTTCATAGACTTTTTTTGCTGTATATTCATCCCTTGCCATTAATGCAAAATCATCTTGGTATCGGACCAATACAAAATCATTTTGCTTCATTAATTTATTAGCATATGCGTCAGTATCAAACAGATAAAAATTTGACAGTGCCTGTGATGCGAAGGGTCCTTGAGGTATTCCGAAACCGGTGTTATCCCATTTCTTTAGCATTTCACCTAGAGTTTTAAGAATTTTAATACCAACACCAGGACAGGTGGCTTCAAGTTTCTCTACAAGCGCATTCTGGGGAATAGTGTCAAAAAATCTCTCTAGATCAAAAGTAATATGCCATTTGTACCCTTCATAGAAAGATTGAATCTGTTTATGTATGAACTTGTCATAGGTTTTCTGATAATATTGAAAATAAGAAGTGCCAGTTACCGCTACCTTGGGAGTAAAACAAATGTTATCGTTAATACTGCTGTTAAAGATGGTTCCCATATATCCAAAGTTCATTATTGCTTGAAAAACGACTCTATCTATTAAGCTTAAAACTCCCACTTTCCTATAACGAACCTCATTTTTTGGAATATGTACATAATATGCTTTATCTGCTTCATAATTAAAGTTGCAAAGGTAAATAGTCAGTTTTTCGAAAAAGCCATCTCGGTCTTGATCAATCAAGTTAATTAAAGGGTAGTAAATTGGGTCTAGGGGGTAATCTGTTTTTTTGAGCTCCTCTTTTATAAGCTCGTAGGCTTTCAATAAGTTTGTTATTCCGAATACATCGGTTTCAATTTTCATTTTAAATGTTAATGTTTGGGCGGGATTTATTGTTTTTTTATGTCTCTAGCCAGACCACTCAACTCTAGTTTTCCATGTGCTTATATCTATATCAGATGTGATTTCCTTGAAAACCGGGACTTCTTCCTCTTTTTTCAGCTCAGCTGTGTACTTAAGCAAATACTCAAACAACTTATCTGTTGGCATATCGGTAAAGTCTCTTGTATCTAACTCCTTTTGTATTCTTTCAACAATCCCACCAATTAACTCAATGCGTTTGGGTTTGTTAGTGCTAAAACGAACGGATAGTGCGTCAAGTTCTATAGCTCTTTGATTGCTTATATTTAGGGTTTCTGCTTTTGCCCATGAAATCAAGGTAGCAACAGGTACACTAAGCTCCTCAGCAATTTCCTTGTAGGATTTTCCACAAGCTCTCAGTTCGACAAATTTTTGCATATTATTTTCGGGTTTCATTGGTGCTATTATACTGCAAAAAAGCTGAATTTTTAACCATCACTAAGCTTCTGAATTAACTAACTAGTAATAAATACTAGCTATTACCGTCCAGATATTTTGAAACATTTCTTTCAGCTCGTTCTCTGATTCTGTCTTCCATAAAACTAGCCTCTAAAAGAGCTAAGCTTTGTCTTAAGGAAAGGTTATTGTAATTTAAGTGCGCGAGCTTATTAGGATGCAATAAGTATTCAAGCGCTCGTTTTTCGTAGTCCTTTTTCCTTTCGTACTTTTTGCCTGCACACCTTCCACAAAGGAATTTCATGACTTTTGCACCACTTATATTCAAGAGTGTTGGATAACACTTACGACATTTCGCATTGCAATTATCGCAGTATATGATGTAATACACTCCTTTAATGTTAGATGCTATGTACCCTAGCCGTGGCGTACCAGATGTTGGGCTTTCGTCGCCTAGAGTAATGTTTGTGTACTTACCTATCATTTCAATTGTTTCTTCTGGAGTGCTAAATCGTTTACCCTCTATAGAGGCAAGAAAGCGTTCCACATATGGCTTTGCTTCAAGTGTGTTCATACTTATATTTTACACCAAACACACATGCAAATGATGTAAAAGACTACAAAAAACTAAGAATCAGTAGGCTAAAAGAGGCTTCTAAGTCTATTTCTATATGTTCTTTTTTACTCCCATTTTATACTACAACAAGTAGTACTGACTAAATCACTGGTATAAAGTAGAATAACTACATGAACATAGGTGTGCTGATGAAAAATGCTAAATTACGCCTGTTAATTCTAGCTTTACTAATAGTATTGCCGCTTGAGCTTCTTTCCTTTTTTTCTATTCACTTACCACTTTGGATAGAGTTGCCTCTATTTACATTAATAATTCTGTTTTTTGGAAAAGATGTTTTTATTAGTGGAATTAAAGCTCTTTTTAGTCTCAATTTCTCCAATATCAATCTTTTAATGACAATCGCGGTTTTTGGAGCTTTGTATCTTAGAGAGTTTGAGGAAGCCGCAATTATAGTCATTTTGTTTTCACTTGGAAATGCATTAGAAGATTTTGGTATAGAGCGTAGTCAGGACGCCTTAGAGGAATTAGTGGAGCGTGTTCCTAAATCGGCACTAGTTAAAGGTAACGACGAGAAAACACCCATTGACCTGATACAGCTTGGAGCCATTGTTATTATTAAGCAAGGGGACTATATACCGCTAGACGGGGAGGTAGTTACTGGAACTTCTTTAGTAAACGAGGCTCCAATCACTGGCGAATCTTTACCAAAAAATAAATACATAGGTGACACAGTTTATGCAGGCACAATAAACGGTAACGGATATTTGGAAGTAAGAGTTACTAAAACAGCCAAAGATACTACACTAGCTAAAATTATCGATCTTACTTACAAATCCGCTGAACAAAAATCTCATTCACAAAGGTTTATTGAAAAGTTCGCCCAGTATTACACACCGACAATACTTGTCATAGCAGTTTTATTGATTGTTATTCCAGTTTTTGTATTAGGCCAACCTTTTGATATCTGGTTTAGAGAAGCATTAACTTTACTTATAATTTCCTGCCCTTGTGCCCTTGTTATATCGACTCCTGTTACTATTTTTTCAGCAATAGGTAACGCTACAAAACGGGGTATCGTCATAAAAGGCGGTAGATTCTTAGAGGAAATGGGTAAAGTTAAAGCTATTGCCTTTGATAAAACACGAACACTAACCAAAGGGGAGCCCGTTGTTTCTGATGTCATAACTTTTAATGGTGTTTCAAAGGAAGAACTATTGGCTTGTGTAGCAGGTATTGAAGCAATGTCTGAACACCCGCTTGCCAAAAGTATAGTTACTAAAGCTCAAGAGGATGGATTAGAATCTCATGCATACACAAATTTCAAAGCTTTAATGGGGAAGGGACTTACAGGTGAGTGTACAGTTTGTATTGATAGGGAACACTGCGTTGGTAATTTAAACTATATACTAGAAAGTCATGTAGTTGAGCAGGGAGTGATTGATCAAGTTTTTGCCTTAGAACAAGAGGGAAAAACAGCAATTGTAGTTACTGAAGGTGCAAAAGTGCAAGGAGTAATTGGAATAACTGATGAAATACGCGCTGAAAGTACAATTGTGATTAGCGCTCTTAAAGATCAGGGGATTGTTTCTATAATGCTTACTGGTGATAACCAATCTGCAGCGCTGTATGTTGGTAAATCACTTAATATACAGGAGGTATATGCAGGACTCCTCCCTCAAGATAAATTAGCAAAACTGGTAGAGCTAAGTGATAAATATAAACATGTAGGTATGGTAGGTGATGGTGTAAACGATGCTCCTGCATTGGCAAGCGCTTCAGTGGGCATAGCTATGGGTGCAATTGGGTCAGATGTGGCTGTGGAAAATGCTGACATTGCTCTTATGAACAATAACCTTGAACTTATTCCATTTCTTGTAAGTTTAGGTAGGAGAAGTGTGCAAATAATTCGTTTTAATACAGTCCTTGCAATAACTACAAAATTCTTTTTTCTTCTACTTGCTATTTTTGGTAGTAGTAATTTAGCTTTAGCTATTTTTGCTGATGTAGGGGTTACCGTATTTGTAGTGCTCAACAGTCTTCGTCTGTTTAAGTTTGAAAGCAAGTTGACTTAATACGCACACAAAAAAAGTACGCCTCATTCCTTAACAATCTGTTCCTAGACCACCGACACAGTTTTCAGTAGGTGGTGTACCACGCTCAGGGCACTTTTCTGAATAGACACATGCCCTATCTGTTACAAAAGATACTTGTTCATTTGTTAGGTTGTAAGCTGCGTCTGAGAAACTCATCACCAGTCTATCCAAGTCTTTAAATTCATATTCTTTCCAATTATTATCTTGTTTGGTTCCGTTTAAGTACCACTCAACAGTACTTGGAAAATTTGCATCCCATGACTCAATTAATTCTCCCAAAGTTGTACCTGTTTTATGTTTATGAATCACTTCCTCAGTATCTACGTGTGAGTGTATGTTAGGATCTTTTTCAAAATATTCTGGGCGGTCTTGTAACAAAACTCTCTCCCCATTCACAAAAAGAGCAAGATCAGCATGCTCGTGGACCTTTTCTCCAGTACTTTCTGATTTTTTTACAGGACTTTTAAGCACTTCAGCTTTTATTAAAGTTCTAAAGTCTTCAATTGAACTTGGGTTTTGAATTTTTTGACCATTCAAGAAGAAGGTAGGCGTGCCTGTAACTTCCAGTTTTGTACCTGAGGACTTATCTCTCGCGATGCGATCTTTTACTTCAGGGGATTTTACATCTATTTTGTATTGCTCCAGATTTAAACCAATTTGTGTGGCGTATTCCTCAAATATTTTAGGATCTGGGGCTGGCTTTTCGCCCCAAGATTGTTGGTTGTCAAATAGCAAATCATGCATTTCCCAATATTTTCCTTGTTTGCCTGCGGCTTCAGCTGCGGATGCTGCAGTCATGCTATTTTTATGTCCTGGTAGTGGATAATACCTGTTTACGAATAGCACATCATTTTCAAATTCTTCTGAAAGAGTTTTTACTAATGGATAATATGCACCACAAGCCTCACATTCAAAGTCCAAATACTCAACAAGTATAACTTTGGATTGCTTGTTGCCTTTAGTCCAGTCATCAGTGACTATATTAAGTAGCATTTTCTTATCTTCAGTAACTGTTGTTGAATTTTCCTGACTAGTCTCTGGATTGGACTTGTTTGTAAGCAAGACAATTCCTGCAAATACGGCCACAGTAAGAACGGCTATACCTATAATAAACTTTTTATCACTGTTCATAGTTTTTGTCCTTTCAAACGTAGGGAATTACCAACTACAGAAACACTAGAAAAGGCCATGGCAGCACCGGCAATTGCAGGGTTTAGTAGCGTGCCTGTTATAGGGTATAAAACACCTGCTGCAATTGGAATCCCAACTATATTATAAAAAAATGCCCAAAATAAGTTTTGTTTTATGACGATTGGGATTACCGTTTTGGTCTTTTGCTCTAGTATCTTTAACTCGTTCAGCTTTTCTACTTTAAGCTGCTTGTCGGATGTTACAGGTGTCATATCATGTCCTGCATGTATATCTTCCATGGAATAGCCTAGCTTTGTGATTTCTTCATTCATTGTTGGTAAGGTTACTTTGCTATCGTCAAAGTTAATACTAGCTTTTTCAGTGCCATAATTAACTTTACAAGTTTCTACACCGTCCAATCTTTCTAATTTTTTTTGAATTATGCTTGCACAAGATGCACAGTGCATCCCTTTAACATTAAACGTTTGAGTTTTCATATATTTCTGCTTTGTAGTCCAAGGACTCTATGATTTTAATTATCTGGTCCACTGTAGTTTTTTGTGGATTAAAAGTAACTTTGGTTTTCTGGCTTGCATAGTGTGTGGTTACTTCAGTAACACCATCAAGATCTTCAAGTTCAAAATCTATGTTCATTGCGCAGCTGGAGCAATGCATACCCGTAATTTTTATTGTGACAGTCTGCAAACTAGCTTCAGATGACATTTATACTTCCTCTAAACATACCCATACTACACATAAAAGCAAGTGGTCCAGGTGTATCGGGTGCTGTAAATTCAACAGTGTCAGAATTACCTATAGGAATTACGCGTTGTATGTTCATTTTTGGTATTGTAAAAGCTTGTATACAGCCGCCACCGCCTTGATTAACCAGATTAAGTTTAACCTTTGACCCAGCTTTTACATTAATTACTTCGGGTGTTGAATTATAGCCAGAAGCTGTTAAGTAAAGAGTAGCTTCATTTACCGCCGTTTTTTCCGATTCAGGTTGGGAACCACTTTGGTCATTACAAAAACTAATTATACAGTTAGCCCTTAAAAACACCTTTTTGACTGATATGTCATTTCCCGTTAAGGCTAGTGTTCCACTAAAATTGTAAAGAGCCACTAAAATTATTGCGATTGCGGCTATTTTGTTAAATTGCACATTCATAGAACTTCCAAGCTTTTTTGCAGCATAACCAAAGATAAAAAATAGTGGTGTTGTGCCTAGAATGAAAACAAACATTGTAATCCCGCCTGCCAAAGCTGTACCTGTTGTAAGAGCATATGCCATCATAGCTTGCGTTGCCCCACAAGGAATTAGAACTGTCATTGCGCCTAAGACTGCTGGCCCAAAAATTGCCTTGCTTTTTGATTGATCTTTAACCATTTTGGTTAAGAATTTAGGTGGTTGAATTACAAAGTAACGAAAAATAGGGTGCACATTTAAAAGATTTAGGGCAGTTCCAACCATAAAAACTACAACAAAAAATTGTAAAATAACCTTTGTCGTAATTGATAGTTGTAATACAGATCCCAGAGCACCCAATAAAAAACCCAACAAAGTATATGCAATTAGTCTAGTGATTAGAAATGAAGCAACGGGAATAACATCTCCATTTAAAGATTTCTCTTTTAGTGGGTCGGATTCTTGCTGTGCCACAGAAGATGCTAAAAGCCCGCCCTGTACTGCAAGACATGTTAAGCCCCCTGCGACTAGACCTGTTATAAGTATAGATAAATAGTCCATATAATTACCAATATATAAAACTTACTGCTTCAACGCTGCGTCAATCTTTGGCTTTATTTGCTCGAACGGTAACGCACCTGAAACAAGCTGAGTGTTTCCTTTAGCATCAATTATGATAGTACCAGGAGTTCCATTTACTCCTTCCTCCATGCCTTTTGCCAATTGATCTTTAACTTTTTGTGCCATTTCATCACTGTCTAGGCAGGCCTGCACATCATCTCTGTTGGCTCCAGCTTCTGCACCTAAATCTGCAAGCTTGTCTAATGCAAGGCCAGTACCTCCTGACGTAGTTCTTTCAAAATACAGGTCTGTAAATTTCCAAAAGGCATCTTGGCCTGCGATTTTACCTACACATTCCGATGCCTCAGCTGCTTTTTGGGCGTTTGCATGAAAGGATAGAGGAAAGTGCCTATATACCCATTTAATCTTGTCTCCATATTCGCTCATAACTTGTTGCATAGTTGGGTGGAAACTTTGGCAAAATGGGCATTCATAATCCGAATATTCCAATAGGGTTACCTTAGCATCCTTGTTACCGCGAAAATAGTCTTCATCTGTAATTTCTGGTTTTTTTGCCGCTGCTTGGGGTACTTGCGGCTGCGGTGCTGCATTAGGAACGTTGCCTGTGGGGTTATTTGCGGCCTGCAAAGGTACACCTTTTTCTAGATATTGAACTTTAGTATACAAAGAACCAATTATGAATGAACTAGTCATGATAAACAGCATTATAAAAAATGTAAGGAAATTGCTAGTTATTAATCCGTAAAATTTTTTAGTACGCATTTTGTTTAAGGTTTCTTCCATAGGTTCTCCAGATGAAATTGATTATTACTACATAGTGTAGTAGCAAATTGATTTATTTGTCAATAAGATTTGCTGATAACATTGTTTAATGGGCTGTAGTTTAAATTTACAGAAATACTTTGGTTTAGGTTTTCAAATGTATCTGTGTTTGAAATACAACGCTGTGAACATTGATTGTTAGTGCAAATAGAAGCATCTACTGACTTTGAAGACATGTGGTTATCTGCTAGGGCAGTGCTTGGGATATACAAAAGTGCCCACAGAAGCATGGAAAACAAAATCGTTTGGAAAAATTTAATTTTACTAAAAGAATAATTTATCCTTCTGTGACCTGTTGCCTCTGAAGAAAAAGAAGGAACCAAAGTGTAACTAAAACCGTTTCTTTTAGGAGCTATAACTTTAAGAGATTTGTGTAAGTAAATATCTGTTTTTTGCACTTCTTTAACAAAAGAATCCGCTTGATTCTCGAAATACACTTTTACTTTTTTGACCAAATCCTTTAAAACTGGAAAAAAGAACAGAGTAGTACTTACTAGTTCATTTAGAAAAAGCAAAAGCATGTGATTGTTTTTAACATGGTAAAGTTCATGCAGAATAACAGCTTCCAGCTGTTTAGGATCCAGCGCTTTAACTAGGCTGGTTGAAATGTAGATTTTGGGCTTATAAAAACCATAGCTAAAAGAAAGGTAATCTTTGCTTTTAATTAATATAATTTTTTGCAAGTCGTTTTCAACTAATGAGAGGTGTGTTATTTCTTGAGGTAAAGCTTTTACTTTCAATTTTGCAAGGTTTCCAATCTTACTATTAAATTTAATGTAAGAAAATAGCAAAGTGAGTACGAATGTGAATGATACAAGAATAATTAAAATCAGCGCAATTACTCCTATTGTATGAACATTCAATGGCCAAACTAAAGAAAAGAATTTTTGACAGTTATTTACCAGATGCTGGATTGTATCATAAGAGTATTTTTTGAAAACCAAATAGAAAATGTATGCAGTGGTAGGAAGCAAAGAAAATAATAATATAGTATATTTATAATCTTTTTTCATACTTTTCAATTTCATCTGAAAAATAGGCAACTGCATCAATACCAAATTTATTTATTAATGATTCAAGAATTTGTGAAACGGTGTTTTTAATCGTTTGATCCTTCGTTTTCTTGGGGGTGTAAATGTAGTTCTTACCATCTTTAGTACGTTTTAGGTACCCTTTTTGCCAAAGTCTCATCATTATTGTCATTACTGTTGTGTATGCTATTTCCCTTCTCTTGGTTAGGCAATGGTGTATATCCGAAACTGTGGAATCTCCTTTTTTCCAAATGCACCTCATAATCTCAAGCTCTAATGGTCCTAAATTGTATTTATTTGCTTCAGCTTTCATAACTATTAATGAGTGTTGAATATACTACGTATTGTAGTGTATTATTATTAAGTAATCAATTATGAAAAAAACTTTATACATTCTATTATCAATCATTTTAATAACCCTAGTTTTAGGCGTCCTCTCAATCCAAAAGAAAACGCAAGAAGAGCCAACGCAGCAACTTAATCAGAGTGCAATTGACAAGCTAAAACCTGCGACTAAATCAACCATAATTGAATTAAAAAATGGCGATGCATTTGATCTTACCGCATCCATTGTAAAAAAGAGTATTAATGGAGTGGAGGTAAAGATGCTTGCTTATAATGGACAAATTCCAGGTCCTTTAATTAAAGCCGAAAAGGGGTCAGAAATAACTATTAACTTTGTGAATAACACAGACATGGAATCTACTATTCACTCACATGGAGTGAGGCTTGATAATAGATTTGATGGTGTCCCTAATATTACCCAAGAGCCAGTAAAAATTGGTGACAAATATGTTTATAAGATTAAATTCCCGGACGAAGGAATGTTTTGGTATCATCCACATGTTAGAGAAGATTATCAACAGGAATTAGGTTTGTATGGAAATTATTTAGTGGTTCCTAACGATACTGCCTACTGGAATCCAGTAAACCAAGAGATACCAATGTTTCTAGACGATATTAAAATGGATAATGGTCAAGTAGCGTCTTTTAGCAGTGAAAAGGCAGATCATGCTTTCATGGGAAGATTTGGTAATGTAATGTTAGTAAATGGGGAAACCAACTATTCCCTCAGTACTAATAAAGGCGAAGTTGTAAGATTTTATTTAACAAATTCTGCAAACACTAGAACTTTTCATTTTACAATCCCGGGTGTCAAACTAAAACTTGTAGGTGGCGATAATGGAAGATTTGAAAAAGAAGAGTTAGTTGATGCAGTAATCATCAGTCCCTCTGAAAGATATATCATTGAAGCTTTATTTGACAAATCTGGAAATTTTGAAATACAAAATAAAACACCTGAAAAAGCATATAAGTTAGGGGTAATTAATGTATCGGATCAAACTTCAGAAATATCATATGCAAATGAATTTGCTAAATTGAGAATCAATAGTGAATTGCAAGAAGAGGTTGCGCGACTATCAAGTAATTTGGGCAGTACTCCACAGAAAAGTCTCACAATATCCATCGACCCAATGGGCATGGGCAGTAACATGATGAATAATGGAAACAGTAATATGATGGGCGGGGATCATATGATGCATGGTGGGTCAATGATGCAAAATAACGATAACCAAAAAATAGAATGGGAAGATGATATGGGCATGATGAACAAAAATGCTACCGCAGATTCAATCAAATGGAAACTTATTGATCAAGCAGATAGCAAAGAGAATATGGATATAAATTGGACATTTAATAAGGGCGAATTAGTCAGAATTAAATTATTTAATGACCCAAAATCTCCACACCCAATGCAACACCCAGTTCATATTCATGGACAAAAATTCTTGGTATTAAGTACAAATGGTGTGGATATAACAAATAAGGTTTGGAAAGACACTACTTTGATCCAAACTGGAGACACTGTAGAACTTTTAGTACAAATGGATAATCCTGGAGATTGGCTAATTCATTGCCACATACCTGAACATATGGAATCAGGCATGATGTCTAAGTTCAAAATTATCTGATCTACTGCAGAAACATTAATTGTTGTTAAAACTCGCTTCGGATCTTTTAAGCAATACCGCATTTGTTGCAACAAATATAGACGATGCGGACATTAAAAGAGCTGCAAATTCCGGTCTTAATGTAATACCATGACTGGTATAAAACATACCTGCAGCTATTGGTATAGCCAATACGTTATATACACTAGCCCAAACTAAATTTTGTTTCATCTTGCGAACAGTTGCTTTACTAAGTTTAATTGCGTTTAGTATATCTATAGGATCTGATTTCATTAAAACTACATCTGCTGTCTCGATTGCCACATCAGTTCCAGCACCAATAGCAATTCCTATATCAGCCTGGGCCAATGCAGGTGCATCATTAACACCGTCTCCAACCATAGCTACAAATTTACCTTCACTCTGAAGTTGCTTAACATATTTTGCTTTGTCTTCCGGCAATACTTCCGAAAAAATTCTAGTGATACCTAAATCTTTCGCAATAGATTCAGCTGTTTTTTTGTTATCACCCGTAATCATTGCCACTTCTAATCCCAAATCTTTAATAAGCTGTATAGTCCTTTTAGCAGTTGGTTTTATAACGTCAGCAGCTGCTATGACACCACCAACCTTTCCATCAACAGAAAGAATCATAATGGTCTTTCCTTGGTTTAATAGACTATTAATATCTTGTTGAATAGGCACGATATCTACAAAGCGTTCTTTCATAAGTCTTTCAGTACCAACCAATACATGCTTATTTTCTACAATGGCTTCTACACCAAGCCCTGATAAGTTTTTGAAATCAGTAATACTTTCTGATATCAAAATCTTTCTTTTATGAATTTCTTCTAAGACGGCTTTACTTAAAGGATGTCCTGATTTTGTCTCAACGGCACTAGCTAATCGTAAAACCTCGTTTTCGTCAAAACCGGTTGCAGCTTTAACATCAGTAACAACAGGTTTGCCTTCTGTGAGTGTTCCTGTCTTATCCATTACTACAGCTTGTATTTTTGATGTTTGTTCAAGTGTAGATGCGTTTTTAATAAGGATATTATGTTTAGCTCCTATACCCGTTCCTACAGCTACCGCAGTGGGGGTAGCCAAGCCTAATGCATCAGGACAAGCAATAACTATCGCAGAAACTGCAAAAGTTAGCGCTAATACGACTGTTTGTCCACTGATAAAATACCAGTACACAAAAGTAATAATTCCTGCTCCCAAGGCCAATAAAACAAGATATTGTGCGGCTTTATCTGCGATTCTTTGCCCCGGTGCTTTAGAGTTTTGAGCGATCTCAACGAGTTTTACTATTTGAGCTAAAACAGTGTCACTCCCAACCTTAGTTGCTTTAAAAGTCAGTGTTCCTGATTGGTTTATAGATCCGCCGATAACTTTATACCCAACCATCTTGGAAACTGGTATTGACTCACCGGTGACAAGGGATTCATCAACAGAAGATTCACCACTAAGGACTTCACCATCAACAGGGACTTTATCTCCGGGTTTTAGGATCAGAGTATCTCCAACAATAACTTCTGCTGTGGAAATCATTACTTCTTTACCTTCTCGTATTACACGTGCTTGTGGTGGAACCAAATCAAACAATGCTCGCAATGCTTCAGATGTTCCTCTTCTAGATTTCATTTCCATCCAATGTCCAAACAATACAAAAGTAACAAGCATAGCGGCGGCCTCAAAAAAAGTTTCTCCACCAATGAATATAGTTATGTAAACACTAAATAGGTAAGCCGCCAATACACCCACAGCAATTAGAACCATCATATTTAATGTCCTGTTTTTTAAAGCTTTATAAGCACCAACAATAAAAATTGAACCGAACTTAAATACAACAGGGGTGGTTAGTAACAATAAAATCCAGTTTTGTGGAATTGGTGTAGGTAAACTAATTTTAAAAATATTTGTAAAGACCTGTGAATACATCAATATGGGTATGGTTAAGAGCAAAGACCATAAAAATCTGTTCCTCATGTCTTTTTCCATAAAATCTACCATGTTTGGATCAGTCATAGCTTTTTCATGATCAGCATGACTCATTGAACTCATATCATGTTGGTTTGCGTGTTCTATACCAGGTATAGCTTGCATATTGTGATAAGTATGCTCCATATCTTCGTGATTCACTTTATTCATAAATAGTCTCCTTGGATTAATGATACATCATATCCTAAAGGCACGGTCCACTTTAGTGTTTGTGTCCTGCACCTGACATCATGAACACATGCATTAATGGGCATAATAGAATTGCAAAAGTAAAAAATGGGGAGACGTTAAACACAAAAACCATAATTACTCCTATTACTGCTACGGCAACACATAATAAAGTTTTATTTATTTTGTTCATGTTGTGATTATAGTTCTCTGGTTATTAGAAAGTTATGAAGATCTATTGGGAAAAAGTGTGCTATTTTCAACATACTTAATTAACTTAGGTAAGTTTTTACTTTCTAAATGATAATAAGTTTTCAACCCAGATTTGTGCCCGGAAACATATCCAAGTTTCTTGAGATATGCAATTTGTTTAGAAACTTTTGAGGGCTTTACTTTAAGACCCTCCGCAAGTTCGCCTACATAACGATCTTTCTGGGCAAGTCGTTGTATTACTTCAATTCTATGTTTGTTACAAAGAATCTTAAATATTGTTTGAGCTTTTGATATATCTGATTGCACCGTATATATAATACAAAAAACTTATGAAGATCTTCTGAATTTTCACAAACTTTCCAATTAATAGTATTTGTAAGGTAAAATACATCCATGCGTTTACTTATAGTAGAAGACGAAAAGGCTCTCGCTGAAAGTCTCAAAAAGGGGTTAACTGAACAAGGCTACGCCGTAGATATAGCATTAGACGGTGAAGAAGGCAGTTTTATGGCAGAAACTGAGTCATACGACCTGATTATACTAGACTTAATGCTCCCCAAAATGGACGGAATTACTCTTTGTAAGAATCTCAGGGAGAACGGTATAAATGTGCCTGTTTTAATGCTTACAGCAAAATCGCAAATACAAGACAAGGTAGAGGGCTTCAATACAGGGGCTGATGACTATTTAACAAAACCTTTTAGTGTAATTGAGTTGTTTGCCCGAGTAAAAGCTTTATTAAAAAGGAAAGATCAAATAGAACTTCCTATTTTAGAAATAGACGATTTAAAATTAGATCTATTTAGACACCAAGTGACAAGAGGTACAGATATCATAGAACTAACACCAAAAGAATTTTCTATCCTGGAATTAATGGCTAAAAATAAAGACGGGGTGGTTACAAGGACAATGATTTTAGATCATGTCTGGGATACAAGCTACACAGGTAACAGTAACATAGTAGATGTACTTATAGGCACCTTACGAAAGAAAATTGATTTGCCCGGAAAAGTAAAATTAATACAAACTGTTTATGGAGTAGGTTTTAAACTTTCTACTAAGGAATGAGTAAACTACAACTAAAAAAACTAAGTGTAAGAAAACAACTGACATTGTGGTATGCGCTGATAATATTAATTATCTCTGTAGTTTTGTTCACTAGTTTTTTTCTTTTGACCAAGCGTTATCTTTCTTTAGAAACAGACAGATCATTATCAATACACGCTTCCCAAATAGCATATAGTGTAGCATTGAACACTAACAACACGCACGATACACAAACCAAAGATATATTGAGTCTAAGTCAAAAAGAGGTGCCTGGAATATTCGTTGAAATCGTTGATGCACAAGGTTTTACTTCGGATGGTACTGCCTCTAATTTTCAGACTTTGTCTAACCAAGCTGTCGCAAGTAATGCTCCTGTATTTGCACAAAAGAAAACGGGTGACTTGACAATGAGGGTAATAGCATATCCAATAAAAAATGCCGACACCGCATTTGGAGCAGTTGTGATGGGCCATCCAATAGATATCTATGAGAAAACCTTAGAGCAATTAAAAAAAATTGGAATCATAGTACTGTTCTTTATAATTACGCCAGCTATTCTAATTGGCTATCTACTTGCCAGGTCCGCCACAAGTCCTATTACAAAATTGGGTAAAGCTTTTAATAAAGTAACATCCGAGAATTTAGCAAGATCAATCGACCTACCTGTAAGTTCCGAAGAGACTGAAATATTAGTTACAAACTTTAATTCTTTACTAGATAGATTGGGTAAAGCTTTTAACTTCGAACGTCAGTTTCTAGGTGAAATGGCTCATGAAGTAAAAACTCCTCTTGCAGTAATAAAAACTAACTCTGAAGTGACTTTATCAAAAGATAGGACCACAGCTGAGTATAGACAAGCCATGCAACAAACATTGGAACAAGTTGATAAATTAACTAAAAGCCTGTTGAGTTTAATGGACTTTGCGTGGTCGCAGAGTACAGATGTAAAAAATATGTTTACAGAAGTAAACCTATCTCAACTAATGTCCGAGATTAGCAGCGTGGCTAAATATTCTGCTACACCTAAACAGATAAGGATACAGCACAGTATTGTTGAAAATATTATTATCTTTGGAAAAGAGGATAAGCTATATCAAGCGATTTACAATATTTTAGATAACGCAATCAAATTTACGCCAGAAAAAGGTATTGTATCAATAAATTTATTTACTGAAAAAGATAGCGCCATTATTGAAATTAAAGACACAGGAATAGGTATTGATAAAGCACAGCAGAAGGATATATTTAACAGATTTTATAGAACAGAACAGAATATAAATATTGCGGGACATGGTTTAGGCTTAGCCATTGCGGATTCTATTATTAAAGCTCATGATGGACGTATTGAACTTACCAGTGAAAAAGGCAAAGGTAGTACATTTAGGGTAGTTTTTAAAATTAAAAATGAAATTTAGCAGAATTACACTTCAAAATATATTATATTATTTTTGTTGGGCTGTACTTATAGGAATAACTATTTTAGTAATTAGGAATATATTATAGATCATGAATAACAACTCATATTTAAGAAAAGCTAAATATTCAGAATGGCTAGCATCCTTATTGGGAGCATGCAGCATTGCATTAGGACTTGGTACCCTTTTTTCAAAATATCTATCTTCATCGGCTCCTCTACTAATTATTGCAGGCATTATTCTACATGCTTGGGGAATGTATAGAATCCATCAGCGTAATAAGTAGTCTTCTCGTGGTCTAATTCATCTTCATAAGTTTCTTAATAGTTATATTTCATAATATTCCTATGAAATTAAACAACTGGGCTTTGATAAGTGCACTTACTGCCCTTTTCTTAATATTCAACTATATGTTCACGACCGAAGTTAGGATTACACCTAATATAAAGTTTCCTAATAATATAACTGCAAATCAAGGAAATAAGCCTATCACGAACGCACAGGAGGTGCCTCAAATAACTGATATTAAGGCTGTTACACAAGTTACATTACCTGTTTCTTGGGGGAATTTAGGTAAAAAGATGGTGGAGGATGGCGTCATAGATAAAACTAAGTTTGAACAAACAATGGGTTCTCTGTCAGAAGAGGATAAAAAGCTTATTGAAGGGAATAATAATGACCAGATTGTAATGACTGATAAAAATTCGAGACTAATTTTAAATCTTTTGTGGGCTTTTGGTCTTGCTAATAAGAATTCAGTATTAGAGAAGGGAGAGATAATGCAGGATCCTTCACAAGTAAGTAATTACGCTAGCACGGGTGGTTGGACTTTATCGGAAGGGAACTCAATGGGCTACTTTAGCAAATTCTCATACGTAACTTTAGATTCATCACAACAACAAATGGTCGAAGAAATGTCTGCAGGTATATATCGGCCTTGTTGTAATAACTCTACAAGCTTTCCTGACTGCAATCATGGTATGGCTATGCTTGGTTTATTGGAATTAATGGCTAAGAATGGTGTGTCCAAAGATGAAGCATATAAAGTTGCATTACAAGTTAATTCTATTTGGTTCCCACAAAATTACTCTGACATTGCTCTCTATTTCTCTGAAAGCGGAACTTCCATAAACAAGGTCAGTGCAAAAGAGGTACTTAGTGCTAAGTACTCAAGTGCTTCAGGCTATAGACAAACGAGGTCACAAATTAAATCACTTCCTCAATCAGTACAAGGCGGCGGAGGTTGTGGAATATAAAGGAATTTTATGAAGGAATTTTATAATAAATTTAAACCTATCATCTTTTTGGTTGTAGTACCTATAATTGCTTTTTTTGGATTTATATTTGCAAGTGCAGGTGTAACGGAAAAAGCTACCAGTCAGATACAGGGTTCAGATATAGAGCTATCATCATCTTCAATAAAGGTGGACAAAACAAACTTTGATTTTGGTACTATATCGCAAAAAGATTGGGTTGTTGATGCCATATTCGAAGTAACTAATACAGGTAGTCAAGATATATTCCTGACGGAGCTTTACACTTCGTGTGGCTGTACCAAGGCCCAATTGCTTTATCCAGATGGAACCAAAAGTCGGCTCTATTCTATGAAAGGTATGTCTAATGCACAAGATTTCACTGTTGGAAAGAACTTAAAACCCGGCGAAACTGTGAAAATTAAGACAATATTTGATCCCAATGCGCATGGTCCTCAGGGGATTGGATATATAAAGAGAAATATTATGCTAGGTACCAATTTAAAAGACAATCCACTTATTCAAGTGTCATTTGAGGCTACAGTTACCAGATAAAGGAAAGTATTGTATGAGAAATAAAAAAACTCTTATGATTTCCTTAATTATAATTTCCTTTATGCTTATTTTAAGTATATATCAAACTTATTTCAGTAATACTTTGAATTTTCCAGAAGAAATTAATCTGGCAGGCATTAAGCTAAGTGATAAACCTATACTCAGTTTTGAGTTGAATAATAAAGGTAATCAAAATATTGAAGTGGCAAGAATTTATACCTCCTGCGGATGTACTAGTGTCATTAACCCTGTAACAAGTTTTGAGGTTAAATCTAAGGAATCTAAAAAGATCACTATTCAGTTCGATCCATCTTCCATGCACAAGAAAGGGGATGATGTATATCATGAGATTTACATATTTACTTCAAAACCTACTGAGAAAGAATATGTGGTAAAAATGAAAGGTACTATACTATGAAAAAACTTTCTCTATTTTTAATTTGTGGAATTACACTAATATCCTTTTTTATTTCTAGGGTACAGGCACAAGAAAAAATAGAAGTTTATTATAATAATGCCTGTTCAGACTGTGTTACATATATAGATGAGATAAAACCTATACTTGCAAAATATGGCATAGCACCTGTTTTGAACGACTACATAAATAAACCTGAGTACCGAAAGTCACTTAATGAATTAAATAAAAAATATCAAATACCTTACAATGTTCAGGACAGTTTAACCTTTTTCCTAAAACCTAATTTGATAGCGGAGGGACATGTACCATTTAGCACAGTTGAAGAACTGTTGTCCTCTTACAGCCAGCTCCCACCGCACAAGCTAATTGTGTTGTATCAACCCAAAATGCATACGAATGCAACCGATTATCAAATATATTTATATGGATATCCAATAGAAAAACTTACAACTCAGGACAATGTTACCGATTATATACAGGGTAAAGAACCTCGGGATTCTCAAAATCCATTAACAAATAATCTTTTTATACCAATAGTCGTTGGTGCTGTAAGCAATAGCCTTCATCCATGTGCAATTGCAGTTTTACTTTTGCTACTTACATTTTTGTATTCTATTAAAAAGAGTAAAAAAAGTGTAATAGCTATTGGTTTAAGTTATATAATTGGAGTATTTACAGTATATTTCTTAATTGGCTTAGGATTATTAAGAGCTATATCACTTTCTTCCGAACCTTTTTTTGTTGCACGTATAGCAACTGTAATCTTACTTGCATTAGGTCTGATAAATGTGAAAGATTACTTCTTTCCAAAACTTCCAATTCATTTAAAAATTCCTGACTTTACAAAAGGTGCTATTCAATCATTTATGGAAAAGGCTAGTATTCCTGCTGCGTTCTTTGTAGGAGCACTTGTGGGAATGTGTGCCTTTCCATGTACGGGAGGTATTTATACTGTAATTATTTCCACTATCGCTGCGGCTGCCTCAACAAAATTTGTACTTTATCTGTTTATTTATAATCTAATATTTGTTTTGCCTCTGCTAATTGTGGTATTTGTGGCTTCTAACAAAAATCTTTTAGAAAAGGTTGAGGATTTAGAACACAGGAATGCAAGGAAATTACACTTAATAACCGGATTACTAATGATATTTATAGCAATAGGTGTTTATTTTTGGATCAGGATGTATTTATAATGATCATTCAAATTGTGTTGACACTTTCATTAATGCTCGGTTATTTTCTCCTTTTTTATAAGGTCGGTTCAGCAATTTCAAAGGTACTTGGGAGAAGAGTTTGCATAACTTGCTATAGTGTCAGTTTAACTTGGATCACCTTATTAATATTAAAATATACTGGCATCTTTGAAGTTAGTACGACTTTAATTTCTATACTAATTGCTCAAAGCGCAGTTGGAATTTCAAATTTGTCCGACGAATTTTTAATTATTAATAATTTACACTTGTCACAAACAATTCTTAAATTTGGAACAATTGTTTATGGCACTTTTGTAGCTTTTATCTTTGGCTATCTGTCAGAAATTCTAGGGCTTATTCTAGTAGTACCTTTAATGATCTTAGGTATTTTATCTATGACACCAATAAAATACACTTCTAAACCAGCTACTAATAAATCCATGGAACTAATGGAGAAGCTGAAAAATTGTTGTGGATAATGAAACAACATCTTAATTTGTCCCATTAAGAGAATGTATCAGAAAAATTGCAGTAAGGAATTATTATGCAAGAAGAAAATTTTGAAAGTTGGGATATTTTAAACAAGTACAAAGTTATGGGTTCCATACTTATTTTAGTCGCGGTATCTTTTTACCTGGGAGCGATGTCGGCAAAAATAAGAGTATATGAGAGAAAATTAGGTATTATAAAAGGCGGTAATACAAACATAGAGATTGGAAATGCCCCAACAACGCCTGGATACAGATAAAAAGGCATTTGTAGGGGATTCAGATTATAATGTGCGTGAAGCGCATTCTTAAACCACACTCTTGGAAATTTCTCAAATAGGCTGGCAAATGCCAGGCATTTTTTTATTTTGAAGCATTCATGTATCTTCATAAGATTCTCATATGTAGTTGGGTATTATTGTCTGTATGTCCAAACAAAATAAATCTAAAGATTTCTTAGCTCGCGAAAGCTCGCAAAACAAAAAAACTAACGCTGCTCCCACAGGTGTGCAGTATAAAAGGATAATTCCTATAAAGGGAATGCATTGTCGTTCTTGCGAATTACTAATAGAAGAAGAACTTCTAAAGATAACAGGTGTTCATAAGGTAAATGTAAGTGAAAAAAAAGGTATTGCAGAAATATTTTACAGGGGTACCGTACAAGAAACTCACATAAGAAATGCTGTTTGTAATTCCGGATATAACATTGGTAGGGATAAGAAAACTTGGATTTCTAAAAATCCTCGTGACTATGATGAGTTAATAAAAGCAGGAATTGCACTTATTGCCTTCTATTTTATTGCTAAGGGGTTAGGATTATTTAATATAGCTTTTGGATCACAGAACAACTTGGCAAGCCTCCCTGTAGTTTTATTAGTGGGTATAACTGCAGGTTTATCGACATGTATGGCTTTGGTAGGTGGTTTAGTTTTAGGAGTTTCAGCTAGGTTTTCAGAAAAACACCCAAATGCAACTCCTAGACAAAAATTTAAGCCACATATATTTTTCAATATGGGCAGAATATTTTTCTTCTTTATATTTGGAGGATTAATTGGGTACTTCGGATCCTTTTTACAGCTGGGGCCCTCATCTATTGGGTTTTTAACTATTATGGTTGGTATTGTAATGTTTCTATTAGGCTTGCAAACTATTGCAATATTTCCAAAGCTCGAGAAGATTAGATTTACACTACCAAAAGGTTTATATAAGATTGTCGGCATAGATAATAAGAAAGAGAGTGAATACAGTAACAAGAGCTCTTTTATATTGGGGGGTTTAACTTTCTTCTTACCCTGCGGTTTTACTCAGGCAATGCAGTTGTTCGCTATTTCTAGTGGTAGCCCTATTACAGGAGCTTTAACAATGGCGGTATTTGCGATTGGAACTACACCCGGATTGCTTGGAGTTGGGGGACTAACTGCTCTTATAAAGGGAGCATTTGCCAAACCTTTTTTTAAGTTTGTAGGGCTTATGGTTATTGCCCTTGCTTTATTTAACGTATCAAATGGTTTAAATCTAACAGGTATTGGATTACCAAATATTAGTGGTATTAATAAAGCGTCTGCCAATGCAGAGTCCTCATTTTCTGATCCAAACGTTACTTTAGAAAATGGAGTTCAAATCGTAAGAATGACTCAAGATTATAATGGTTACTCACCAAGGGAATTCACTATACAAAGAGGAGTCCCTGTAAAGTGGATAGTCACATCCACCGATGGAAATACCTGTGCTGCCAGTATAGTTTCTTCAGAGCTTGGTGTTAGAAAAATTCTTAATGAAGGCGAGAACGTGATTGAATTTACACCAGAAGACACAGGGAGCATTAGATTCTCATGTAGCATGGGCATGTACACAGGCTCATTTAATGTTATTGAAGGAGCTGGAGTAGGTAGTAATACAGATGTAAAAGAAGAGGATAACAAATATGCTGATTTATCTTTGAATGCTGAAAATTTGTCTAATATAGGTGGTGCAAATGCAGAGGTTCAATTAATTAAAGCAGCATACTCCAATGATAATGATATACAACCTAATAGTTTTATAGTAAATGCCAATAAACCTGTTAGATTTGAAATTGCCGCCTCTGATAATGGAGCTGGTTGTATGGGAAGTGTAGCCTTACCTGGACTTACACAAGATTACTCAATTTTCCAAAAAGGGCAGTTAGCCGTATTTAATTTTACCCCATCTAAACCAGGCACTTATAAAATTACCTGTGCCATGGGAGTTCCGAGAGGGACTATAACAGTTATTTAGTTAGCCAATAATGGCTAGAAGGATCCTAATTATGAAATACAAAATCCAACTACAAGGTTTACACTGTGAGGCTTGTAAAAAAATCACTCAAAAAAGACTTGGAAAGTTAGAAGGAGTTACATTGGTTACAGTGGATGTAGACACACAGTCTGCACGTGTAGATAGTACTAGCATGATCGTGCGACAACAGGTCGAAAGTGTTTTGAAAGATACAGATTATAAAGTTACTGCGGTTACGGAGGTTTAAAATGCAAAAGTTAGTGAAACTAAAAATAAGTGGGATGCACTGTGCCTCATGTGAAACATTAATAAAAGACGAGCTTGGAGAAGTGAAAGGGGTAAGTGATATAAGTGTTGATGCAAAATCAGGGGAGGGCACAGTAATGGTGGATACTGACACTACCAATATAAACGATCTTTTAAATGCTGTAGAAAAGGCAGGGTATACAGCCGTGGCTAATGAGTTGACTGATCTTCAACAAGATGAAAATACAGGAACCGGTTCTGTAAAAATTGTATTAGAACAAAGACTTGAACTAGAAGGTTCGGAACAGGATTTAAAGGCCTTGAATCTTTCTGGAGTATTTAACAATCACATAGAAAACCCCAAAAGTTCAGAATCCGCAAGGCTAAATACGAACACTGTACAACAAATTATACCGTCAATTCCAATAGATGCCGCTGAGCTGCCTAAAGTTAGCACAAAAGGTATAAACAGAATATCGTTAGATATTGAAGGGATGCATTGTTCTTCTTGTGCTGCAATTATTGAAAAATCAATTCGTAAAGTTGACGGTGTAAAGGAAGCGAATGTAAACTTTGCAGCGGAAAAAGCAAGTGTTTTAGTGGATGAGTCAATTGCTGAAAAAGATACTTTAATTAAAGCCGTTGAAAAAGCTGGATACAAGGCGTCAATTACAAGCCAACTTCCATCCGAAACTGATAATAAAAAACAGCAGGATCACATAGATGCTTTGTTTAAGAAATTTATTATAAGTTTACTGCTCAGTTTACCTATGGTTTATTTCATGCTTTTGGATTTTGTAATGAGCTTTCCGGGGCGTGTGTTGATATGGCCATACGTGGGAATAGTTTCACTTATTCTTACCACTCCAATCCAGTTCATTATTGGAAAAGGTTTTTATAAAGGGATGTTTTCAGCCCTAAGAATGAGAACATTTAATATGGATAGTTTAATAGCTATTGGGACTTCAGTTGCGTATTTTTACAGTTTGATTAACTTAATAGCCTATTACATATCCACAAAGTCGATAATTGGAATAGGTGGCGCTAAAATCCCTGAGCTGTATTTTGAAACCGCGGCATTTTTAATCACTTTTGTAATCTTGGGAAAGTGGTTAGAAGCAAAGGCTAAGGGAAGAACCTCGGATGCAATTAAAAAGCTCATGGGTTTACAAGCAAAGACTGCTCGGGTTTTGCGAAATGGTACTACTATTGATATTCCAATAGATCAGGTAGTAAAAGGAGATGTTGTGGTTGTTAGACCTGGTGAAAAAGTTCCTGTTGATGGTGAGATTGTCAGAGGGTCCTCAGCCGTTGATGAATCTATGATTACAGGGGAGAGCTTGCCTGTTGAAAAGCGTGAGGGAGATGGAGTTGTGGGTGGCACTATGAATAAAACTGGAAGTTTCGAATTTAAAGCCACAAGAGTCGGTTCTGAAACTACACTGTCACAAATAATAAAATTAGTAGAAACGGCCCAAGGATCAAAAGCACCAATTCAGGGCGTAGCTGATAAAATTTCAGCCGTATTTGTCCCACTAGTTCTTGTAATAGCTGTCGTGACGTTTAGTATTTGGTATTTTATTTTAGGATCCACATTATCCTTCGCTTTGATGGCATTTACTTCAGTAATTGTTATTGCTTGTCCATGTGCACTTGGCTTAGCTACACCGACATCAATCATGGTAGGAACTGGTAAAGGTGCTGAAAACGGAATATTAGTTAAGGGTGGGGAACCTCTAGAAGCCGCAGTAAAGATCAACACCATTGTATTTGATAAGACTGGAACAATTACTAAAGGTAAGCCCGAAGTTACAGATATTTTAAGTTTGGGTGTATTAGATGAAGATGAGGTGCTTCAATTAGCAGCCAGCCTTGAAAAACAATCTGAACACCCCTTAGCCGAAGCAATTTATACACACGCTCAAGCGGAACAAGTTGCATTGAGTGAAGTCTCTTTCTTTAAAGCAATTCCAGGACATGGTGTAGAAGGCGTTATTGAAGAAACCACTTACTATTTTGGTAACAGAAAACTTGTTACAGATGTATTAAATCTTTCAATTGAAAAAATTGATAGAAAGCTGGTCAAATCAGAAGAGCAAGGAAAAACTGCAATGATATTGGCTACTAAAGAAGCTGTGCTGGGTACAGTTGCGGTCGCAGACACTGTAAAAGAAACCTCTAAAGAAGCTGTAGATAGATTAAGAAAACTTGGTATAGAGGTATATATGATAACCGGTGATAATAAAAGGACGGCCGAGGCTATTGCCCAACAAGTTGGTATTACAAATGTTTTAGCAGAAGTACTACCTGAAGACAAAGCAAACGAAGTTAAGAAACTACAGGATGCTGGCAAAAAAGTGGCTATGGTTGGAGACGGTATAAATGATGCACCAGCCCTTGCTCAGGCTAACTTAGGTATCGCCATGGGTTCGGGAACTGATGTTGCTATGGAAGCTGGTGGAATTGTCATAATAAGAAATGACCTTAGAGATGTAGTAAACGCTATAGACCTTTCCAAAGCGACAGTAAATAAGATCAAACAAAATATGTTTTTTGCTCTTTTTTACAATGTGATAGGTATTCCTATTGCAGCACGTATGTTTGTAGGTTTCGGTTTAGTATTAAAACCTGAGCTTGCGGGACTTGCGATGGCTTTAAGTTCTATATCGGTTGTTTTAAATTCATTAACGCTGCGATTCTATAAACCGGGAAAAAGGAATTGGATTTCGATTGCAGCTCCGATAGTTATGGTTGTTGCATTTTCGGTTTTATTCTTTGAATTTGCTAGATTTAGTTCTTCTATGGCGAGTGCTGAAAAAGATATGCCCAGAACTACTGTTCCCAGTGAAGTTGTAAATGCTATTAACACGGGATTAACATCAGGCGACTTAAAAGTGAACTTTGGAGAAGGAGACCCGAAAGTGTTTACTACTATTAATGCGGAAGACATAAAAGGTCTAAGTGTCTCCGAAGGTTCACTAAATATTGAAGATGCCTCTATGCTAGTAGGATACGATGAAGCAATGATGATGAAGAATGAGAAGCTATTCAGTAAACCAGGCGATAGGTTAAATGGCTTTTTTGGAATTAACAGCATGAAAATTGAAGGTGTACTTGCACCTACTGGAACCGCACTAGATAAAATGCACATTGTAAATGTAGAGACGTTTAAAGATATTGAATATATAGGCACAGTCACAGTAGCTAAGGCTGAAGATGGTAATGCTAAATTCGCGTACTTAATTGACAACAATACGCCTGAAAAATTAAAAGCATATATACCCGGTAATGCTTTTAGTGCCGTTATAATTGGAAGCAAAACATATCAACCTATTTACATTGGAAGTACAGAGGCTGAAATGATGATTAATGAGGGATTATTTAAAGAAGAAGGTGATCTTATAGAAAACTTCTTTGGTATAGATGTAATTGTTGCAGGAATTTTACCTAAAACTGATACTTTATTTGATAATTTCCATTACCTAAGTAAGTCTGTTGTTGAATAGGTTATTTCTTTACGTTTTATGTATTGATAGGTTTTTGAGGGCGGATTAACTCTGTCCTTAAAATCTATTTTGCCTAAAGGGATATGACTGCATTGTGGGATTTAGGTAAATTGGTTCTAACTTCTTCCCCCACAAACAGCCACATATTGTTAACACCAATCTATGCACCCGTTGATGCTACAATATTCTTATGAGAACCTTTGTTCCATTCATTGTCTTTACGCTCTTTATTGTTATTGGCGCCGCTTTACTTTTTCAACAAAAATACACTGAATCCGATAAGAATGAAAGCCTTGTACAAGAGAAAATACCTAATTTATCAACTGACAAAACGAGAGGGATACCAGAAATGTACAAAGTCTCACTACAAGCTGCAGAAATTGACACTAGGGAAAAAGATCTTACACTAGATGCGCTCAATACCACACAAGATATTCTTGTAATAATTCAGCTAAAAGATCCTACAGTTAATACAAGTTTTTATGATTCATTTGCTGCTTCAATGCAAGAATTTAAAGCTTGCCGACTAGGCTATGTACCCAACTATGCATTTTTGTACAAAGTAAACGGAAGTTCGTTAAAAGCAATTGCTGCGCTACCGGAAGTAAATTGGATTGGTAGGTATCACCCTCAATATAAAACTTCCATTAGTAATCAAAGTATAGAGACTCCAAAAACAGTAATGTATTCAAATTGTGGAGATGCGGAAAAAACTTTAGATGAAATTGCAAAGCTTGGAACCATTAGTGCAGCCCCTTTTTGCAGCGAATTAAATATTTGTACCATAAAAAACTATACCCTTAAACAAAGTCATACTTTTGAAGAATTAATAAACATTGAGTCTGTAATTTGGGTAGAAGAATATACGATTCCGCAACTAAACTAATTATATAATGTATTTCGAGTTACTTCCCCCACAAACAGCCATTGTTCCAGTCAATATTTTAATATAGTATTGCGATATGGTAGCAGGTCAACAGGAAACTGAATTATCAAACACACTAACACCAGAAGATAAGGCAGTACTTGCTGATTTAGTGGGAGTCCCTGCCACAACGTGGTTGGAAAACAATGGTACTGATATCACCAGAAATTCTTCACTTGAGCAGGGCACCGGTAATCCAGCCTTTCAATTCGAATTGGGCGGGAGAATAGTTACATTCTCTAAGATGGAAATCCCAAATTCCTGGATAAAACATGTAAATCCACAAGTTACATCTCCTAAGAATACTGGAATTCTTATTGATTTTTATCTAAAAAATACTGAGCTTCCTATTGGAGAGCGTAGCCATGAAAGTCACACCTCTTTGCAAGAAGGTTCCATACAATTCATGAAAGATCTTCGAGATTGGGTGCATACTCTTGATGACCCTCTTGTTTTGGCCCCTTCGGACGAAAGACGTTTTGAGGCCTATGAACGATATTTCAAAAACGAGCCTAAGGTACCAGTATATTTAATTTACACGCTTCAGGAGAATGATTAACTAACAGTAGTTCAAATAGAATTCAATAGCCAGCCAGCAATTTTTCCTTTATTCACCAACAATTGATAGTTGTGGTCCAATAGGGATTCGAACTAAGGTATAATTTTTCTATGTTAACTTTTTCAATTGTAGCAATACCTGATTCACATAATTTACAGATTCTTAATGACTTAAAACTTACTTTCAATAAGAGTGGAGCTAGAGGAAAAGTAAAAGATACAGTGTCCGATTCTCATATAACTTTGGCCCAAGGAACATTCAGCAATAAAAAAGAAATAGATATTATTCAACATGAAATAAAGAACGCGCTCCAAAGTTTTAAGCCTTTTGATGTTAGTTACCTAAAAGTAACAAAGGACAAAAAAGGCCCAAACATCAAACGTAATCATGAATATTATTGGATTGCCCTAACATTTAAGGATGAAAATTTGGACAGATTGGCTAAAGTAGTTGATCAGGTATTAATCAACCTGAAACTTTCACAAACAAGAGCATATGTTGATATGGTGCACGAAATGGATTCTGCGAGTTTGAACCGAAGCATAGTTGGTGACCATATGAACATTTGTAACTATTGTTTGCCGGAATTTGTAGATGATGTTTATGCCAAAACTGTGAAAGAAGTGCCAGAAACATTCAAAATTTCTAAAGTAGCCTTTAGGTACAACTCCGGTGAACATGCTTGGGAAATTTTCCTTTGATATGACAACTTAGTTCTAACTTCTTCCCCCACAAACATACAAAAATTTCAGAATATCTCAAGTCATTCATAAAAAACAGCCAGTTAGTCGTTTAAAACCTTCTGGCTGCACTTGATCAATATCCCGTTGTTTAACTTACAAGAGTTTAGTGCCTCTAGTCCATGCAATCTACTCGATACAACAACCAAGCGTAGAAGCAGGTCACTATAGATTCGAACTAATGTATAATTCTAAATATGGAAACTAAGTTTATTCTTCATGGGGGAGAATCCAGCAGAAGAACTGACGCTAATAATCAATTCTATAAAGAAATAATTGATAGTGTAAGTTCAGACAACATTAAAATATTGTGCGTGTATTTTGCCCGACCCGAACACCGTTGGCAGGAATCTTTTTATGAAGACAGATATGCATTCGAAAGTGTGGACACTCTTAAGCATATAGAGATTCAACTAGCATCAGCAGAAGATTTTAGAGAACAACTAATAGCTTCACACGTAATATTTATTAATGGTGGTTTTAAAGGATTTTTAAAAGAGGCACTGCTAGGGGTTAATGACCTTAAGGAACTATTACACGGAAAAGTTGTAGTAGGTATCAGCGCTGGTGCCAATATTTTATCAAAATATTATTATTCACAAGGCGGCCAAGAAATACGAGAAGGCATAGGACTTATTCCTGTTAAAGTATTCTGTCACTATTCAGCTGAAAATACAGAGGAACTAGAATTGCTTGATAAACATAAGGAAAAATTGCCCATTTATACGATTGAGGAAGAAAAATACGTTATTATAAATCAAGAATAAACCCACATTTGAATTACGATAGGTCTATTGTCAGCCCCACAAACAACTAGCAATTATATACCGTCAGGTTGCTGAAATGAATTTTTCGTATAGAACTGGGCCACATTCCCTTATTTAGATTCTCAACCGGAATGGTTCGAATTTTAACTTTATTCTAAAGTCAGGAAAGGAGTTTAAGAACTAATACTAGACTCCTTTCCTTTCACATCCTTAACCAAACTCAAAATCATACTAAAATCATAATCCTGCGCCACATTAAATCTAAAAAGGGGTAATCCAATATCCTTAAACAGTGCATCTTTAAAAGCATCGTTTTGTTGCATCTTGTTAAGTTTGTGAGAATCTCCATCCAATTCAATGCACAAAATTGGAGTTGAATCGCGCGCACATATTAAAAAATCCACATGCTTAGCACTAATTTTATTCCAATATGCATAATTTCGATTCATCACTGTGACACTTGCAATATCCGCAAGACGCACTTTTGAAAACAACAAGACGTCAGTGTTTTTAAGCGCCATTTTAAGTTGGTAATAAAATTTTATTTCTGACCGCGTAAAAAACTTGGACGTTAACGTGTATGGCTGCGGTACATGTTTAGTTTTTTTAAGGAGTAGTAAGACTGTGGCTAAAATGGCTAGCAGTATAAGTAAAGAGCTGAGGTAAACCACGGGCGTCATGTTTGGTATTATACACTTCGAAAGCGTCAGATAAAATTTTTTGCCTAAAGACTAGTGTTTAACTATTGTATAATAGTCCTGTGGTATCACTCAACTTTAAAATAGACGACTCGGTGCTAGCGTCCTATATCATTACTAATTATCAAGCTGACAGCTATATTCCTTATGCCGAAGAAAGGTATAAAAAAAGTCTTGTGGCATTTCAAAACTTAGCTTGGGAAAAATCAAAAGATCTAACCACACTACTGGATGGCAGGTTTCCTATCTTTAGATATAAAACTAATAAAGACATTTCATACAGCAAACTTGGTGGTGATTTAGAAAACTTTATCAACGAATTAATTATGTCTAAAGAGTTTAAATTGCTTAAAGATCAAACGGTGGACAGTCAAAAACTAGTTGAGCAAGAGTGGAACAACAACTTTGAAAAAACCTATGCGTACATAAACAGTATTGGTGTAAAAATAGATGGTACTTTCGAGGTTCTGCTTGTGCACCCAGGTTTAAAAGCTGGAAATTATATAGGAAACAATCGTTTAATGTGGTCACATCAAGAATATTGGGCAAATTATAATACAGTCTATTTGTGGCATGAAATATTACACTCATATTTTGAGAGCAATGATAAAACTCATGCAATTATAGAGCTTATTACTGACGAGGAATTAAGGAAGCAATTAAATGCTACTGATTACCCGCCGTTTGTTGGTCATAAGTATTTGACTGAAATTAAAACTAAAGGTTCGCCGATATGGCAGGCTTATTTAGAAAGTGGTAATCGGGATATGGATCACTTGATAAATGAGTTTGAGAAGTTAAGCTAATGTACAAACCAAACTTCCAACTATTTCCACTTAAGCGGTCATTGGAAAAAGCTTCTGCAAAAAATAGAAAACCCAAGGATGCCACCTGTTGTGTAAACACTGTGCCTTGGGTTTAGGAATGCTTAGACTTGCGCCTCTACTTGTTGGGCCAACTTCAAATATTGTTTCGCCCTTTCACGATAAAAGTTCGCCAGCTCCGTAGCTCCACCAGCAACGAATGCATAGCATTCATCTTCGTCACTTGTGCAAATGCTCTCATAGCCGTACACAACGACAATTTTGCCGTCCGGCACTTCAAACGTACCACTTTCACCTTGGTAGTTGAGCGCTCCCGTATGCTCGTAATAGGGCTCTGCATCAAGCAGATCCCTTGCCTGGATAACATTGTCACCTTCTAGATCTCTAGCTAATGCGTACAAGGCAAAAGGATTTTCCAGAGCGCCCGCTGGAATGCATTCAGCTGAAAGTACTATCGCAGCCTGACTTCCCGACGAAGTGACGTAACCTTCATCACTCCACATGGACCAGATTTTAACCGGAATTTTCATGATAATCTCCTATTGTTTACAGCTGCACGTTACTCTAGCAATTATAGTTTAAAGCTGTCCTCCTGTCAATGCTATAGGTTAGTAATAGGGGTTACATCTAAGGGGACAGTTCCAACTAAATCTCAATAGTTTCCGCAAAATCAGTCTCTATACCAATCCTTATATTTCTCAATTACCATTTGCCACTGCTTTTCACGCAAAGCATCATTCTCATGCGTAAATTGCCCAGAGTGTACAGTGTATACTGACAAAGCTTTGTCCAAAAATATAACATCGCCCTTTTCCGCTAACCGAATCCATAAATCTCTATCTTCGTGATATTGAAGGTTTTCATCAAAACACCCAACATCTAAAAGCAGCTGTTTGCGCACCATAACAGAAGAAGTTGGAATGACGTTATGCTCAAGAAAAAGTTTGTGCGCAATTTTTCCTTGGTAATCATTGAAGCTTCTATATTTATAAATGTAACTATGCGGAGATTCTTTTTGGTCTAGGTCAAAGACAACCGCGTCTGTATAACAGAAAGAAAAAGCTTTATTGGTGTTCATAAAAGTTGTTTGATCTTCTAGTTTTTTCTCAAGCCAAAAATCGTCACTGTCTAAAAAAGCTATAACGTCGCCTTCTGCCATTTTAATTCCATAGTTGCGTGCCACAGTTTGATTTTGGAAAGATTGAACAACGTGTTTAAACTTTGGACCAAAACTTTCTACAACACTTTTTGTGTCATCAGTAGACTGGTCATCAGGATTAAAACTTCATGTGGTTGCAGTGTTTGGTTTGCAACCGATTGCAACGTTTTCTTTAAAAATTCAGCCCTGTTTTTTGTGGGAATTATTACACTGATTTTCATGCATATACATTGTATCAATAAGCTGTATAGCAATAAAGTGTGTGTTTGGGTTTTGCTTTTCTTGTTAGTCCAGTAAAACTTAAATGCATTTTTGTGGTGTATAAATCTACTTGTTAGTTGCATTAGTTAGCTTCCATCTCTGCTCCAAGCTGGAAACCTCTGAACTCGCTCACTCAATATTCTACTGCAGGACATGACGCTTAAAATCAACAACTGGTATAATAAACTCAATGAATAAGCAAATGCTTCTACTAATAACGGGGCCTAGATCGTCGGGCAAAACAACACTAGCTAATAATATAATAAATAAACACCCAGACTTTATGCGTATCAGCATAGATAATTTGGCCAATATGAATATCACCTCTTATAGCTCTAAGGAAAAGATTGAATTTGGCAGAAATGTGGGTTATGAACTGGCATTGTTAGTGCTTGTTCACTTTCTTGATAAGGGGGTAAGCGTGGTAATAGATGATCATTTTGAGAAAGAAGAAATGCTCACAAATTTTATTTCTTGTGCCGCTGAGAGGAACATAAAATCGCTTTTTTTGATATTGGAAGTTAATAAGCAGAGCATTGTGGAACGAGAGGAAAGTCGTCCCCACAAAGTTGACACTACTAATGTCAAATCTGAAATTCCTAGCTACATTTACAACTCAAAAATAGAACAATTCGTAATTGATACAAATTTAATAACATCTGAAAAAATATATTTGACAGCAAAAGAACATATAGATGCAAAACTTCGAGGAACAACAACTAAATGAAGTAATGAAAGAGACCCCCGATTGTTCTGTATGGGTGTTTAGGCACTACACGGCTGACTATGATCCCGAGCACTTAGTAGCTGAGGCAGCTGAAAAGCAATCTACACAATCTGTTGAGTATATATTAAACGAAGTAAAGTCTGGTGACACAGTTGTTTTGTATGGGGCTGGCACACAAACACGACATTTAGAAAGTTATAAACTCCTTGAAGAAAAACTAAGAATAGCCCAAATAGAAGGAGTAGTTCCATTCAGTCTGTATACCACAAGCGATATTGCACGAAGATCATTAAGACCCGGCCCCTTTTTGGAATTAAAAGAATATGATCCAAACGCTCAAGGACGTGCACACTTGGCATGGTTGGAAAAAGGTGAAGAATTAAGTGGTATAGTTGAAACTCCTCTTGAATCCGGTGAAAGATTACGAAAAATTGTTTCTAGTTTGACTAATTATGGTCTAAATAATAATGATACGGACGGAAGAGTTCACTTTATATTAATAACTTCAGCTGAAGTTATGGAGCAAGGTTACTCCATACATGGAAAAGACACTAGTAACGGTGGTTGGATACGGTTTGATTCTGTTAAGGGCGGTGACTCTGTTCATGCAAAAACAATAAGTGGCAAAGAGTGGGACATTGTCGCTAAATCTAAATTTTAGTTCTACTCATTTGCATAGGTACTAAATTAGTTGCTCTTATAAATTATGCGTGGAAGTGGTAAATGAAGAATTTCTAAAGTTCATGAGCAAACTTGTTTTTAACGACTCTAAAAGTCACATATTTAGCTAATCTCAATATAATCTTCAACACGAGGAAAAACAGCGCGAACTTCTTCCCAAAATTTATCGGCTAGTGCCCTTGAATAATTTGCACGTCCTGTGGTTTCAGAACGGGCGCAAAGTCCATTTTCTGTACTTTTAATTACTCTCAAAACTTTTCTTTGCATGTCCGAAAGCTCTTGTGCGTACTTTGATTCATTAGCATCGTATTTTGCTAACAATTCGTTATATTCTGAAAACAGCTCCTTATTTGCTACCATCATTTCTTCAAACATTTTTTTATATTTTGGCGTTGCCACCATGCTATTATGCACAATTTTGCGATGGTTTTAAAGCTAGCGCCCAGTTGGTAAACTCAACTATAGTATAATTCTATTAAATGCCTGACACTACACAAACTCAGCAAAACCTCGAAGCCTTAATAGATCAAGTAAAAAAGGAACTTGGCACTGACAGCGTAACGCTTGAACCAGTCAACAAAGGCGTAATGAGTAAAGTTTTTGTCGTAAAAACAAATCACGACGATTTTATTCTCAGGTTTGATAAAGCAGCGCAATCCAGATATCCATTAGAAGCGTGGGCAATGGATAAAGTTCGAGAAATCGGCATTCCTACTCCACGATCTATATCTACAGGTACTATTGAACTAGGTCCTGAAGAAAAAATAAATTACATGTTACAAGAAAAACTTATTGGTAAAGCATTAAGCGATGATCTTTCCGCAAACATTGAAAAAGTGCTTGAACAGACAGGGGAGAAGTTAAAATTAATGCATTCAATAAAGCTTGACCGCTTTGGCCATGTGACACCAGAAAAAGTTGGAATTGTAAGGTCGTGGCCAGAATTTATTTTTTATCACTTTAAATCCACAAATAGTGATTACCTTGAAGAGGTTGATTTTTTGACTGCGGAGGAAATTGATAAAGCAACATATTTAATTAACGAGCGCATTAGCAATTTTAATTTAAACCAAGGCTACATGTTGCATGTGGATTTAAGCCTAGACCACATATTTTGTAGCAATGAAGAATTGGAAGGTATTATTGATTTTCAAAATGTAGGGTCAGGAGATCCGCTTTACGACATTGCCACTTTTGAATTTTATTCAGATACTGACTACCCAGATAAAAATTATTCTACCGCTCTGCTTAAGGGTTATGGTCTAGAAAGAACTAAGGAAGTAAATGCGTCATTAGCGTTTTATAAGCTGTGTCTTGCTATTTGGAAAGTTACTGGACGAATTAAAGCTAAGAGAGAATCTTCAGTTCCCAGGGTGCGTGAGTTGGTTAAGGTTTATATTAAAGAATTAGGTTAACTCAAAAATTTCTTCTACTTGGAGAAACTCCCAACAAATCGAAAATTGATATAATAAACGCAATGAATAAGCATCTAGTTAAAGGCACAATAGGCTTAGTTGGAACAGTACTAGTTGCCGTAGTCGTACTTAATATCACACGTTCAAACAACGCGACACCAGAGATTCCACAATTTCCTCAATATCCACCAGCAACACCGCCAACTGAAACACCAATTTCAATCAAGCCAATTGACACCTCAACATGGAACCGCGCGCAACTCCATCAAAATATCAGTGTACTAATTCCAAATACATGGACTGCTGGAAGTGACGGCATTTACAACTATGACTATACAAAAGCTACGGGAATTCGCGATCCAAATTTTCCGGACAATTCCTTTAAGTGTGTTTTTTATAAGGACGAAGCTTTGCGGTCCAAAATTAATATAGAAGAAGAAGAAAAAACTATAAATACGCAGCCAAAGCTCACCTATATTGCTGCTACTTGGAATGAGGATAATAGTGATTCACTACGCAAATTAGGCGAGGTAGTAAACTTGTATACATTTAAAACTGAAACTGATGAAATATTTGTAGAATGTAATATCTTTAAGGGTGTGATGTTAGAAGTCGATAGAAACATATTGGAAAATAGCATTCTAACACTCTAAAAATCCCTAGTATGGAAAAACCATTCGACATTACTCAAATAACACAAAACCTTTATATATCAGAATATCCACATAAAGAGCATATAAAAGTAATTAAGGAGCTGGGAATTAATATGGTAATTTCAATGACTTGGATAAAAATTCCAAAAATTTTGGAATCGGATTCTACGATACATGTAAAAGTATTTGCCATTGATTCTTTTTTAACGCCAATTCCTATGCGAAGCTTATTTAAAGGAGTGGAAGCGGCTCTACCATTATTAAATTCTGGTCAAAAGATACTTGTTCACTGTAAACGTGGTGTTCACAGAAGTGTAGCTATGTGCGCGTGTATTTTAATTGCATGTGGGTACAGTTCTAGCGAGGCAATAGCCTTAATAAAAGATAAACGCAAGGTAGCAAAGCCTGAGACTTGGTATATAAAAAGGCGTATAATTGATTTTGAAAAGGAGTGGTTGCGTATTAAAAATTAACACAACCGTGTCTTTAAAATGCGAAATAACATAAATATCAAAAAGTATCCTGCTCCAAAAAAGTACGAAAACATTCACATTATTATTAACCCGGCTTCAGGAAAAAATGAGCCTATTTTAAATACTATGAATGAGGTTTTTTCTAAATATAATAAAAACTGGACCGTAGATATTACAAAAAAATTTGGCGATGCAACTAAAATGGCACAAGAAGCTGCAAAAAAAGCAGATATTGTTGTAAGTTATGGTGGGGATGGAACTTTGCACGAAATAATTAATGGCGTCATGAACACAAACACACCAATAGGTGTTCTTCCTGGAGGTACGGGGAATGGTTTTGCAGCAGGACTTTTATTGCCAGATACACTAAAAGAGTCTTTAGAACTAATTTGTACCAGCCAAAGTATTACCAAAGTAGACGTTGTTAAGCTTGACGATACATATTTTGTTTCTCGCATGTACGTTGGAATAGACCCAGAACAGCAAACTTCTCGTGAATCCAAAGATAAATATGGAGTTTTTGCCTACGCGGTAGATGGAATAAAAAGAGCTAAAACATTAGAACCGGTTGACTACACTATTACAATAGATGGCCAAGTTATTAGTGAAAAGGCTGTTAAGTGCTATGTTGTAAATTCTGGCAGTACGGGAGTAAATGTTTCCATAGGCAATTTTGACCCTACAGACGGGATTTTAGACATCTTTACCCTTGGAAAAGATTTAGACACACTTGAAGCAGCTTTAGAACGATTTGCAGGTATGCATACAAAAAAGGCATCACAACACTATTGGCAAGGAAAAAACGTAAAAATAGAAACTAATCCATCACAAGCAGTTTGGGCAGACGGAGAATATATTGGAAGAACTCCAGTGTCGATGGAAATTCTAAGTAGCGCAGTGTCTATTGTTGTGCCTGATGATGTTTCGTAATTATATTTAAATTGCGTGTGATTGAACAGCAGTGATATTATAGAAATATGACAAACCAGACTACAGTTGAAGCCGATGTTACTAATGAGAAATTACGAACTGGTCTTACAGCGGCCCTACAATCACTTAATACAACATTAAACGAAAAATTCACCCAATTATCTCAAGACCGTGCTAAACAAGATGTGAGGGATTTTTTAAGAGAGGTAGCTTTGCTCACTAGCGAAACAGCTGGTGTACGATTTTTGCCAGGTGGTAACACTGCGGAAGTTATTTCACGAGGAATGAATGGTGCGCATAATGCGTTGCACATTGTTGCAAAAAAAACATTTAGTGAAGAAAAAAATAATTTGGCTAGTGTTACTGTAGAAAAAAGTAATTCAGCTGGAACCGAAACTTTTGACTTAGGAGTTTCAGGAGATTCAATTGTTCTTGAAAGAAGCCGTGTGGACAACGACATTACAGAAGGCGGAACATGGACACGTCGTTGGGAGATGTAGGGTTAGTTACTTTTGCACATTTCAATCAAACCTCAACAAGTAGTATACTTTTTATATGAACGTTAACGGTAATATTAAAATTGTGCTTGTAATTATAGTTGTTTTGGCAATTTTAACAGTCGTGTTTTTTGGTTTTTTCAGGCAAAAAAGCAGTTTTTTACCTAATACACCACCAGTTACTCAAGTACCCACGCCGTTAGAACCAGCTCCTATAATTGAAAACCCTGAAATTACAGTTAAAGAACCTACTGAACCAACTTTGAGAAATACTTATACACACGACAGTTTTGCCCTCACTTATCCAAATGGCTGGGAACTGATGGAGTCTAGTAGTGCTGATTTTACACTCTCGGCTAGACTAAACCCATTGTTTGATAAAAACATTGCGTTTAAAAAAGAGGATTATTATTTAATAATTGCTATATCAAAATCAGATGAAGGAGGCGCAGACGGTATATTTTTAAATGACACGGACTTAAACCAGTTTATAAATCAAAAAGACTTAATCAATATAGATAACAAACAGTTTTACTTAACCAAAAATCACGCAGGACTCACAGCTCTAGAACAATCGCATTCCGGACCTTACGGTTGGGGGTCATTATTTGAATATATTCCAAATAAAGTAACTGCAGATGGAAAGACTTACAACGGTTACGATCAAGTAATATCAAGATCGGGAAATAAGTATGTCTTCATTAAGATAGCAAAAGAGGAAGGAATTACACCTTCTAATATCCAAAGCGAAATGATCCAAATGCTCAGTACAATAAAGTGGTGACGTAGCGGGTTTGTAAATAGCGTTCCTAGAGCATTTCTTGTTTTTATACTACAATTTAGTTAATGCTTCTCCCTATATTAAGTTTTAAACTATTCGGTGTTAGGGTAGTCTTTATAATCTTATTTATAGTTGCTTTAGGCTTATATTTGTACAGAATCCCACCTGAACTTAGTAAAGTACCAGTTGTAAACACAGTATTTAATAATATTTGTTTACTTAAAACAACAGAACCAACACGACTGTTTTCTGATTCTCATGACCGCTTTAATGTCTCTAAACAAGAAGAAAAAGCTTTTTATAAAATATTAACTCAAAGTTTGCAGGGTAAAGAAGAAAGTGTTTACATGCAACTACTACCAAAAGTTAAAAAGGCTGCACCAGAAGCCTACTATATTATTGTTAAGCATGCTCTACTTGAACCTAAAACAGTTGAGGCATCACTGCAAGCATATTTTCATGGCAATACAGCAGAAACTATAGATATAGTTATTCATGAGTACAGTCATTCATCGAGATTTCCCTGCTTTTATGCACCTGAGCAGTGCTATCTGGGCGCTGATAATACTCCAGAATATATGCGAGACAGTCACAAGTCACATTCTATACCCTTCGTGTTTAGTCACTTTAATACGAACACTTCTGTGTGGATAGACAATTATTCTTTAGAATATCAAATTGATAGACAGCAGACTTTCTTTGACAATAACATAGAACTTAGTAAAGGGAGTGCCCTAGATACCCGACTGGATGATATATATTATAAAGGTTTAGAAGGCGACTTTGAAAAAGCTATAACCGAACTTAATTCATACCGCAAAAGCATTATCATATCTAGGCAAATGGACTGTACAGATGTAGAAACAGGAAAAGCTGATAGTCTTTTTTACGCCAGTGTTGCAAGTCGGTTAATATATCATTTGGCAAGTTCCTTAGAGTTTGCACACACGGCTGATCCTTATACTTGGGATTATCTTACACAAGATAAAAAAATTGCGTATTTACTTAGATGGGAAACAGAAGCAACAATTAAAGAGATTGACAGAACACTTTATGAATATGAACATGGAAAAAAATCGCAAATACACGATATTAGCACTCCACAAGAAATTAAGACTAATTTAGCGAGTAGTAGAAAAACACTAGATAAGTTTTACAGAGAATCTAATATTCAAAACATACCGCTAACTTTTCAAAATCCTGAGGAGATGGAAGCGTACGGTCTAGACTATAAACTTATACCTTATTAAGGTACGTTTCCTCGTTAGAATCTATAATTCTGCTATAATCCGACCATGCTAAAGGTAAGTTGCCTTCAAAGTTTCAAGCCTGCTTCATTGCTCTATAGAGTGCTGCTGCCTGCTTGGAAGATTCCTTCCATCATTGTATTTTTATCCTTATTCTTTAATTTATCTAGTGTTCCAATATCCTATGCACAGACTCAACAATTTTTAGTAGGAATGCCTTTTGCAGGTAAGTGGGCATATAACGTAAAAGTAAATCCTCCTTATAACGATGTAAATTCAAGTCATCCATCCGTACACAAAACGGACGCTTCCGATAAATATGATTGGGCTACTGATGTGTACGCTTTGCCTGACACACCGGTTAAAGTTAATATAAAAAACTTAAGTGCAGGTGATACTTTGCATGTTAGCAATATTGCTGAGACTTCGTGTGGTGCTGGAATGCGTGTACGGGTTACTGTTAGAAATAGTGCTGGTAAAGATGTTGGTTGGGTGCAATATGAACATCTTGAAACATCTTTAAAAAGTAATACACAAATTAGTAATAATTCCGTTTTGGGAGTAACTAAAAACTGGAGGGCAATACGTGGAAAAGAGCTTTCTTGTTATTACGCAAAAAATGACAACAGTGTGCACATTCACGTTTCGATGAATAATTCTTTGGGCAATCATGCATGTTATGTAGATCATGGAAATCCCGGTGTAGTTTTAAACGAAAATGATAATTTTGGTGTCATTGGTGCCGCTAATGTTGAACGTAAAAAGCCATGTACATCATTGCCTTTGATCAATTCTACTACAAAAACTAATACTGGAAAGCAAGGAACAAACTCGATTCCACTAGGTACTTCTTCAGGTACAACAATACAGGGATCAAGTGGTCAAAAGGTACAAAATACTGATTTGGGTAAAAAGATCCAGGGTGCTGATTCAACAAAGGCTACGCAAACAGAAACTCAAAATACAAAAACTGAAAATACTGGAATTGTTTCGCGTGTTGTTAATTTTTTTAAAAATGTAACGTCGATTTTTAGTAAGGATAAAACTCAGACTACAACAGCAACCACACCGCAAACACAACCAGTAAGGAGCGCTGCAAATACAACTCCAACACCAAAGAAGGCTACAACTACTGCGCCTACAACAACCCCACCTGTAGAAACCAAACCATTTGACGAAAATGGTTGCCCAATTGGTGAACCAACAGTAGAACTAACCGGCATACAAATTCTTGGTTATAACACTCAAGAGGAATTTGAAACATTTGAGAATGATGAAGAGGTAGGTCTTACGTTTGAGAGTAAAAGAGATATTTTATTGATTGTGACTGGTGTGTTAAATAATCCTACTTCAACTGATGTAGAGATTAGTTCAGTTGGATTGTACAGGGAATCAGAAAATCCTGATTTTCCACCTCTCTTATCTTTAAAAGTCTCAGGCATGGAACTACCTAACAAAACATCAACAATAAAAGCCCACAGTGCCATGGAGTTTAAGAGCAAGACCCGCCTTGCCTGGCGCAAACACAATGGTGTTTTGACAAAAAATTTAACGCCTACATTAAAATACCCTAGCTCAGCAACTAGCAGACCAGAAAGTAGGTGGGAGTGGGTAGGTACTCCAAGTGTGCCTGCAAAGTGTCAGCCAAATTATTATGAGTAAGATGTATACTTCTATAAGTATATATTTAAGGGGTAAATAATGAAAAAAAATGTAGGAAAAGTAGATAAAATAGTTAGAATAGTTTTGGGGGTAATACTTGGAGTTGCTGCCTTATTCCTATTTACAGGTGTGTGGCAAATTATCCTTGGTATTTTATCTGGTGCAATGTTTTTTACAGCTATTACTGGTTCGTGTTATTTTTACACGCTACTCGGAATAAACACCTGCAAACTAAAGAAATAGTTATAGCAAAATGAAACAGCCCCGCAAAGTGCAGGGCCAATTTCAAGTGCTAAATTAAGCGTCCTATTGCGGAAGTAAAACAGTGTCAATTACGTGAATTACACCATTTGTACCTTCAATATCTGTTGCGGTAACTTTAGCGCCATTTACCATAACGGTTTCGCCTTCAACTTTAATAGTTACATCTTGTCCTTGAACTGTGGTTGCTTTTGTTAAAGTGACCACATCTTCAGCCATCACTTTTCCGGGTACTACGTGGTATGTTAATACCTTTGTAAGCTCATCTGGATTTGCGAGCAAGGATTCTAAAGTCCCTTCAGGAAGTTTAGCGAATGCTTCGTCGGTAGGAGCAAAGACTGTAAAAGGTCCTTCGCCTGCTAAAGTATCAACTAAACCTGCTGCAGTTACTGCTTGAACTAAAGTCTTAAAGCTTTCGTTACCCGATGCGATTTCTACAATATTTTGTGTTGGTTCTGCCATTGTTTCTCCTTGGGAAGATTCCTCTGTTGTGGTTTCTTCATTTGAATTTTGTACATCTTCTTGTGCCGTTTGTTCGGTTTCTTGATTTGACTCACTTGTGTTGCTATTTTGGCTATTCATTACTAAAAAGCCTCCTAATACAACTACAACTAATCCAATCAAGCCCATTACTAGCCAGTTTGTTTTTTTAGATTCATTTTCCATTTTTTTCACCTCCATTCGTTAGTGCCCTTATTAAAAAGGCATAAATATTATTAATTAATTGCTTTTTTTCATTTTGTTCAAGTTTGTAAGGATAATATTCAAGCAAAAAACCGTTAATTGAGTGAGCTATTGTTTTGGAATCCCTTTTTATGTTTGTTGAGTAAAATTCGCCGGTCTTTATTCCGTATTCAAGGACTTCTTCAATGTGAAGGGCACTTTTGTCTGGAACAAATCCGTCTTTGTTTTTGGGAAAAGTAGATCTAAATGTGAGGTAATACTTAAGTACTGCAACTATTGATTCAGCATTTTCGAGTTGAAAGTCTATTCTTTGTTTAAGCATTGTTTTAGCTGAATTGGGCGTAGGAAGTTTGGCGCGCTTTATACCAAGTTGCGTTGAATTGTAATCAAACATTTGGCGTAAAAGGTCATTTTCATTTTCAAAGTGATAATAAATTACTGAAGGGGCCGTATCTAGTTGTGCCGCCAGTGCCCTAATACTAAAGTTACTTGTTCCTGCCATTGCATAGAGCCTAGTTGCTTCTTCTAAAATTAATTGTTTTGTAAGTTTCGTCATATATTTAATAGAACTAATGTTCTAAATATAGAACAAGTGTTCTAAAATGTCAAGAGTGTATAATTAATTTATGAAAATACTTGTAGCAATAACATATGTTTTGATGATATTAGCCAATGTTTTGGCCAACGCACTCCCAATCAATGGAATTACAACTGGTGAAATTTCAGATAAATATAGTAATTTGTTTGCCCCTGCTGGTTTCACTTTTTCGATTTGGGGACTAATTTACTTACTTTTAGCTGGCTACGTTTTATATCAGTTTGGAGTATTTACAAAAGGTTTGGATCCACGTCGTGACGAAATCATTAAAAAAGTTAACCCGCTATTTATTGCGACTTCCATAATTAATTTTTTTTGGATTTTTTCTTGGCATTACGATTATATTGGCATATCAGTTGTGTTAATGATTGCACTTCTTGTTGCACTGATAAAAATTGCCAAAATTGTAAATCGCGAAAGCTTGCCCAAAAGAGACAACTTTTTTATCAGAATTCCTTTTAGCGTTTATTTTGGATGGATAACTGTTGCCACGATTGCTAACATAACCGTTTTGCTCGTGAGTTTAAATTGGAATGGTTTTGGATTAAGTGATCAGTTTTGGACAGTTTTAATTTTATTCGTTGGAACTGCAATTGGACTGCGAACTGGTCTTTTATTTAAAAACTCAGCGTATTTGTTGGTTCTAGTGTGGGCCTACTTTGGAATTTTGTCAAAGCATGTAGGTATTTCAGGAATTAATGGTGCTTATACATCAGTTATTTATTCTGCCGTAGCGTGTATTTCTTTGTTTATTATGGCGCTATTAAAGCTAAACATAAAAAGTGTAAACAAAGGACAACCATAATCAGCACCGACAGAGTCTTAATTGGTGTAAGCCCACTCCCAGGTGAATTAGAACTAAATAAGTCTACTACTCAATAATTTTCATTCTCTAGATTAATGACGGGTTCTCTTTTATTTGTTAAAAGATTATAAACATAAATTTGCTTACTAAATTGATGAAAGTAGGGTAACTCAATTAATGTGATACGATTATCATCTAGCCAATTTCCACAATATGAATACTGTTGTCCACCTACTACTTTTGTCCTTTGTTTTAAATCGTAAAGTACATATCCCCAATAACCCGAAGCACCGTTTTCTATACATACCCACTGGTCCGTCTGATTTGGTAATACTACTCCCGCATAGTCATCTATAATAAGACCTGTATCTGAAATGGTTCCATTTAGTGACATTTTTATAAGTGAGATTTTACAACATTCTTCTTTTGGCTCCCAGTAAAAGTAGCCTTCTGCTGCGGGGTATATGCCGTTTTTGTTTTCTTTATTAAGTATTAATTTGTATTCTGGCCAAATTTCATATACTCCATCAGTTTGGCTAGCTTGAAGCGAACTTTGAGTAAACCACAAACCCACATCTCCTGTAAGATTTTGTGATAAGGTACCTTCTTTAATAATTTCAGTAACAACAACTTCTTTGTAGTTTTCACTTGGTCCCATACTTTTAATTTGAAATATTACAAAATCCAAACCCGCTACTGCAGCCACATAGCTACCATTTTTACTCCACGAAATTTGCGGTATTGTTTGAATTTGTTTTGCGTTTGGAGCTTTCCAAATGGGGAACAATCCCTCGCGTTTTACAAAATAATCATTTGTTTGTTCTAAAACATAAAAATTAATACTTTTAGAGCCTTCATTCGTTATTTCCTCAAAATAAGCAATATATTGCCCGTTAGGGGAAAGTTTGGCTTTGGGGACTTTTCTAGAATAATTTGTAATACTTTCTTGTTCCGTTGTTTTTTGGGTTAATTCTTTATTGGTAATCTTATTGTTCCTCATAGTGTTTGTGGGATTTTTGTATGGCAAAGGTTTTGACCCTTGTTTGGTTGTACCTAATGCATATCCTACTAGAATGAGTAAACTACTTACTAAAATTATAGGAAGTACTTTAAATAGCATATGTAAAGTATAGCAATTTTTACAGTTAAGCTTTAGGTTTTTGTGAGTGTATTTTATAATTTAGCTATTATTTTTGCGTTTTGAAACATGAGGAATTCTTGGAATTAAGGCCACCGCAACCGTTACCATTAAAGCAATTGCGTGATAATCAAAACCTAATGCCATGCCTATAGCACCCGAAACCCAAAGGCTTGCAGCAGTTGTTAGATGTATTACTTCTTTTCCTTCGCGCATTATAATACCCGCTCCTAAAAACCCTATGCCTGTAACAACTTGTGCTGCAATTCTTGACTGAGACAATGGGTCAACTTCTGAAGATAAAAAGGTAAAAAGCATGGCACCAACCATTACCATAGTATGTGTGCTTATTCCCGCGGGTTTGCCTCTTAGTTCTCTTTCAGCGCCTATAATTGTTCCACAAAAAACAGCTAATACTAAGTCAATAAAGAGGCGAAATTCTGTAGATGTATATATTTGTGTCAATTCCATGGACACATATTTTACAATAAAAGTGTTTTCTGTAAATATTCATCAAAATTTAGTTTGCCTGTACATGCTGAACTTGCTAAAAATTCCTTTACAACAAGCATGGCAGTGTGTAATCTGATGTTATGTCAGAATATTTTTATCACAAAGGCATTCTAAAATTTAAGCCAGCTAAGGCAAAAAATGCATTTGAACAACTTATATCTACCGAGTATGGCGGTTTTGCTAACGAGGATGGCAAAATTCAAGTAGAAGGAGATCAAATTGACATAAATACAATTGATTTAGGGAGCTTTCCTTTATTAAATTTAACAGAATTTCACGATAAATTAACCACTTTACTATCAGATCTTGCTGAAAAATGCGAACTTGAACACTACTGTTACAACGATGGGTACTACAAAATAACGCTAGACCCTAATAAAGAAAAGCTGTTAATGAAATGGCTTAAGTCTAATGATCCCCACGAGAACGATCCTGTCAGTCAACCTGGTGAGGAAGTGTCAATTGGATTTTCTCAAGAAAACATCCTCGAAGAGTTAGAAGAAGTTTTGCCCGGTGTGGATTCAAAAAAAGTTTTGGACGCATATTATAAAATCCTATGGAAATTCTTAAAAAGAGGGGACAGAGTAAACACTCCACTTGGTACTCTTATAAAAACAAAAAGTCTAGTTGAAGGTCAGGGTGATATAACGGTTTTTTACTGGTCTGAGGAGTTGTGATTTTGTATGATTTTTAGTTTTTTTCAAAATAGTATTTTATGAGAACTGAATTTAAAATAGCATACCAATCTGGTTGGTTTTTTGAATCTTTTTGGCTAGTTTTTGGTGCTGATGTTTTTTATTTGTTAGATAAAAACAAACTAAACGGCATCGAAGTAAAATACGAAAATGTTTATCACGTAATAAAAATACCTCTTTCTTTTACCGCGATTCTAATTGCCTGCCATGAAAATATTTTAAAAAACTATCCGCTACATAAAATTGAATGGTTTCCACCACGGCCATTAAATGTAAATTGGGTTTTTGACTTTACAATTCATAATAGACACCGCGGTGATATTTTAGAGAATTTCAAAATCCATGGTGTGCGCACAAAACTTGATATTTATACAATTGATGCTTATTACAAAGAGATAGCGGAGAAATCTAAGTTGGAAAACAAGGATCCTTATAAGTTGTGATCCAAGGTTTTAAGAAATGCTGCAAAGTAAATTTAACGCTTTGGTGGTCGCTAAAAAAAGTTTTAAAATTCAAGTGTCGCAGCAATAGCTTCAAATTCTTCAGCAAGTGTGTTTGTAAATTCAGGATCCCCAAAGCTTACAATATTAATGTGTACCGCTTTTGGTGAGTCCTTAATAACGTATCCCATTGTAAATACCGGGTTTTCTTTTTTGCCTACATATTTTACAGTTGGAACGTCTTTAAATATTGTATCGCTCATTTCAGCCTGTATAGTTGCTAAATTCTCTATAGTGTCACTTAGATTATCAACTTCTTTAACGCTAATTACGGCCATTTGAGCGGGTGCCCCTTGAGCACATTCTTGTGAGGTATTTTCTGCTCCTTCTTCACATTTTGAACTAGCCACGTTTTTTGTTATTTCAATGTTGTTCCCCGACATATCTAGTAAGGTTATGTACCAAGCTTTTGGGAACCTGATTAAGAATTTGTCGTTTGCAAATCTGTCCCACTCATTGCTTGGTTCTGCATTAGTTGTGTCATTAGTTTTAGGATCTTTTATTAAGTCAGAAAAATAGTTGCTACAAGCCATATCGGTACAGGCTACATTATCATCTTTTTGGCATGTGCAGGTATTGCAGTTATCTTTGGAAGTAAAGCTTTGCCCGACATTATATTGTTGAGAATTGTATGTACAAGTGGATTTACCTAATTTGGGAAGAAATCCTTTGGAACTGCTAAAGTAATATACTCCTGCACCAATAAAAGCTAGCAGTATAATTCCTAAAGCAACCATAACCAACGTTGAACCTTGTGACAAATGTCCAGCACACTTGAATCTCATACATTAATAGTGACATTTTGAGTTTTTACCGTCAAATATTTGTACTATCATAAGCCCAATGTAAAATCGCCTGTCTTTGAACCTTTCGGCAGTCTAAATCTTTGGGCAAACAGTTTTTTTGAATTTGTGATACATGTCGTTTTATAGCTTTCCAGCGTTTTATTTGTCGTTCGTCCTCAAAAGGGAGTCGTCTCCCCATAAAATATCTGCAATACCATTGAAACCACCCTCTGGGATCATCTTCAAAAATCCAACCTTTTGCGCGCCAAACCGCAAGTGACTGACTTGCGTTTACTTTAAATAAATTAAGGCTTGGATCGTGGAATTCGTGGCAAAGTTTTACGCCTTCATACCAATCTTTAGGAAATTCGTCTGTGCAATCGGTCATGTATTTACCGCCAAAAACTCCTAGTTTAAGCATTTGTTTGGGTGTAAGTTCAGGTTTAAAGTCTGGGTGAAAGTTTTTGCCCATAGGTTCAAAAAGCTCGTATGTGTAGTTTTTTTGCATTAAGTCGTTTACGGTGATTGTATTCATGGTTTGATTCTACAGCTCTGTAACCCAAATATATAGTCGGCGCCACCACTTTTTGCAGTCCTTTAAAATGATAGAATATATATGTGGTAGTAAAACATACTTACTCTACTGATTTTAAAAAACTAAAAGATGATGTACCCCGAATCACTCAGTTAATGTCAGCGTGCAGCTTTAACAACGCAACATTTAACGATTGGGAAGAGCAGCGGTATTTTATTCATACAGCAATTAACAAAGATGGTGAGCTTTTAGATGTTGGGTGCGGTAATGGATTTTTAATTAAGTGTTTGAGTGAGTGGTCTGGTTTTAAAATAATTCCTTATGGCATTGATATAGATGCAAATTATATAAAACAAGCAAAAGAACTATTTCCAGAATACAGCGGCAATTTTAAAACAGCTAATTTCTATGCTTATTTGCCTTTGGTGAGCTTAGGTATGTGCCTTTGGTGTTTTAAAAAGTTTGACTATGTACTGTGGAATGTTTGGGATAACTATCATTTTAGCGAACGCGGACTAGGACAGCTAAATACGCTATTAAATCGTGTAAAAAATGATGGAAAGTTAATACTCACTTTTTATGATCCTAAAGAAGGTTCTAATAAATCCAAAATTGATTTTCTGTTACGCGCTGGTTTTAAACTGGAAGCGGTTTATAATAGTACGGGCCATGAGGCTATGGCTGTTTTGGTAAAAAATTAAGAATACAAGAAATGAATCAAAAAAATGAAAGAACAAAATTACTCAACGGGATTGAAATCCCCATTGTTGGACTGGGTGTTTGGCAAATCTCAAATGATCAAGTTACGCAAGCGGTAACAACAGCCCTTAATGCAGGTTACAGACATATTGACACAGCACGCGCATATAAAAACGAAGAAGGTGTAGGAAAAGCAA
>CAZILK010000006.1:0-4899 GCA_964540135.1 uncultured Candidatus Saccharibacteria bacterium | reverse complement strand
ACACTTGACCACATCGTCATTAGGTTAGTTGCCGTTTTTGAATAAGTTTGAACATTGGTTCGATATTTTTGTTCTTCAGATAATACTTTCTCCCAAAAAGCTTCTTCTAATAAACCCTCGTCGATTTGGTTTCGTACAATTTCAAAGTACGAATGTGTATGATAGATAGTCTTATCCAAGTCAAAAAGAGCGATTGATTTCATTTAATCGACACCCAATCGTGATCGCTACTAGCATGTTTTTGTTTTAAACCATTTACAAAAACATCAATTTTTAGTCGTGGAGTTAACGCACCTTCCTTGTCTCGGTCAAATTCAATATCCCAAACATTCGCTCCAACATAATCACTTGCGACCTTTAACTCTTCGCGCAACAAACGCTTCAGTGCATCGTCTAAAGTTTCACCAGCACGAACCTTATCCATTAAAATTGTGCCATTTTTTACATTTCTAAAGTGTTCAAGACCCGTTTTGCTATCAAAATCCCAAACAATTGGATAAATAAAAACTTTGCGATTTATATTGTGAATGTCAAAAGCAGTTTTATTTACTATCTTTGGCGTAACGTTGTAATTTGCGTAAAAACTGCTTGGAATAATTCCATAATCGTATTTGCGCCCAAATTCATTCATAGATTCCGCTACTTTGTACGAAAATTCTTCATTAATCGTTTGATTTTCTTTTGAAAGTAAAAAACCAAGCATCGCGTCATTTATTATGTGAATTGAGCCATCTTCAGAATTTTGGGCGAAATATGGTGGATACATTACTGACGAATACTCACCAGTATTTGTTTCTTCTAAAAACACTTTTACATAACGAGGTATAAACTTAGTTTTTGCAAAAAACTCTTTGTAAGGGCCGGAACTTGTAAAAAACGTGTGATCCAGGTAAAGCGAACTATAATATGGAATTTTGGCGCCATCATGTGAATTTGAATAAATGGCAAAATTAAATTTATTTGCTGTGTGTCTTATGGCAAAGAAAATGTCGTCAAAGCGGGGAAGTTCTTCGGTTTCTGCTTTTATTAGCATTGTGCCGTTTTCGGTTGTAATTGTTAAAAGAACCTTTCCGTCGTAAAACATTTGAGCTATGTTATCTTGGAGTAGTTTGGTTATTGACCATCTTTTTTCAACAAACCGGTCTTCTGGGCTGCTGTTGAGCATATCGAGCAGATCCGCCTTAAAGCCTTCTATAAGTGCGTCGCTAATGCGCTGAGGATTGTCGTGCGTTATTTTGAGGTCTAGCATAGTTGTATGTTAACATAAGGCAAGAAGTTATGAGAGACCGCGCATTTTACATAAACTCAATAAAAATGGATTTGTTTAGAGTAGTAACTGCAACCGGTGACGTTAGCAAACCCCCCGCAGTTGAGTCAGCTAAGCAGTTTTTAGCGCACGCCCTCCAAGATTTTGATAAATTTGAAAACACCGAGCACGACAAGGCAATTAAAAAAAATCTTGAAAAACTTTCTGGCGAATTTTTTAGGCTCAATGATGCTTCACATAGATTGCGTTGGGCTGAGAATGTGTTAACAAATCAGTGCCGACTTTCAAGCATACAATCATAACGAGAAAGTTTTTAATATATGAATACAAAAAAATTAAGGAGAAAAAATTAAAATGGAATTTAAACCTCGTACACATCAATTTACCTGCGTTGTAAACAAAAAAATGGATCCTACAATACTTATGAATGCAATTGGGCATATGACAGCAGGCCTGGTGGAGCAATACAAAGATGATACTTCGCTTATGCGATTTCGTGACTTTATTGATAAAGATAAAACCGTGCATCCAATGACTTCGGAAAACGGATATATTGTGTTGAGATCAGAAAATAGTAATCAACTGCGTACTTTAAGAAATGCTCTAATTGAGCAAGGCATTAAATACATGGATTTTACTCAAACAATGGTGCCTGGTAATGCAGTTACTCAACAAGAAGAATTTGATACAAAAGCTGAGGCAGAGCTCGAATATATTGGGGTGTTGTTTTTTGCCGAGGTAGATACGTCTAGAGAGTTAACTAAGAAATTTTCTTTGTATGTTCATAAGGAAAGCTAATAAATATGCAAAAAATAACCGCAGTAGCATTTATATACAATAACGACAAAATTCTAGTTGCCAAGAGAAGTATGGAAAGTGACTTTATGCCCGGCATTTTTGAACTTCCAGGAGGGCACATTGAAGAAGATGAAACCATTGAGGCTGGACTAGCGCGCGAAATTAAAGAGGAAATTGGACTTGCGCTTAGTGTTCATAATCCGTTTTACGTTTTTACTTACAATAATAGTGACAATTCAAAGCAAACTGCTGAAATTGCGTATTTTTGCACTTTGGCTACGCAAGATCAGCAAATTGTGCTAGATGCGGCAGAGCAATCAGAAGCGGTTTGGATTTCAGCTGAAGAAGTACCAATCTATCTAAAAGAAAATCCAAAAGAGTTCGAAATTGCTTTGTTAGGGTTTAAGTATATTAAGGAACCGCAGGCTTTTGTGAATGGTCTAAAATAAACTCATATAACACTGTTGTATAATCCCTTTAGTGACCAAACTCACCACACTCAAAAGTGCTGCCAAATTTTGTAAAACAGCCAAACAAGGTGGAAAAACGGTTGGACTTGTTGTTGGCAGCTTTGACGTCGTTCACCTAGGTCACGTAAATCTTTTTATCTTTGCTAAAAAGCGAGTCGATTACTTGGTTGTTGCTTTGGACAACGATATCACTATAAAGCTAGTTAAAGGAAAAAACCGACCTATTCACAATTTTAAAACGCGAGCCAAGTTTTTAAGCGCATTTGAGCAAGTAGATAAAGTTTTTGGTCTTGAGCATGTTTCTCATCACGATAGCGATGATGCGATAAATTTGTACAGAAATCTTGTTAAAGTCATTAAGCCTACGCACATTTTTACTCACAAAATATGCGATAGACATTGGGAAAAGAAAAAGCAGGTTGCAAAAGACGTTGGTGTTGTATTTGTACTAGATAAAAGTCCGCGTGTTACAAATTCTGGGGTGATTTTGGAAAAATTACTAACTGATCTATAATGTATGCCTATGGAAATCTTACCGTATAGACAAGGTGCGAACGCCTTAATCATTGACTCTCAAATTCATTTTCTCCTTATACAAAAGCAAGTGCACGAAAATAACCAATGGGATTTTCCCGGTGGTGGTTTGGATACTGATGAGGATCCTGCAAAAGGAGTGCTACGAGAACTTGAGGAGGAACTTGGATCCACAAGTTTTGAAATTATAAAACAAAGCCCTATTAAAATAAAATACGATTGGCCCAGGCATATTCGGGAAGCTATGTACAATAAACATGGCATTATGTGGCAAGGGCAGGAAAAATTTCAGTTTGTGGTTCGTTTTACCGGAGATAAGGATGACCTGATTATTCAGGAAGAAGAATTGAAACAACTAAAGTGGGTGCCTTATGCTGATCTTAAGGGACATCTTATCTTTGAAGGTCAGTGGGAAAACGCTAAAAAAGTGATTGAAGATGCGGGATTTGATAAAATATAAAAATGGCAGACTACTCCGTTTACTCGAAATTTTATGATCAACTCGAAGGTTCTCAAGAAACCAAAGCGGCATTTATTAAGCAGCTTATTGGTGAGTTTGCTCCAAATGCTAAGAGTTTGCTAGAAATTGCCTGTGGAACAGGAAACGTTTTGGAGCACCTACAGGAATACAAATTGGCTGGGTTGGATTTTTCGCAAGGCATGCTTGATGTTGCGCGGGCCAAGCTTCCTAATGTTGATTTTACTCAACAGGATATGCGCAGCTTTCACTTGGAGAGCACTTTTGACATTATTTTGTGCATTTACGATTCTATCAATCACTTGGCCACACTTGATGACTGGGAGCAAACTTTTAAATCGGTTCACGCGCATTTAAATGCGGGAGGAATTTTTATTTTTGACATGAACACGTTACCTAGGTTACAAAAGCTCGCTTCTGCTGATGCTGGTGTTAGGCAGTTTGGCGAAAACCATTTGCTTATGAAGGTTTTTCAAGAAGAGAACAAGTTTAAGTGGAATGTAAAAGTTTTTGAAAAACAGGCGAGCGGTGATTACAAATTGCACGAGGAAGATATTTACGAAACTTCGTATGTGTTGGAGGAAGTTAAAGCTAGACTTGGTATGTTTGAAATTGTAAAGGTTTGCGGTCAAAATGGTATGGATGTAACTGATGATTCTGCACGGGTGTTTTTTGTTTGTAGGAAAGTTTAGGAAAGGTTTGCAACTTTTTATATGAATTAAAGTTGCAAACCTTTAAACACTTCTTCTGGGCTGTGGCACTACTTCCTGAGAGAAAACTCTGCAGCAATCAGGCTGCCTGACTTTTCAACATCAAACATTGTTCCGTCTGCATGAAAGGAAAGCCACATTACCTGGATCATCTCAATTCCTGAGCTGCTAATCCAGGTGTCAATAACACGACCGATATTCGCTAACGGGTGCCTTTCATCCCATTGCACTATCTCACCGACTTTAAATTTCTTTTTCATCTTGCCTCCAAAGTATAGTTTGCCTATTATACCGCTTTGACTAGCCTTTGCAACTATAGGTCACAATCTAAGGGATTTCCGCGTAGCCCCCTCTCTACTTAGCATTTTTAAGTCAACACCGCTTGACTAGAAATACCTCAAAAACCTACTAAAATGAGCTTATGAACAACTTACACCAAACTCAAAACCAAATACTTAAAAAATTAATGTTTTCTACTGGGCTTCGCTATTCGGAATTAAAGCCTGATCCAGAAATGGAGAATAATCAATTTCAATTTCACCTGGATCAATTGTTAAAAAAGGACTTTGTAATAAAACAAGGAGAATTGTATGAACTAACTTCTGAGGGCAAGCAATACGTAAAAAGCATGGATAACGAAAC
>CAZILK010000005.1:31802-58523 GCA_964540135.1 uncultured Candidatus Saccharibacteria bacterium | reverse complement strand
TTCATCCAGAATACAAATCAAGACCACTACACCCTCATCCATTGTTTGTTGAATTCATTAAGGAGGCGCTGAAGGCTGGCGGCAAGTGATGCTTTGAGAACCTGTAGTTAGCAGTAATGTCTAGCTACTGACCTTAGATCCAGTGGATCTATAATGTTGACACTGTCTTTTGTCAACTACATAATTAAAAGGTGGTTGAACAAGGCAAAGAATCAATAACTCAATTAATCCCTGGGGAGAAAGAAAGTCCCTGGAAAGCAGAACTGCAACGACTAGAAGATCAGCTACCTTTGGTTCCTCAAGAAGCCTACCTTGAGCACTACCCTGTCGTACAACAAGCACTCAGAGATATAGTACAAACTACTGATCGAAGCAGAAAATGGAGTGATCATCCCGGGTACAGACCAAGAAACTTTGCCTTAAATGAAAGGAATTCGGCAGAAGTAGCCGAAATGTTTCTTGAGACTTTCGACTTTTTAAAGAGTGCTAAAGAGTTAGGATTGGATGAGAATCAAGTTACCAATAGAGCCAAGCACGCTCTTTACTATGCAAGAAGGTCAGACAATGTTCATGAGGGTGATCAACGATCGTTCTTAGGGCGTATGGCTAAAAGAGTTGTAGGAGACATTCGCGCTGGACTACCAAACCAAGATATAACTCTATTATTCGGAGATGATGAAAAAGGCACCTCTCTAAAAAAAACTTATGCAAAAGCACAAGGAGAAGATAACGATCAGGCTGCTCTGGCTTATATTCTAAACAATTTAATTGTGATGCATGCTAAAGTTCCGGACTTTGAAAACAAGGTAGCCGAAACTATCAACACTGAATATTTAACTGCAAATATTCAAGAAGATCTGAACATAATTGACCCCTCTGCCTTCGAGCGTTACGTTACAGAAGCTGTGGCTAATATAGCACCAGTTGAGGAAGGTGCATTCACCAGTAAGCGTAGGCAAGAGCTTAGAGACAACGGCAATACTATAGTTTTCAAACAAATAACAGATAAAACTGGGGCTAGTGTATCGTATATACACATGGAAGATAGATTCGGAAACGCAACCACTATAAGGACAGCCTCTAATGCGCAAGGTGGAGACAAAAATAGGCAACACAACCCACTAAGGATGGATGTATCAAAAGTAGGGGTAGGGAGCATTTTTACATTCGATCAAGGACAGGAGACTCCGTCGCCATCATACAATTTCCTAGACCTACCGAATGAGGGAATGCACGCTGCTCTCACACAAGCTGTCAGAGATCTTAAAGACCTGAGGAAGAACGGATTCCAGTTAGTATAAATTCAAAACGAAGGACTTAGCTACAGCTCAGTTCCACTAGGAATACAAACCAAGACCTTTTCACCCACATCCATTATTTGTTGAATTTATTAAAACGAGCCTCAGCCTAAAGTAATAATTAATCAAAAGCGTAAAACTTAATATTCGTAACTGGATCTGAACCCGGAGGACTTCTTCTTAAGCATTGTTCTACAAGGCTTGTAGCTTTTGCCCAGACTAATTTATCTCCTTGCACTCTCTCTGTCACCCCATCCACTTCATAAGAAGGGAGTGAATTAGCCACCAAAAATTCTAATGTACCTCCCTTGCGTTGTCTTGAACCAAGTACTGCAACAGCATGATCATCGCCAAGCGCCATCAGTATGGCTCCTCTACCTTCTGTCATCTTAGACACGATCGGAATAAAACCTTCTGAATTTGGTACTGGTCTAGCTATTTGCAATGTCTGTATCGCACTATCAGCATCAACAAAACGTCTAAAACCATCTGGAGCTATGGGTAACAAGTCAGTTATGGTACCGACCTCGTGAGGAGATCCTGCCGCAAGTGATATGTGCCGTAGAGCATATGCAACACACAGATTTGATCCAGCAGGTTGAGCTTCAACAAGAAAAGAAAGTGGAGCCGAACTGAACTCCAAGCCCTGTACAACATAAGAGCTCGCAACTTGTTGTATCTCAAACAAAGGCCCTACATGATTTGTTAATCTAGCCATGTATTCAAGAAAAGCTTTACCGTGAGCTGGAATAGAAGCTGGATTAACACCAAGTACACCCGCTACATCTTGTATTGTTTCGGTATCCAAAGCAGTTGCTTGGACAATCTCTAATTCATCATCTTCTGGTTCGGCAGCCTGTAAGACAGCTGAGAAAACAATTCCAACCTCCTCGGGCATCAACTCGATTAGATCTGCCATGCTTTTATATTTGTTCTCTTGTAAAAACTCTATGTCCAACTCTATGTTACGCCTAGGTTTCCCACTTACAGCTTGCCTGATAGTCTCTCTCAAAGATGGGATAGCTCCAGCTTGATTTTCAGCTAACAGAAAAAAATCGACTACAAGATTCGCACTTGAAGTCAGTTCACTCGGATTTGGTTTGGTTTCGTCTGACATATCGTAATTATACAAAACTAAACAACTATATCTATACACTACAAATTTCAGGTAAAATAAACTTTGCCTATGATGGATTTCAGACACTATAAAGTTCAAGCCTCAAAGGAAAAGGAAACTCAGTTTGCTAAATCTACTGCTCTTTTTTTGTCTATAACACTTAGTGTAATTTTAATTGTGTTTTTAGGTATTTTTGGTATTAAAAAAGTGATAGATATTAAAACATTTAATGAAAAACCTGTAATTACAGGGACTGCTAAACAAACAGATGCATATAAAACTACACTTATAAATTCCTATCTACCTGATAAAGATTTTGTTTTTCTTGAAAAATACGATCTTAATGGCGCGCCTGAGGTTGTTGCGAAGTACGCTTTTTTAGTCAACATCAACAACGGTGAGGTGCTTTATAAAAAAGACCAGTCTAAAAAAGTACCGATTGCAAGTCTTGTGAAAATAATGACGGCTGTCGTTGCTGTCGAACATAAAAATTTGACCGACACTATAACCATCTCAAGCAAAGCTGCGAATATTGGCGAAAACTCAATGGGTATTACAGAGGGAGAGGTATATACACTTGAAGAGCTTTTGTATGGTCTTTTTTTAAACTCCGGTAACGATGCTGCAACTGCAATTGCTGAAGGAGCAGCTGGGGATGTTGAAACATTCACTCACTGGATGAATATAAAAGGTAAAGAACTTGGGCTGACTAATAGCTATTTTGCAGATCCCTCAGGACTTGATGATAAAACTTACTCTACTGCAGAAGATCTAGTTAAATTAACTGGCTACGCACTAAAATATACGAGCCTTAGAAAAATTGCAAAAACTGTAGAATACTCAATTGAAGGAACAAATAATCACAAATTTATCCCGCTATATAATCAAACAAATCTATTAACAACATATCCTGGGGTAGAGGGGTTTAAAACAGGATACACAGAAGAAGCCGGACTTTGCCTAATTACATATGCACGAAATAATGATGTGGAACTTGTTGGAGTTGTACTAAATAGTATCGACCGAAAAGGTGATATGGTACAACTACTTGATCATGGTTTTGGCAAATACGGTATTGAAGTAGACCATGCGTACAAATTCGAGTAAGACTTAAATGGAGAATACTTTAAACGAACAACAACAAAATGCTGTAGAACATCTAGATGGTCCGGCTCTTGTTGTGGCAGGACCTGGAAGCGGTAAAACAAGGGTACTAACTCACAGGATTGCTAACCTTATTGCAAAACACAATGTTAGCCCACATAACATTCTTGCTGTTACATTCACAAATAAAGCATCTGGTGAGATAAAAGCGCGAGCTGCAAAACTCCTTAACACTTCAGGCAGTTCAATTACATGGGCAGGAACTTTCCACTCTATATGTTCAAGAATCTTACGAAAAGACGGAGGTAAAATAGGCATCCCGATTTCTTTTGTTATCTATGATACTGACGATCAAGCTTCCTTGATCAAAGGCATTATGAAAGACATTGGAATTAACTCAAAAGAAGTAAGCCCGAAATCAATTCTGTCAGCAATCTCAAGTGCAAAGTCGGAACTGATAGCACCTCTTGAATATGAGAATTACGCAAAAGGCTATTTCCAAAAAACTGTTGGTAAAGTCTACTACGAGTATCAAAAAAGACTGCGAAAAAACGATGCACTTGATTTTGATGATCTACTTGTTGAAACTGTAAATTTATTTAAAAGAGAACCTCTTGTTCTTGAAAAATACCAAAAAGCTTTTAAGTATATTTTAGTTGACGAGTATCAAGACACAAATAAAGCACAGTATGTCATTACAAAGATGCTTGCAGAAGCAAGCAAAAACCTGTTTGTTGTTGGTGATATGGCACAAGCTATATACTCTTTTAGAGGTGCGGATTACCGCAATATTCTTAACTTTCAAAAAGACTATCCAGACGCTGCAATCTTTAATCTTGAGCAAAATTACAGATCAACACAAACAATACTAACTGCTGCAAAAAATATTATTGATAATAATGAAACACATATTCCACTTGACCTGTGGACAAATAAAGGCAGGGGAGAAAAGATTACTGTTTACAGTGCTAACGATGAAAAAGATGAGTCGTTTTATGTATGCTCACAAATTGAACTACTAGCAACTTCTGGTATTGAACTTAACGAAATTGCTGTTTTATATAGAACCAATGCGCAATCAAGAACCATTGAAGAACAACTCATTCGGTTTAACTTACCGTACAGAATAATTGGTGGTTTTAGATTCTATGCTAGAAAAGAGATAAAAGATGTTATCTCTTATCTTCGTGTTATTCATAATCCAAAAGACAGTGTGTCATGGGAGAGAATAATCAACACACCGCCAAGAGGTATTGGTGATAAATCAAAAGATAAACTCAAAGAATTGGGATGGAATCTAGCTTCAGTCGAAGAAAAGACTAATCTGCCTTTCATAGAGTGGTGTCAAAAATCACAAGAACTTAGCACAAACGAACTTCTTGAAGATGTTTTAGAAAAAACCGGTTATTTAAAATGGTTAAACGATGGAACAGAAGAAAACCTTTCACGAATCGAAAACATAAAAGAGCTCTTCTCAGTTACTGCTCAATTTGTAAATCTTGCTGATTTCCTTGAAAATGTTGCACTCATTGAAAGCTCTGATAAACCAAACAGCGAAAACACAATCTGTATAACTTTAATGACAATTCATGCAGCTAAAGGGCTTGAGTTTAAATACATCTTTTTAATAGGTGCTGAAGAGGGTCTATTCCCTCACAATCAAGCTCTGATGGAAACTGGAGAGTTAGAAGAGGAACGAAGACTTTGCTATGTTGCAATAACAAGAGCTATGGAGAAAATACATATAACAAATGCAAACTCAAGATTGTACTTTGGCAGTATTCAGAGTAACTTCCCAAGTAGATTCATATTTGAAATTCCCAAAGAACTTCTTGATTTTAAAGGCGGATCTCAAAACCAAGCCTACAAAGGCAAGAAGGAAAATGATATTGATAAGTTTATGGACGACATGGATTATAATAGGAGTAATTTCAGCTGGGATTAATTTCTATGTTTGATTTCGTAAATACATTGCTTTTGATCTTTCTAGTAGTTGCACCTATCCTTTATTTACTATTTATACTAGCGGGATTAAAAAAATATCTTATAGATTCAAAGCTTGTACTTTTCTTACTACTTCTATTTGTCCTAGTTTATTTCAATAAATTTTTAATCAGCGGGCAGACACTTAGCGCACAGGACTTCAACAATCTCCAAATTACATTCTTTGATTTCTTTCAAAAGAGTGCCCTAAACTACAAGCTCCCGCCAATTTGGAACTCATACACTGGCGGCGGTTACGACGCATTTTCAAGCCCACTCTCAGTTTACTTCTCACCGTTTACTTGGGTCTTTATTATAGTTAAAGATGTATTTGTTGCAGCAAATACTTTCATTATCCTACAAGTGTTGTTATGTTCGTACCTGGCATATGCTTTTTTCAGGGTACTGGCTTTAAAAAAATGGGTAGCACTTCTCGGAGCTGTCATGTTTACTTACAATGCATTTTTAGCATTAAGGCTCTCTCCAGGTGTTGGCATTGAATATCTTTTTACATATAAATGGGTTCCCGCATTACTTGCTTTCACACATCTCTATGCTAAGGAGAAGAAATTTAAATATATAGTACTTACCGGTGTAAGCATTGGTTTTTTGTTTGAAGGTAATATGAATATGGCGATTGCAACTTGTGTATTTTGGGTGTGCTATGTTTTTTTAAACTACAGATTTGCCTATAAAAGCTTTGTACTTGCTCCAGTAATCGGTTTTATGGTTTACAGCATAAAGCTTATTCCAGGTGCTTATTTGATCGCTACTGCTGCTGGCAGAATATCAGCAAATGCCAGTGGATGGCGAGTATCACGCATCCATTTTGAAAACATACTTCACTATATATTCCCGTTAAAAAAACTTTATTACACCCCAAGTTTTACTCCAGGGATGATTGGGGCAGTGTTATTTGTTCTGGCGTTACTTTGGTTTATTCTAAAATACAAAGAAACAACCAAAAATAGGCTTGTTTTAAATAGTATATTGCTTTTTATAACCGGTCTTATACTTTCAACCTATAATCCTGTTAGCGAACTGGTGTTTAAGCTTCCACTATTTAACAGGCTAACTATTTTACCTGCGTTTCTGGTATTTATGATACCAACAATGGTAATGATAACAGTCTTGTTTTTAAATAAGCTTGAATTTAAAAGAAAACTAAGTCTCGTTGTTTTAGTGCTACCACTTTTAATGTTTGCTGAGGTTTTGTTAGGTCCGTCAACTCTTGGAGTTAACACATACTCTTTTAATTTTTTGAAAATGGATCCAAAAATTGAGATGGATAAGCTTCCATATTACAACTACCTAGAAAATACAGGGAAGATGAGTGTTATTCTAAACGACTATAACGCCTTTTTATTTCCAAGCTACAACGCTGTAAAAGATGCCTATACGCTAAACGGATTTAAATATCTCTTTGGTAGTGTCGATATAGGAGAGACAGCCAAAAGACACAAGCTTAATGAGATTACAAAATATGCAGATGTAATTATTTCTCCTAGAGTTATTTCAAGTGGTGTAACTAAAAAAGCTGAATTTAAAATACCACTCTTCTTATTTGCCAACTTTAATAACTACGCTATCCTTGACCGTGCAATCCAATATGATAATTTGCAAGACTTTGACTGGGATCATGTTCTTAGAATCTATACTCCAACAAGTACTAAAATAGTTTCTGTCAAAAAAACAAACAGTCACCCCCTAAAGCATTCTTTTATAGTTAGTGAATCGAATTTTGAAAAAACAGGAGAAGTAATCACATCGATTACCTACTCTCCTTTCTGGTATACCAATAAAGGCAGCATTAAAAATGGGAAATACGGTTATTTAAGTTTAGAAGGTGTAAAAGCAGGAGACAATATTACGCTTACTTACAAAAATCCATTTATATACACAGGGTTTGTAATCTCATTTATTACTCTATCGTTAATGAACCTATACTATCTGCGTTACAAGAAAAAACTGATCAGAAATTAAAAATCTTGTGTGGTTTTGAGATTTGAAAACCATCGCTCCATTGATTTAAATACCAATAGAAAAAGCTAAAATACAAAAACAGACTCGTGTAATATAGCCACTTCTTATTCTTAAAGAGTTCGGAAGCTCCAATTATATAAAAAGGCAGGATCCACAAAACATAGCTTCTATTAAAGACAGGGTTAAAAATATAAAAATTGAGAAAGACTGAAGCAGTGTTTACATACAGACTTGTTACTTTCATCTTATAAAGTACAAGTGATATTATAAATCCACCAAAGAATGCCCACATGGAATAGAGCTTTATAGGCAGAGTTTGAATGAATTCAATCCCAAGGTAATAGCTTATATAGAATAAAAACGGCCGGCCTTGAACTGCTCTACTCCCGTGGACAAAAAGCGATCCATTTAGCATTTTAAGAAAATCATCCACACTTTCAAAAAACGGGAGAGCAAAGGCAAGTGATACTAGAATGGCTGCAGCTACAAATATCTTTTTGTCTTTAAAAGATTGTCTTAAAAAGAATACGGGATACACCATTGCAGGAAGAGTCTTAAAAATAACCGCTAAAGCAAACGTTGCCCCTGACAAGACGGTCTCTTTATTAAAGTAGGCAATAGCAAGAAGTAAAAAGATAAGAGCAACCGGTTCTGTAAACGTATAATTCTGTTGAATTAACATGTATGGGTTAAAAAACCACAATATAAGTCCAAAGAGACCCATAAGATAATGTGTTTTGGCAATCTTTTTGAAAATATAAATGCCAATTGCCAAGTCACATATAAGTATTGGAATCTTAAGCAAGTATTTAACAGGGATATCCGCTAGAAAGTGAAGTGAATACGCCGCGGTGTAAATATACAAAAGTCCCGGCAAATAAGCATACCCATGATCACCCGTGTCTTCATCAGTTTTATACGATTCAATGGTTTTGTCGTAAGGATTAATTCCTGCAACTAAATCACTAACTGCCCTTTTATAAGTAAGCTCATCTTTAGCATTTTTAGAAAACAAGGTTAATCTAAAACATATGGCCACGATAAACACAGCGACAACTAGCAGTGTTTTGGCATTTAAGAAATGTTTTAAGGTTGAAGAAATCATAAATTGCTAGTACTGACATTATAGAGCAAAGGCATTAAAATACGTACAGCATTATGAAACTAAAACTATTTGTACTTTGTTTCACTCTTTTTGCCCTTTACCTACTTGAAGGTAATAAGGGCCTATCACAAAAACAAACAGTTAAACTTACGCAAGATACCTTTACAGATGCTCTTGTGATGAAAACTAAAACAGCTTTTGAACAAAAAAAAGCTGTTGAAACACAATCAATTAAATTTGATACAGAATATGAGTACGATTCCAGTCTTGAGCTTGGAACAGAAAAGACGGTAAAAAAAGGCAGAGAAGGTACAAAAGAAATAACCTATCTTGTAACATTCTGGCAGAATGAAGTATTAGACAAAAAGGTTGTAAACACAAAAACTACCCCGCCGGTTACCGAAGTTATTGCAAAAGGAACTAAAGTTGTCTGGAAAGAGATTGAACTGCCTGGAGCTGGTAAAATAAAGTACTGGAATAAACTAGAAGTGTGGGCGACAAAGTACGATGGAAACTGTGTTGGCTGCCGAGGTCTAACCTTTAGCGGGACTCCTGTTAGAAAAGGCACTTGTGCTGTTGATCCAAAGATAATTACCATGGGATCATATTTCTATGTTGAGGGGTACGGTCTTTGTAAAGCTGAGGATATTGGGGGCGGTATTAAAGGTAATAAAATTGACTTAGGGTATGAGAACGTCCAAAATGCACCATGGAGAACAGGCTACACAACAATTTATTTATTAACGGAACCAGATCAATGAAGATTAAAAAATACTATTTAGAATTAATCACACTTGCTTTATTTCTAATTCTGTTGCCACTTAGTTTAAAGGTAAATTTTATCCAAAACGATGACTGGAATAGAACTCTGACCACACTTGAGTTTATTAAAGGCAACTTTACACTAAGACCAGAGACAGCAAACACTTTTTATTTACAAGGTCTCCTGGGAATGTTTTTTAGTCTCGTAACCGGGTCAACAAAATTCCCTATTCTTACTCTTGTGTTCTCAGTGCTTAACTTCTATATATTTGCAAAGATCATCTCAAAGTTTTTCACGCAAGATAAGTTATCTGTTTTAACGCTTTCGTTTTTGTTCTTTTTAAACCCATTTCATGTGTATTCAATCTGGGGATTTATGGCAGAGAACTTTTACTTGTTCTTTACCTTACTGTCTGTTTATTTTTTCTTAACAGCAACAAATTCTTTAAAGCTTAAATGGCTCATTGCATCAAATATTGGTGTCGCGCTTGGGTTTTTCGTAAAGCAAGTTTCAATAGTTACAGGTATTGCTTATCTTTGTTATCTTGTTGCCTCAAGGAAATGGAAATACGCCTTAATTCAGCTTGTCTTTACGCTTGGGATTATCTTGTATTACTATTTCCTGTTCCCGAGAACTGAAGAAATGAATGTGAAAGATATTACCTTAGATAAATTCAAAGATCTTAAGTTCGTATTCTCACTTGGCTGGGCAAATCTAGTCTACACAGCAGCACTGTCAATTCCTCTAGTATTTCTACTTGTGATTAAAAAGATAACACTCCGAAAAACTATCATTCTTGCTCTCTCCATTGTTGCCTGCCTACTTCTCGTAAATAAATACTTTAATCCTAATAGAATAGGGCCCGGAGAATTTCCATTTATCCAAAATACTTTTACACGCTTTGGGTACTACACAATGAATATCCACGGCACTGCTTATCAGTATCGATTTATCTACGATATTTTTACAAACTGGCAACTAGTGGCAACACTTTTAGCAGGTCTAATTCCGGGAATCTTTATATATTATATTAGAAAACAAAATAATGTTTTCTTTTACTTTTTTGGCGGATATATGATGCTGATGCTTTTAATATCTGAGATGTTTGATAGATACCTGCTTCCCGCATTCCCAATGTTTATATTCCTAGCCCTAACTTTAATTACCCCATACAAAAAGATTTATAACCTATTTGTACTCCCGTTTGTATTATTTTTAGGGATACTAAATTATCAGTATTCAATGAACTTTGTACTTTCAAATAACTATATGTTCGCAAAAGCAGATGAGCTTGTAAAAACAGAAGGTATAACCTACTCTCAGATATCAATCAATAGAGCTTGGAGAAAGATTCATACTGGTAAATCAAAGGTTTACACCTTCTCTTACGACAGCCCTGAAATCGGTAACCTGGAGGAAAAAGATTATAAAATGGTCTTAAGACACGAAGTGACTTTCCCATTTAATCTCCATATAAACCCATACATTTACTTGTACAGGAACGATGCTAACGCAAAAGAATAATTAAGATTACTTCTTAACAAAAAAGCTAACAACAACAGCACATGCTACTGAAACATTCAAAGAATTGTGTATTCCTGTTCTTGGAATCTCCAGTATAGCTTGTGATGCATCACATATTACCTTACTAACCCCATCCTTCTCATTCCCAAACACTAACACAGAGGTTTCTTCTGGCAAGTTGTAGTTATATAAACTCTTAGAGTTTGATGCTTGCTCAACTGCCAAAACGGTAATTCCCTCACTGGCACAGTAAGTTACAAATTCTTCAGATGTGTTAAAGCTTACGACTAAAACGTCTTCCCATGAACCAAGAGAGGTTTTCGCAATCTTTTCATGAATTTCGTATTTACCATTAGGTAAGAGTCTTTTACCGGAGTAGCCTATGAGAAACAGCTTTTTGAGACCAAAAAAACTAGATGTTCTTAAAACTGACCCAACATTATAAAGGCTTCTGGTGTTTTCAAGCGCAACATTAAATTCTGCCATGCATGCTACAATAGCCCCAAGTAGAGGCAAATTCAAGTCATAAAACAGAATGTTAAAAAAAAGTTTAGGACAAAATTTCTTAAAATCCACAATCCCTGCAATCATAATGGCAAAGGCTCTTGGTATTGAGAACGGAGATTTTGTTGTTGAAATAGGCCCTGGTGGTGGTGTTCTTACACAGGAATTACTGACTTATAGAAAAACCGCCACGTTTGAGTTTTTAGCCATTGAGAAAGATGACGAGCTGTCAAAAAAACTAACGGTTCAATTTCCGAACGAACGGATAGTGAACTCAGACGCTCTTATCACACTCCCAGCTCTATCTCACCCAAACTTGAAAGTTTGTGGTTCGCTACCATACAATGTAGCGTCTCAAATAATTGAGACGCTTTGCCTCATAGAATCTAAACCTAAAAGATGTGCATTTTTAGTTCAATACGAAGTTGCTAAAAAAATAACCGCAAAAGAAGGGGAGATGAATATGCATACAGCCTTCATTCAGGCATTTTATAAAACTGTCCTAGTTAAGAAAGTCCCAAGAGGTATGTTTAACCCTGTTCCAAAAGTAGACGGAGGAATTGTTGTCTTTGACAGAGCAGATGATGCAACCGCACTTAATACAGTTAAGTATATGAGATTTACAAACAGGTTCTTCTCTCAACCAAGGAAGATGATCAAACAAACTTTAAGCCAAGAAGAACTTATTATCACAGGATGTGAGCCAACACTAAGACCTGAGAGCTTTAGCGCAAAACAAATCAAAGAGATGTTTTTTAGTTTAGAAAAGTTTCGGAAACAAAATTAACCCTGCAAGAAAAAGGCCCGTAATGGCCTGTTATTAAACCTTCCACTAGCGAGCCTTTTGTGATTTGCCGTTTTTGCAAATCGGTCTCCTTTATACCACACCTTTTGGTGTTTATAACTAGGATATAGAAATAATGCCCATTGGTCAATGAAAATGGCTAGGATATAATGACTCCATGCATCAGCATGTAATACAATCCCCTGAGTGGGGGAGGTTTAAAACCGAATACGGAACGACGTCTCATACTGCGGGTAAAATCCAGTACACAACTCATGAAATTCCACTAACAAACTACCGGTTTGCGTATGCTCCAAAGATAAGCTCGTTTGATATTAACTGGGATGAGCTAAAAGGCTCATTAATTAAAAATAGATGCGTTGCAATTAACTTTGATGTACCAGACATTATCAAAGGCTCTAGCGATGAAACAAAGGCTTTAGAAAAAATAACTAAAGTAGGCTTAAGAAAATCACCGCGAGATACTTTCGCTAAATACAACGTACTTCTTGATATAGCAAGACCAGAAGAAGAGCTCCTCTCAAGGCTCCATACAAAACACAGATACAATCTAAGATATGCACAAAAACAAGGGGTTACAATTGAACTCGCGGAATCATTAGAAGATTTCGAAAAGTTTTATACCCTCTTTGCACAAACTGCAGTCAGACAAAAATACTATATTCATCCAAAGCCGTACTACGAGAAAATATGGAAGATATTTAAACCCCTTGATATTGCACACATTGTTACAGCAATTCATAATGAGATCCCGATAGCATCGTGGATGCTTTTTACATACAAACATGTAGTGTACTACCCTTATGGCGGATCTGATGAGAATTACAAAAGTTTACAGGCCAGCACACTTGTTGGGTGGGAAGCAATAAAACTTGGGAAATCGATGGACTGTACTTTATTTGACATGTGGGGAGCTGCTAAAGATCCTGAGAATAAAAAAGATTCTTGGTATGGATTTACTAACTTTAAACTGCGCTTTGGAGGTACTCACGTTGAGTATATGGATTCTTATGACTTTGTAATAAACGATGTCTATTATAATGCGTTTAATACAGCAAATAACTTACGATGGAAACTACTGAAGCTCAAAAAACTTATCTAGAAATAACAGATATAAGGCAATCCCAAAAATGGTTTGAGTATTTAAAGATCTATGGCTGGGAACACCTTAAGACCTCAAACGGCATTAATATAGCGCTTCTTTCAACCACTTTTGGTAAGTTCGCTAAAATTCAAAGATCACCAAGCATTTCTCAAAGCGATCTTGAAGAGATAGAAATCTTCATGAAAAAACATAAAGCACTATTTCTTAAAGTTGAACCCTCTTTACTTCAGGATGTTTCAATCCTTGATCGAGCAGGGTTTACGCCCTCAAAAGGTGTGATGTCTCCCCCATCAACCCTTTTTATCGATTTAACTCAAAAAGAAAATGATATCTGGAATAGCTTTTCTCACAGCGCCAAATACTCCATTAAAAGAGCGGTGAGAGAGGGGGCAAGAGTTGAGAGAATTGTTAACCCAAGTGAAGACAAACTAATTGCTTTTTATACCTTAGTAACACAAACAAAAAAGAAGAAAAGATTCACAACTACTTCACAAGAACATTTGCTTAAACAAGCGAAAATATTTGGCGAAGAAGGGGTGTTATTTTTGGTATATGGCAAAAACAACGAGCTTTTTGGCGGGAAGTATTTCTTAGGGTTTAATAAAAATGTATGGTTTATGTACGGCGGCACTAGTGCAGAAGGCAGAAAAAACAAATCAGGCTATAATCTTGTTTGGGAATCACTTCTGGGCTTAAAAAGATTTGGATATAGATGGCTTGATTTTGAAGGAGTGGCCGATGCAAGATTTTCCCAAACAACTACCTGGGAAGGTTTCGCTCATTTTAAAGAAAAGTTTGGTGGCGAGAAAGTCGAATTCGCACTGCCAAGAATAAAGTACTATTCAAGCGCAATTCGGTTACTAAATAAATTCACAAACATTGATATTTGATGGAACTATCCCTTATATGCAAAAGGGCAAATATCTTTATACGAACACCAATTACAATGCATTCCTGGGGTTGCTGCAAACTCAGCATTCTTAATCTTTTCTGCTGATGCAGCAATTTTACTTGTCGTCTTGGAAAAAAGGTTAGGATCTGCTGTAAAAGAACGGATCTCTTCGGACTCTAGAAAATAGTAAGTTAACTTAACGGGCCTGAGGTTAAGTGCAGTGGTTGCTGCATATGCGTAAAAGTTCAACTGGTCATCAAAATCCTCATCTGAGTGCTTTGAAGAGCCTGTTTTATAATCAATTATTTCAACACCATCTGCAAGCTCATCAATTCTATCAATCTTACCTCTGTATTTTGAGCCATCTATTAAAACACTAAAACCTTTCTCAATTGCCATATGCTTAGTGTTTTTAGCTGCGTTCTTTGCATAATACTTTTCTAAGAGTTCTTTCCCCTCCTCAAATCTTAATTGTAGATGTGTTTTATCCATATATCCTGCGGGAATCCAGTTATCTTCGTATAAACTTAACAGCTCAGGAAGACTAGGCTTTTCATTAAACATAAGTCTTGTATGAAAATCTCTTAAAGTGTTATGTATCGATTGACCAAAGCTTAAAACGTTACTTGGAGCAGTGGGGATGTTTAGGACATAGCTGTATTTATATTTAAGCCCGCATGTATTAAAAGTCTCAATTTGAGAATAGCTAAAATGTGGCGGAAGCCGAAGTTTATTAAGTTTATGGATTTGCGGACTCTTAAATCCGCTCTCAAGTCCAAAAAGACCTATTTGTGATAGTTGGCTGGATGCATCGTTTGGCAGAATTACATCGGTAACAATACCTGTTTCTTTTATAAAGCCGCTAGGTACCCTGGCACGTTTACCTCCATAATCAAGAGCATATGTTAAATACAAATAGTTTTTTGCTCGTGTCATCCCAACATAAAACAGCCTTCGTTCCTCAGCAATATGAGAATCAGCTTCAGGAACTTCTTCTTTTAAAAGCTCAGGAGGAACTTGAATTGAATCGGTTCTATTTGCTGATGGAAACTTTCCCGAAACTAAATTAACCATAAAAACTGCTTCGAACTCAAGTCCTTTTGCAGCATGCACAGTAAGTAGGCTGATCGTATCAATGTCTTCTATCTCTGCTTGACCTGGGTTATCACCACTTTCAAGTAGAAAATCCAGCTCCTTTATATAATCAAAAATTGTTGGGCGTTCACCGTTGCCTGAAGTGAAATCAATTTCAAAGCGTTTGATCTGGGTTAAATATAGATCAAGATTCTTAATACTAAGTTGATTCTCTATTGTCTCTTCTGTTAAAAATAGCGACACGTAACCTATATCTGACAGTACTGCGTATGTAAATTCTGATGGTGAAAATTTTAAAATCCATGATTGGTATTTTTTAATTAGCTGACAAAACTTCTCACTAACTGGACTTGTATCAGCCTCTAAAATATCCCATACAGCCGATCTAGTCTTTTTGGCAGTTGAAAAAAGGGTAGTAATGGTATCAAGAGAAAAACCAAATGATTGTATACTTAAAGTTCGCAAAACTAAGTCTTCATTAAATGGATCACAAATAAATCTAAGAAGAGTGATAATATTTTTTACTTCATCTGTTTCATATAAACCTCTGTTACCAAAAAGTTGATACGGGATACCATATTTTCTTAATCCAAAGACAAAAGAATCAAGCACTGCATTGGACCTTGCCACAATTGCAATATCTTTGTATGTGTAATCTTCTTCGGTCGCCAGTAAATTCAGGATTTCTTTCACAACATACTCGACTTCATCATCACTTTTTTGCAAACACACAGCTTTTGGCTTAATGTCTTTTTTTGACGTGCCTGCACTTATAAGTTTTTTTGAAATCCCTAGCTTTGATTCAAGAGTTTCGGGATTATTATTTTGAACAACTTTGTATGAAGCATCAAGGATAGCTTGCTGAGATCTATAATTATCGTTAAGAGTAACCGTTTGCGCTGTTGAATATTCGCTCATAAAACCAAGGATATTTGTAACTGCAGCTCCTCTAAATTTATAGATGGATTGAGAGTCATCGCCAACAACAAGAAGTGATCTCATTGAATCTTCGCTTGAAGGGTAAAGAAGCTTAACTAATTGATACTGCGAGTAATTAGTATCTTGAAATTCATCTACCAAGATGTGAGTAAATTTCTGTTTATACTTAGCGAGTATATTTGGTCTTTGGTCAAAAAGAGTATATGCATAATAAATCAGATCAGCGAAAGATAAACTCGATTCTTTAAGCTTTACTTTGGTGAACGCATCATAAAGATAGGCAAGCTCTTGCCATTTAGTTATCTCAAGCTCTAAAGCTTTGCTATCAAGATTAGCCGGTGCAAAAGTCTTTGAGAATGTCTCAAGGTCCTTTGGTAATATCAATTCGTCTTGTAATCTACCTATAAAAGTGAGGATATCCCGTATAAATTTTGTAGGATTACCAAGAGGTAGATAATACTTTATGGTAAAGGTGAAAAGATGCTTTCGAAACAACAGCCACTCGTAAGATTTAGTTAGAACTTTATACCTAGTATCAAGGCCAATCTCATGCCCCTCTAGTTTTAAAAGCCTGTCTGCAAAAGCGTGAAATGTACATACCCACGGCTCTTCGTAACCAATAGGCATAGCTTCATCAAGTCTTGCAAGCATTTCCCCCGCCGCCTTTTCAGTAAAGGTTAGCGCTAAAATATTTTGCGGATCTACATTTCTTTCTTGTATTAAATACTTTACCCGTTCTGTAATAATTCTTGTTTTCCCGGTCCCCGCACCTGCAATAACTAGCATGCTGCCCCGGTCAAAATGAACTGCTTTTTCTTGTGACGGATTTAGGGTAAAACTTGTCATTAATCTATGTTCTTTGGTTCAATGTTAAGCGGCCTTTGGTCTAACTCAACATCTCCTAAAGCCTCTATATTCTCAATTCGTCCAAACAATTTATTAAAATTGCTTTTAGTTTTTTCCATAGCACTTGATGCATTCCCGAGATGTTTATCAAGTAAGTCAAGATCGTCATTAAACTTTACTGCTTCAGTTTTGAGTCCGAGTAACATCTTAAGAACCGCTCCAGTATTTTTTTGAATCTCATAAGATTTATAGGCAACAAGAAGCACTTTTAACATATATACGATAGTGTTTGGAGATACCATGAAAACCCCTTTTTGTTTTGCGTATTCCTCTACCTCACTTGAGTTGGTGATTATTTCATAATAAATAGGCTCTGAAGGAATATACATAATTGCTTGGCTTATTGTTCTCTCGCTTGGCTTAATGTACTTTGAAGCAATTTCATCAATACGCTTTTTAACATCACGGGTAAATTCTTTTCTGATAGATTCTCGTGAGATATCATCAGCCATAATCATTTTTTGAAAATTTTCAGCTGGAAATTTGGAATCAATTGGTATTATGCCCTCTTGAACAAAGATGACAGCATCACAAATTGTCCCATCGTTAAATCTGTATTGAAGAGCAAATAAGTCTTTTGGCAGATATGCTTCAAGTATTTGCTTTAAAAACGTTTCACCAAGACCGCCTCGTAGCTTTGGGGATTTTAAAACTCCGCTTAAATCTTTTATATCTTTACCAAAATCAGTAATAACACCAAGATTGTGCTGAACGTCAGTCACAATTTTAGCTGCTGTCTCAAGACGGTCAGAGATATTTTTAGTTTGATTTTCAATAGATGAACGGTATGAACGCAGTTCCTCACTAAGAGAAGATTTCTGCTCAGCCATTTTCGTATCTAAAACATCGGTATTGCGATCAAGTGACCCTTTCATGTCCTTAAGCCAATCAACTAAAACACTCTGATTGTCTTCAAACTGTGCTTTTTTAAGTTTGGTAAGTTGTAATAGTATAACGACTAGTAAAGCAGCTAAAGCTAAAAAGAAAGCAATGAATACAACAATAACATAAGATGGCATGGGGCTATTTTATACTGAATTCGATTAATGTTAAACTCTAACTTAGATATGCCTCGCTTTTTATATTCAGTTGTTGTAATGCTTGCCGTGTTCTTTGGAGCAGCTTTGTTTTTAATGACTTATAAAAACCCTGGAAACATCAGATATTTGATGCTGTTTCTACTTACGCTTTTTATGCAGTTAGCTTGTTTTATGTCGCTCCTGTTATTTTTCATTGAAAAAACGATGAGTAAGCATAAAAAAAGAGAAGAACACGAACTAAAAAAATTATACAAAACATGCTTTAAAAAAAGTCTAGCTCCGGCTGCCTATATCACAACACTTTTACTTCTAAAATCTTTTGCACTACTTAATGCGACAACCGGAGCGTTATTTACGCTCTTTTTCGCAATCACATTAGTCATACTGTCTAGATATTTTAGAAAACGCTAAGAAGTCTATTTTCCAAGAAGTTCATCTAGATACAACTCGTCTAATTTAAGATCAGTCTTGAGATTTACCGACGCACTGGTTTCTAACGCTTTAAGTTCTTTCTCATTCTTCTCAAAAAAATAAACATACTGCTGTATCCTATTTGAGGTTTGTTTTATTCTTTGCGCCTCTGCTTGTTTTTTTAAAGTACGGGCTGTACTAAACAATGCTTTCTTCGGATTTTGAGCTTGCGGGTTTTGAAAATATACCGCATAAATAAAGGAAGCTACCGACAAGGCTATAATTAAAACAAGTAACCTTCTTGCAAACTCAGTACTACTTTTGTTCATGTGGATCCTCCCAAGACGAGGCTTGTGAAAGTCGCAATAATATACGCGATGCACTAAGTAGGCTGTTGTTTGCTTTTGCCAGACTGTCATAAGATTGCAAAACTGCTGCTTTGACACTTGCTGTTGTTGCAGGGCTTTGTTCTTCGTTCTGGTAATAGCTTTGTGCTTGTTTAATCTGCGTTTCGGCTCGATCAAGATACCTTGCAGCATTCTTCAAGTCTTTTTCCACAAGTTGCGTTTTAACTCCAAACGATCTTGCTGACTTTTCTTCTAAGGCCAGTAGCTCGTAGGTCGCGTATAGAGAATTAAATACTTTTTTTGATTTATGATAATGAAAATTGGTTGATAGAAAATCTGTAAAGTCAGCATTTGCTTTAAGAGCCAGATTGGTTGTCTCTTCTTGTGAAGCTAGCTGAGAAAGGTTAGCATTTGCGGTCGTAAATTTAAGAGCTGTGTTTTGCGTCTTAATATCGTCGATTGACGCGATTAACCCCTCATCCACAAGGCTTGGAAAGGTACTAGTGAACGTGTCAGACACTGCCTCAAAGAACTCGCCAAAAGCTTGGACTTTTTTAATTAAATAGTTTCCAGAAAAGGTTTCAAGGTCCTCGCACTTAATAGTGTCTGTATTGCACGAAACACTTAATTCTTTGGTTTTTACTAAAAGTTGATCAAGACTTTCTACATGCTGAAAATAATACGGTATGCTTCCACTCACCGCACTGTGTGTAAACACCATTATAAGAAAGGCGAATGTTGAAATTCTTAAAAAGGTTGTCATATGTGTAGTTTATCATTAGAGTAACATATAGGTTATGTTAATAGACTCGCATGCACATCTAACAGATCCGCTAGTTTCTAAAGATATTAAGAAGATACTTACTGATTCGCATGCACAAAATGTCGCCAAAGTAATTACCATAGGAACCTCGACTAGCGATAGTCTTGCTGCTGTAGCTTTGGCAAAAAAGTACAGCGAAGTATACGCAAGTGTCGGTGTTTATCCAGATGAAATGCCGGACACAATTACCACTAAAATAAAGCAAGATCTACAATCCTTATCTAAAGAAAGTAAAGTTGTTGGAATTGGTGAAACAGGTATCGATATACCAAAAGACAGAAACCCTTTTGATCTTACAAGACAAATTGAGCTTTTTAAAATTCATCTGGCAATTGCAGAAGAAACACACCTACCGGTTATTATTCACAACAGAAATGCTGATAACCTCATTCTTGAAACACTTAAAGAATTTAAAAGTGTCTTTGGTGTCTTTCATTGCTTTACTTCAGATTGGGAATTTGCGAAAAAAATACTGGACCTTAATTTCTATATTTCTTTTTCTGGGATTATCACATATCCAAGTGCAGCCTCTATTATAGAGACTGTTGAAAAAGTACCCGAAGATAGAGTACTTGTGGAAACAGATGCGCCGTTTTTAACACCCTATCCATACCGGGGACAGATAAATAACCCGTCGTATTTATACTTAACCATTTTGCGCTTAGCAGAGCTTAAAAAGATAACCCCTGAAAAAGCTGAGGAAATAACATATAATAACACGGTAAACCTTTTTTCCCTGCCAAGGCAATAATTATGATCGCACATTTTGTGGAACAACATGACAAGCAAGTTCAAAGGCTTCTTGAAATAATTCCGGGACTTCTTACCTGGTCAGTAATCCTTTCTCCCCTCTGGCTTGGGTTTTTATTTCCAAGAGCCGTTATTGTCTTTTTGATCTTTCTGACAGTTTATTGGTGTTATCTTGCTTTTAAAGGAACAGTTGCTGGGATTGTCGGATACAGAAGATTTAAACAAGAGATGAAAACCAACTGGCAAGAAGAACTTACAAAGCTGGACTTTGAAACACTACCAGATAAAGAAACGCTACCAGCGTCTCTTAACGACGTTAAACATTTTGTCTTAATACCTATGGTAAACGAGGGCCTTGATGTAATTAATGCAACTCTAGGGGCTCTTCTAAAACAAACTTTTAACCCTCACAATATTACTGTTGTTTTGACTGTCGAACAAAAGTATTTTGAAGAATCCAAAGCTAATATTCTAAAAACACTTGGCGAAGATATAAATAAGTTTGATGATGTTCTAATCTTTGAACACCCTGCAGGTATAGTGGGAGAGGCTGTTGGGGCAGGAGCTGCAAACAGAACCTGGGGAGCAACTCACGGGGTTGAAGTTTTAAGACAAAAAGGTGTAACAATTAAAAACTATATTTTTACAACAATTGATGCCGATCACGTCTTAGATCAACAATATATCGCAAGGCTCACTCATTTATATTTAACTTCCGATAAAAGAAACAATAAATTTTACTCAAGTGCTGTTTATTTATTTAATAACAACATTTGGGATGTTCCAGCAGTTATGAGGATTGAAGCAAATTTTGTAACACTAGGCACACTCGGAGCTTGGGCAGGTTGGCATAACAGTCAAACAAAAGATACGTTCGCAGCATATTCCACATCTCTTCAAACTTTAATAGATGCAGATTTTTGGGATGTGTCTCTTGGAATTGATGACACAATATTTTATTGGCGAGCATTTTTTGCGAGAAATGGAGATTTTAGAGGGGTTAACCACTACATCCCATTCTCAGCCGATGCGGTCAAAGGTTCTTCATATGTTGATTCTTACAAAAGTTTGTATAGACAGTTACTACGCTGGGGATACGGAGTAATTGACTTTCCGCTTTCAGTTAAAGGCTTTCTGAAAAGCGATAAAGTACCTCTAAACCTCAAGCTTTCTTGGGTTATTAATCACCTCCACAAAAGAGTATTTTTAATTAATATGGTATTTTTAATTACATTTGGTTTTACAGTAACCACAATTGTTAATCCTGATATTAAACAAACAATATTTGCTTACAGTTTGCCAAGCCTCATGAGCTACATCTTAACTTTCACAATGGTGTTTTTAATCCCAACCGTTATTTTAAGATCAAAGATTGCATTACCAATGCCGGAAGAATGGCCACTGTGGAAAAAGATTTTAAAGTTTTCCGAGAGCCCATTAATTTTAATAAATCTGTTAACCTACTCGTTTATACCTTACGTTGACGCTCAGACAAGAGTTATGCTTGGCAAAAAATTAAAAGACCTGTATCACACACCTAAAGTAAGATGAACATAACTAAAAATCTTAAAAAGATTAAATTATTTATTGTAGCTGTATCTGTTCTAAACATCTTTCATACTCTTTACTCGATTATGCGAATTGAATTCTTAACTTCAAAGATTCCACTTTGGTATTCTATGCCTTGGGGAGAGATGCAGCTAAGCGATAAAGCAAACATCTTTGCACTTCCCATTCTTGCTTGGGTGATACTCATAATTGGGGTAGCGCTAATTCTTGGGGCACAAAAATATCACTTAAGATACGGGAAAGAAATTATCTCAATAGCGGTTTTTTTGTTTTGTGGCATGCTTGCTCTTTCAACCATTAGGATTATTTTTCTAGCTTCAGTTCCGTTTGAACCTCTGATTAATCCGCTTACCTTAAGAATGCTCTTTTTATTTATACTCAGCCTGTCTTTGTCTTATTTACTGGCACCAAGAGTGATAGGCCTCATGACTGCGCGCGGAATTGTGACTGATCCAAATACCCACAAACACCCCGGTATGGTACTTGTTAAACCATCGGCACGGGGAGGCGGGATAATCTTCGCTTTATCTTTTGCAGCTATTGCACTTTTATTTGTACCAATGTCAAAGTACGTATTCATAATCATAAGTGCATCTTTAATTACAGCCCTTCTTGGATTTTTGGACGATATCCAAAACACACAGCCTAACTCAAGACTTAAATTTTTAGAAAACCCAATTGTCAGGCTTGTTAGTCAAATGATGATTGCAACCTATGTGGTAGTAGGCGGGATCAAAATTGATTTTATCTCAAACCCATTCAATGGTATTTTATTTCTAAACTCTTTCACTTTTACAATCGGTGGGATGGAACTCGCTCCTGTTGCTGTGATCGTCACCATCCTTTGGTTCACTTGGATTATGAATATGCTGTCTTGGTCAAACGCAATTGATGGCCAATACTCTGGAATCATGGGTATTGCTGGGATTTGTCTTGTTTTTCTTGCATTAAGACCTGGGTTTGATGATCTACTTATTAATAGACAAACCGTTGCTGCATTGGGAATAATCATGGCAGGAGCTAGTATCGGCATATTACCGTTCAACTGGCATCCATCAAAGATCATGTGGGGGTTTGGTGCAACAGCAGCAGGCCTTGTTTTTGCAGCACTATCTGTTGCAACAAGAGCAAAAATTTCCGCATCTGTTTTTGTTATTCTTATACCTTTTTTAGACGGCATCATTATTCTTATCAGAAGAACTTTACAAGGAAAGTTCCCGCTAAAAGCTGATAAAGAACACCTACACCACTTACTACTTGAACGAGGTTGGGGAATTAAAAAGATTGCAATATTCTACTGGATTAGCACCGCCGTACTTGGGTTTATATCTATAATGACGGCAGATAAGAATTTACCGCTTGTAATCCTAACCTTCTCCGGTGTCGGGGCTTTTGGAATTATTTTATTGAATTTAAAATCAAAAAAAGCGCGAGCAAAGTCACAATAACCTGGGTCAAGAGTCCAAAAAAAACAGAAGCTGAGTTGTTAATTCTTCTTTGTAAGGTGTGTATTGCTTTAAAGAAACCACCTACATTACTAACATAAATACTTGGTCCTGTAAGCACATCGGGTAATACAGATGCCACACCACTAAGAAATACCGTTAAAGCAAGACCAGGCATACCTAAAACCCAAAGCACATACAGTGTTGCTGTTAACCCAACCGCGATTCCAAGACCAAAGTCAGCCATGACACCAAGTGGCCGCCAACCAGTTAGCTTTTGTTCTTTTGTAGTGCGTGTGTAAAAGTCCCAATGCGGGACAGCATCACCAACAAAATGGAGGATGAAAGATACTGGTACTGCAATAAGTGGGTTTTGAATAGCCAGTGCCACTGATATTCCAACAAGAGTGTGGGGTGTTAACAACATGCCCTATTTTACACTGTCTGGGGACACAAAATAAAGCGATTCGTCCTCAGGTTGGGAGAAATCATCTTCTGCAGTAGGAGAAGATTCAGGAACTTCGTTTAAAATGGTGTAATCAGAAAACCCATCCGCCTCATAAGACTGCCCAAGCACGCTCGGAGCCTGGCTATTTATATCAGTTGCACTATCAAGTATGTCTTCGTAAGTTGGAACTTCTCTGGTAACACTAGTTGATAAAACATTCCCTCCTTCAATCACTCCCATTGCGCTAAACGGCAATACTAGCAAGGTACACAGAAGGAGTAAAAGAAAAAGGTTATTAATAATTTTCATAAACTAATATTGCCAAAATTCAGTACTGTTTCTTGCCTGTTTGGTTTAACAGACCTTGACGCAAAAAGTTCTTTCTCAACATCAAGTAAAAAGAGAACACCGGAAATTGCCGTAAAACACAGGGATGTGAAAAATACCCAAATATAACACAAGCCAAAGATAGTCATGAGCCCTGCTATAACCGTGAGTAAAAATGAATAACTTAACCATATAACTCCTTCTGAATAAACTTCCATTGAGGATTGGATTAAAGAAGACAGCTTCATTGAAAACAGTTTTGATGTTAAGCCTGGGGTTATATGAGTATCATGAAAGTAATAGGCTTTTAAAAGATTGTATAATAGAGCGACTGTAAGAGTTGCTACCATTACCATAATCGAATACGAGTTTACAAGCAGATAATCTTGAGGATTTGAAAATACTATGCCGTTTTGGTTTACCGAAAAATTGATATCAAAATAAGATGAAAAGAACAACAAAGAAGCAATACGGGACGCAAATACAATCAGCGCAGGAACAATTGCTTGATCAACTAATTTTACTAATACTTTTGAAAACATAGGCAGGTACACTAAAATAGTACTATGGTTATAGATTTGCAGTCAAATAAACTAAAGGTGCTTAAGGGCTTGATCTACACCCTTGTCTTTATACTACCTATAGTCTTCACATCAGCCACAATTGAGGGTTTTGAATTCCCAAAAACTATCTTGATCTACTTCAGTGCTCTTTCTATTCTAACTATCTTTGTGTTAATGACTAAAAATAAGCTGATAAAACCGGGACTTTTCCCAACCGTATTTTTACTTACCTATATAGTAACAAGCATAACTAGCGTACACCTCTACACGTCACTCTTTGGCTACTACTCACGTTTTAATGGCGGGCTGATATCGATACTCGCTTATGGTGTAATCTACTATGTGACGCTAAGTACCTTCACTAGTAAAGACAAGATGAAACTCAAGTACTTGATGATCGCAGGTTCAGTACCTGTAGGCATCTACGCTATCTATCAGTTTCTAGTATTAAACGCTGGTAAAAGTGGTGCTGAAATTACTCGGGTATATTCCACCATCGGACAAGCTAATTGGCTTGGGGCCTATCTTGCTTTTTGTTTACTTCTAGCACTAAGTCTCTTTCTTACTAAAAAACTCCAAGCATTTTTTGGACTAGTAATCGTTTTGTGTTTCACAGGTCTTTGGTTTACCTTTTCTGTATCCTCACTCCTTGGGATAATTGTGGGGATCTTAGTCTTAGTGTCTAGCCATAGATCATTTATAAAAATAAACCTAAAAAAGTTACTAATTCTTAGTGCTGTATGTTTTGTTATCGGGATCACACATCCAGGCATCTGGAGTGCAAAGCTTGAAGATATACTCAAAAAAGGTGAGATTATTCACAAAGTGTATGCCGCTCAAGACTTCAAAATTTCTGACTCAGGCAGTATTAGAAGAGGCATCTGGGAAGGTACCTTAAATCTTATCTTTTCATCACCAAAAAGTTTGCTCCTTGGAACAGGGCCTGAAACATTTGCATATACATTTCAATCTGTTAGACCTAAAAGTTTAAATTACTCATCTGAGTGGGAATATATACTAAATAAACCACATAACTATTACCTGGAAATCTGGGCAACAACAGGACTGCTTGGACTGCTCAGCTATTTAGGGCTCATTATATGGATACTTAAAAAAAGCACTAAAGAATCCAAACCTGCACTAATATCGTTATTTGTTTCAAACTTTTTCTCGTGGCCTGTTACAGTTTTAAATTTATATATGTGGTTGTGCGCAACAGACAATAATGAAGATAATTAACCAGACTATAGTCATAGCCTTATATATTCTTTGCAGTATCTTTATTGGGAGAATCTATAGAGCCGATGTTTATGCTAAGAAATCGGAAATAGCATTGAAACAACTTGAAATAGACGACTCACTTACTTATGCAAGAAAAGCTGCTAAGCTAAATCCAAACGAGCCTTATTACCAAAGAGCTTACGGAAAAGCATTACTTACAAAATCATTAAATAACAAAGCATACAAATCACAGGTTTTAAACGCTGTTAAAAAGGCGGAGAAACTAAACGGCATTAATCTTGCAACACTGAGAAACAATGTACCAATTTATTATTATCTTGCGCTAGAAGACATTACTAGCAAAAAAAAGGCCAATAACAACATTGACACATACTACTATAAAGAGGCGGAAAGATATTTTAAGCAAGTTAAAACAAGCTACCCTGACGATCTTGGCGTTGCTGTCTTAATCGCTAAACACGAACTGCTTCTAGGAATGACGGCTGAACATGCAAAAAGTATAGAAAATATAACAAGACTTAGGCCAGATATTTTAAACTGGTATCCGGGCCTGAATTAATTCGTTGTAGCCGGAGCTTTAGCCGGAACCTCCGCAGTCCCACCAGTAATCTCAATGTAAGAACTGGATACCCA
>CAZILK010000005.1:0-31702 GCA_964540135.1 uncultured Candidatus Saccharibacteria bacterium | reverse complement strand
TAGCCGGAACCTCCGCAGTCCCACCAGTAATCTCAATGTAAGAACTGGATACCCAACCCTCAATCTTATCCGAGACTTTGATCTTAACCCAGCCAATCTGCTCCTCAAGAACAGCATACGACTCGCCTTCATTAACTTTTGTCAGCTCAGCTCCGGTCAGACTAGCCCCATCTCTAACACGTAACCAACCAGCAGGCGTACCTTTTACAAGAGCCATCTTAGAAACACTGGCATTCAGTGCTTTTAAGCCGTCTTTAGCCTCAGGCGTTAAGCCTGGAGTATCCGAAAGTCTACCTAAGTAAGCACCCTTTTTTAAATCTTTAAGCTCTTTTGCTTTGGAAACAGGAACAAGTCCTCCGGATCCGTCGTAAATGTTACCTTTGTAATCAATAAAATAGTCAAAAACCTTTTCTTTATTCACTCCAACACCGGCAAGATTAATACCTTCATGAGTGTTCCAATAAATAATGGCTTTTACCCACATTGCAGTATCTGATGTAATAACAGGATCATTCAAAGATAGGTCATAAAGATTTTGAGAATCTTTCATTAACGAAGCTTTCGAAGGTACTGGTATTGGAAAAAGTGTGAAAGATAGATTTAAAGTTGCAGTATCAAGAACTTTTACTCTGGTAGAAAGAGGCTTAAAGCCAGCTTTTTCTAGTCTTACCTCATACTCACCTGTTGTGATGCTAGAGCTTGAAAAAGGAGTTTGTCCAACCTCATTATCATCAATGAAAACACTCGCTTGATCAGGATCTGAAACAACTCTCAGTACCGTATCGCCTTCTTTTTTCTCAAACCATAAATTTTCACCTGATGAAAAAGTAGGTGAAACTCCTAAATCACGTGCTAGCGAAACTGAGGTTTTTGGTAAAAAGAAAAGTGAAGTTTCATATGAGTTGGTGTCTGATCTGACAGAAACTTTACGCTCCCCTGGTTTTACATCTGCTGAAGTAAACGGAGTATCGCCAACAAACTGATCATCAATAAAAACACGGGCTTTTTGTGTTGAATCGGTTAGCGTAACTTCTAAACTTGCTTTGCCTTTGAGAGTGGCTATTTTATCAGTAAGACCGCGACCAAAGACAAAAAATAATACTCCTGCCAGAACAAATAAAAAGATGTAAATTAACTTTGTTTTATTTCCTGAAGCACTTTGTGGTTTTAAGGTTGAAATAGTCATATAGAATACTAATAGTAAATTATCACGGTGATGTTAAAATATCAATTGTTGCTAACTGTGTAAAGCAAATAGACTGGCCTGGTAGCCAAGTGGTAAGGCGAGGGTCTGCAAAACCCTTATACGCGGGTTCGATTCCCGCCCAGGCCTCCAAACTAACGATTTAAAGAAGCTTTACCTCATCCCCCATCACACCTTTAACGATATCTACAATATAATCTTCATTGCCGATAAGTACTACCATCTCCCTATCTTTAACAAAAACTCTTGGCGGGTAAGGAAAATAGAGAATAGATACGGTATTAGTTGTTGGATCTTTATAGGTATTACCGCCTTTAGAAAAGCCGGCTATTGCTTGCTTAGCACCTTTTACATTTTTAAACCTAAAGATGAAAACTTCAGTCTCTCCGGCTAAGAACTGAAAACCGTCAGCACCATTTACAAAAACTCTATCTGAAGGCATTAATAAAAGTTTAGATAACTCAACACCAGATGAATTTTCTAGTGCAGCGTATGACTCTGGATAGTCCTCCTCAAACTCATCTCTCTTTGCGTAGGATGTCTCGCTGTTTTCTAACAGTAGATCAGTGTAGGAGACACGTTTGTAGTGAAAGGCTAAAAATGTGACAGCGGCTACAGCAAAAAAAGTGAGGCAAAAAACAATCAACTCTTTATTCTTATGAAGGCTTGTGTTCATGGCGAAAGTATATAATATAAAGTCAGCACATGATATCTAACTTTAAGAACATATTTGGCAGATACAAACGGTTTGAACCTGTCCTTGAGATCCTAGTTTTGGTCAGTGTTGGGATATTTATCCTTAATGTACATAACTCAAATATAAGAGACCGTGGAACAAACAGCGATATTGGCGTTGAATTTAGAACAGGGCTTGATATCAGACGAGGCATAAACCCATACAGCCGGATCACAACAGAGGATCTGTTACGCAATGAGAAATTTGCAACGCTTCTTCCTCTTTATTATTATTTTCTACTTGGCATTGCCCACATAACAGGCTATCAACAAGATGACTACTTAAATCTTTTTAGAATTGTTATTTATATAGCGCAATTTACAGGTGCTATGTTCTTGTATCTATATTTTCGCAAAAAAAATCTTAAGCTACTCGGACTTCTTGCTTGTAGCTTCTTTTTGATGAACAGGTGGATAATAGATAGTACTGCCGATCTAAAACAGGACTCTATAGCAATTACTTTTCTAATCGTATCGCTTTATTTTTTTAAAAACAAACCTAAGCTAGGATACTTTTTATACGGCATGTCACTTGCAACAAAACATATTGGAATATTTGTATTCCCTGCTTTTCTCCTCCCTTTTGTATCGAGAAAAAAACCAGCTAAGGAACTGGTTCTTGATTTTATGTGGTTATTTATACCAGTTCTAGCACCAACACTTGTGTTTATGTTTGATGATTTAAAGAGCTTTGTACTCTCAATGCTTTTTGGTCTCACCAGAGCAACAGCCACAAACTCATCAATGACGTTTGGGTATGAAAAAATACTTGTTAAATACAATCCCACAGGCATTAAGCTTCTAACCCCACTGTACTACATGTTACCAAGAGTGCTTCTCTTAAGCTTTAGTGGTCTTTTGTCAGTGCTTGTTCTAGTTAAACGGATTCCAGTTTCATTCTATATATTCGCCTCTTTCCTTGTCTTTGCAACATTTAACCCTGTTGTCTACGATCAATACCTTGTCTGGGCAATGGCGTTTGCGTTTTTTGGGATAGCTGACTACATTGGGGATAAATTAGAAACCCAAGCCTCTTGACACTCTCGAGGTTAGAGTGCTATATAAACTATGCCCAGGTTTTTGATATACTTATATATCAACAAATACCTAAATGAACATCTAGTATAAATTTAACTTACTTGGAGGAGACTCATGACAACAACCAAAGACAAGGTAAAGGCAATAAAACCCCTTTACGATAACGTATTAATTGAGCTTAAAGCTTCTGACACCACAACCCCGTCAGGCATTGTTATTCCAGACAGCGCTAATAAAGAAAAGCCGATGGAAGGAAAAGTCCTTGCTGTAGGTAAAGGTAAGCGAAACGATGCAGGTGCGGCTGTTGTACTTACAGTAAAAGCTGGGGACACCGTATTATTTAAAAAATGGGGTGGCACTGAAGTTAAACTGGACGGCAAAGAGTATCTATTAATTAAAGAGGAAGATATTTTAGCCATTCTTGAGTAATTTATTTTTTTGAAAGGAAAATTAATATGGCAGCAAAAATGATTCTATACGGAGATGAAGCTAGAAAAAAGCTTAAGGCAGGTGTAGATAAACTTGCAAGAGCAGTAGTAACAACACTTGGCCCAAAAGGGAGAAACGTTGCACTAGGTAAAAGCTGGGGAGCACCTCAAGTTGTTCACGACGGTGTGACTGTAGCAAAAGAAATCGAGCTTTCAGACCCATTTGAAAATATGGGTGCACAGCTTGTTAGGCAAGCCTCTGAAAAAACAAACGATGTTGCAGGAGACGGAACTACAACCTCAACACTTCTAGCACAAGTCATTGTTGAAGAAGGACTGCGCAATGTGTCTGCTGGAGCAAACCCAATGATTTTAAAAAAGGGTATTGAGAAAGCACTTGAAGTTGTTGTTGCTGAAATCAAGAAATTATCACGACCAATTTCAACTAAAATCGAAAAAGCACAAGTTGCAACAATATCAGCTCAAAATCCTGAAATCGGTAATCTTATTGCAGAGGCAATGGACAAAGTTGGTAATGACGGGGTTATAACTGTTGAAGAATCTAAAGGGTTTGAGATGGAGCTCATTCACAAAGACGGTATGCAGTTTGATAAAGGGTATGTTTCGCCATACTTTGTAACTAACCCAGAGAAAATGGAAGCAGAAATATCTGAACCTTACATTCTTGTAACTGATTCGAAAATTAACAATATCCAAGAGCTTCTACCGATGCTTGAAGAATTAATGAAAGTGTCAAAGAATCTAGTACTTATCGCTGATGATATTGACGGTGAAGCACTCGCAACACTAGTTGTTAATAAAATTAGAGGAACATTTAATGCACTAGCTGTTAAAGCACCTGGCTTTGGGGACAGAAGAAAAGAACTTCTTGGAGATTTAGCAGTTCTTACCGGAGCTACCTTTATTAGCGAAGAAACAGGCAGGAAGCTTGATTCGGTTAAAGTTATCGACCTTGGACGAGCTGAAAGAGTTGTATCCACAAAAGAAGATACAACTATAGTCGGCGGTAAAGGTAAAGCAGCTGAACTCAAGAATAGAATTGCACAGATCCAAACTCAAATTAGTGTAAGCACATCACAGTACGATAAAGAAAAACTACTTGAAAGACTTGCAAAACTATCCGGAGGAGTTGCTGTTATTACTGTTGGGGCAGCTACCGAAACTGAACTAAAAGAAAAGAAATTGCGTGTTGAAGATGCTGTAAATGCAACAAAAGCCGCTGTTGAAGAAGGTATTGTTCCTGGAGGCGGTATTGCACTTGTTCGAGTTAGAGATGCAATTTTAAAATTAAAGCTTGAAGGTGAAGAAAAAACCGGAGCTGATATTTTATTTAGAGCACTTGAAAAACCAGCAAGAGCAATTGTTGAGAATGCCGGAGAAGATCCAGGAAAAGTTATGGCAGAGATAGCGCGAATGGCAAAAGACGAGAAAAATCCAAACATCGGCTATAACGTTTACACAATGGGATACGAAGATCTTGTAAAAGCAGGCGTTAGTGATCCTGCAAAAGTTACAAGAAGCGCTCTCCAAAACGCAGTCTCAGTTGCAGTTATGATATTAACAACTGAATGTCTTGTAGTTGATGCTCCGGAGAAAAAAGAGTTACCGGGAGCAGGGCACGGCGGTATGGGCGGAATGGACGACATGGGTATGGGTGGAATGGGAATGATGTAACACTTAGAAATCTGGACAAGTCTAACCCCGGTCAGCCTTGACCGGGGTTTTTCTTTGGTATAATTCAAAAATGATTTACAAGCTCAAGGCAAAAACCAAAACCTTACCAAACGGAGCACGCCTAATCTTTATTCAAAACACAACCATTGCAAGCGCGTATCTGTATTTAGTAGGTACGGCAGGTGCGTATGCTGAACGCAAAGACGAAATCGGAGCTGCACATTTCCTTGAGCATATGGTTTTTGAAGGAACAAAGAAATACCCGACTAGAGAAACACTTAGGTTACTGGTTGATAAAACCGGAGCACAGTTAAATGCCAGAACCGGTTATTATGATGTTTCGTTCCAGTTTTCCTCACTAGCAGAAGATCTGGAAACAGGCTTTAGTCTACTATCCCAATTCATCACAGAGCCACTTCTACGCCAAGAGGATATTGAAAAAGAGAAAAACATAATTCTGCAAGAACTAAAACAACGTAAAAAACCAACAATTTTTGGGAATAACGCTTATAAACAACTCTACTCAGGCAACCACAGAGGGTTTGTCGAGGTAAGTGGTAATAAAAAGCATATAAGTAAAATGAACCAGACACAACTGAAGAGTTTTAAAGATAGGGTGTACGGAGGAGCTAACTTTGTGCTAGCTGTGAGTTCAAATAACTCTTGGCAAGAAATAGAAAGACTCTTCACAAAATACTTTTCAAGATTGGCAAAAGGCGAAAAATCCAAAGAACCTATCATTACACTGAATAAAGATTTTAACATCATAGTTTCATCAACTAAGAAACAAGACTACGCCTATATAAGGATTCACTATTGGGCCTACCCATACAAAGATCTAGCCAAACTCAAATTAACAATAGGGAGTCATATAATCCGTGAGAGACTTCAAAAAACATTGAGAGATGAATTAGGCCTTGTTTACTCCTTTAGCTGTGAGGCCACGGCAAATGATCGCTTTGGCGAGCTTGTATTTAAAACCAAAACAAGTCTAGAAAACCAAACCAGAGTTCTTAAACTCATTAAGGATAGTTTAGACGAGCTTATTGAAGAAGGACTAACTAAAGAAGAGTTCGATGCAGCACACAAACACATCTATGCAGCGAAGATTCTTTTCCTAGATACGCCTCAAAACCAAGTTGAGAATTACGCAAACATGTACGTATATGACGCGCCTTATAAAAACCACTACGACTACTTTACCGAGCTTAAAAAAATAACGCTAACTGAGGTCGAAGCTGCGTTGAAAGAAGTATTGTCTAAACCTCCAAGACTAGCAATCAAAACAACAGAGCTTACTGAGAAACAAGTGCACGATATCTGGAATAACTAAAAGCACTCCGGTTAAGGAGTGCTTATTGTAGCGTACTGTAGTTCACCAAACACAAAACTAAGGTTAAGCCTATGTAAAAAAGCTATGCTTTTTTCTTAACCTCAGACTTTTCTTTTCGTAAAAGTGTTCCCCAGTCCTCTATCACTCTATCAATTAGAGTGCCAGATTGTCAATACTTATTTATCTACTAATTTCTGGAAAGCTGAAAGTACCACAGGTTTACTGTCGTCTCTATTAAAGTGAGCGATCGTAGGAGTTACCTTTTCGGAAGTTATTTTTCCTCTCATATATTGAATTTGAAACAGCATGAAGACTTTGTTAAAAAAACTTAAGAGAGTGTTTGTTTTTTTAATTTTGTTTAAGCTCTTTTCTTCAAGAGTAAAAATGAAGTTTGAGAAATAGGTGCGAACCCATTTGTTTGCGGTTAAAAATTCAAAATACATCCCTTCTCTTTCAAACACCGGCATCATGGAACAAATATCATGTGCGATATACACATTTTTATCGTGTTCCCAGTTAATAGCTGATCTGGAAATAAAAAGGTTCGGGCAAACTTTATTTTCAAAATTCTTATCTGATCTATAAAGCTTAAGTATTTTAAGAACACTCACTACAAAAAACCGTGATAACCAAAGCCTGCTGTCCTCGGTAATAATTAAGATATCTATATCATCATCTGAAGTTGCGTTTTTTGCAGCAACAGAACCTGTCACACCTATAAATAAAATCCATGGTATTTTTTTTAAATAATTACAAGCAAAAAGCACGCGCTCAAGCGACTTATCAGAAAACACTGCCCTGTCTGCCGCAGGTACAGGATCAAGATGAGCGAGAATGTATAACCCGTTGTAGTTTCTGATCACACCGTCATTTTGGAGCAATTTAAGTGCCTGCAATACTTCGCCTGCTGAATAAGGAACAGCTGAGATCAAAAACGTGCAAAGCCTGTATAGTGAGACTGGGTAGTTAAAAACACCAAAGTAACAAAGGGTTTCGTAGACCGCCTTCTCGCATCCTACAAATTTATAATTAAGCTTCTTTTTTACCATCTAACTCCTGGTATCAAGAACTTTGTTTACCAAACTGTCTGCAATTTTATTCTTTGACCTAGGTATATGGGTAAAAGCTACGGAGTCGAATTTCGATAACAACGCTTTAATCTCGGCAAAAAGGAGAGATAGTGAGGGTTCTTTGACTTTGTAAAAACCGTTTAGCTGTTTAACCACAAGCTCACTATCTAGAAAACACTCAACCCGAGTAACTCCTGTCTTTAAACACTCGTTAATTCCAAGCAAAAGTGCTTTATACTCGGCTTGGTTATTGGTTCCTATACCGTAGTACTCTGACTTCTCAAACACTAGCTCGTTTTTGTCGTTGTATAAAACAGCAGCTCCTGACGAAGGACCTGGATTACCTCTTGCTCCACCGTCTGTATACAAAAACATTACTTAGCCGCCTTTATGAAAATATAGATGCTGATAATAAAAGATCCGAGAAAAAAACCAAGGAAAACACCGGCAAGACCACTTACAAATATGTTTGAAAAACCCTGATAAACAACAGGGTTAGCTATAAGCTGTACAGGGATGAGCCCTGAATCACCAAACTGATTAACTCTTGTGGTCACAGTTTTTAATTCTTGAGCGTATGCTTTCCAAATAGCTGTAGCTTGTTTAGGATTAGTATCTTTTGTAACAAATGTTAATACTTGTGTGGTAGTTTTTTTCACATCAACTGATTTTTTTAGATTTTTAAGATTCTCTTTTGTCACCGGAAGATCAAGTCTTCTAAGGACTCCTCCTCTAATATCATCTGTTTCAAGAAGTGCTGCTAAAGATTGGGTGTAATTAAAAGAGGAAAGCGAGGAATAATACCCTTCGTAATTGAATTCAGTTGGTACTTCTTCCACCTGCCTTACAACAAACATTGACCCAGAAGCAATATATTTAACCGGAAGTAAAAAGTACAAACCCAAACCAAGAACCAGCCCAACGATAGCTCCCATTACGGGAATTAAGGCCTTTTGTTTATATAAAAGGAAAAAACTTGCTAAACTCATTGAGAATATTATACCACCAAATTATTGCATTAAAACCTAAAAAAAACCTATACTATCACTAGCACAACCAATAAAACCTGCCCTATGTCGAAAAATAAAATTGTAAGAAAATCCGTACTCTCACCAACAGTCCTTCTCGCAGGAGGGGGTGGCTTCATTGGAGCGCATATTGCCGAGGTGCTACTCGAACAAAAAGTAAATGTTGTAGTAGTAGATAGCTTAAATGTTGCGGGCAAAGAGATTCACACCGAAGCACTGTTGAAAAATGAGAATTTCGCGTTCTTTGACTGCGATATTAATGTAGGGCTTCCACAAGAAATAGAGAGTGTAGACTATGTTTTTCATTTAACCGGTGTTGAGACTTATGCATATGCTAATGGCTGGGGACTCGATACATTACTTGCAAACTCGCTTGGAACCAAGAACCTTTTAGACTTCGCTCAAAAATGCGAAGCAAAGTTTTTGCTTGTCTCATCAATCGATGTCTACCAAGGTCTTCTTTCATCTCTAAATCTAGCGCACTACTTCGGAAAAACAGAGTATGAAGAAAGAAAATACTCGTTGATCGAAGCTAAAAGATACGCCGAGGCACTTGTTTGGGAATACTATAAAAAATACGATCTAAACACTCGTATTGTTAGGGTGCCCAAGATCTATGGCCCAAGAATGCCATTAACAAACACTGAGGATCTTAATCTTGCTGTTAAAGATCTTTTAGACGATCAGAATTTAAAACTATACGGAGAGGGTACCGAAAAGAACTATTATTTATACATTTCCGATGCTGTAGCAGGAATAATCAAAGCACTTTTTAACGAAGACACTAAGGGCAAGATTTACTCACTTACAGCAACAGAGCCTTATACCACTCTTGAAATCATCTATTTGTTAAAAAGTATCGCAAGTCGCGAACTAAACATAGAATTCAAGCAAAAAACGGGCGAAACACAACACAGATTTGTGGAACCTGATACAACAAACATCCACGAACTAGAGTGGGAGCAAAAAGTACCATTTAAAGAAGGGATATTAAAGACACTGAAGTGGTACGGCTATGAAACAAATGAACACTCTTTTAAGCCAAATAAACTGATAGAAAATAAAAACAAACATAAGCTTCAAGAGACAGACAGCATCCTTCCTCAAACACCAGCTCCAGTACAACCTCCAGCTGCGAAGGAAGAAACAAAAAAAGCGCCTTTTAAACTCCCTTTCTTTACAAGAAAAGTGAAACAACAAGAGGTTAAACAGCCTGAAGTTAAGCAACAGGAAGTAAAACCAAAAGAATCAGCTGTAATAATGCAAAAACAAGTATCCAGGATTACAGAGGCGACTCCTCAAAAGAATAACGGCGTTGTAAGACTCAAGCGTGCAGTAGGTAATACACTAAAGTTCACGACGCCAATCATCATTATAATCATTGCCGCAGTTATTATCCCTTTAGCACAGACCTTTTATTTCACAAGGCATGCTAGTAAGCAACTGGATTCTGTGGGAACTTATCTACTGCAGCTTAATACAGCAAAAGCACAAAGCGCCGCAAACAAAGCATACGTTGATTTCCAAAAAGCACAAAATTCTCTTAGGGCAACAACTTGGCTTTTTAAAATTACAGGTAAAAGTGAGACTTATAAAGCTGTTCAAAATACACTCGGTTCGGCGGAAAACTTAGCAAAAGCACTATATTTTGGCTCAAAAGCTGGAGAGCCGTTCTACGACCTATGGAGTGTCCTTAGACTTGATCTACCAAATAAAATAACTCCACAACAACTCGAGAGCACAAATTTTTATGTAAAAACTGCCAAAGGCAACCTAACACTTGCAAAAGCGATGGCAGATGAAATTAATACCACAGCACTCCCAAAAAGTTACCAACAAAAAATAGATGGCTACAAAAACAGTTTAAGCATAGCTCAAGGAGTTACAAGTGATGTAGAGATTCTTTCAAGAGATCTTGTAAACATTTTGGGGGTTAGTGAACCACGAAAATACCTGATCTTATTCCAAAACTCAAATGAACTAAGACCTACTGGCGGTTTTATAGGCTCATACGCCGTACTTGAGCTAGGAAACGGTAAGGTTAAAAACCTAAAGATTGACGATATATACAACCCTGACGGGCAGCTTGAGCTAAAAGACGCCAAAACTAAAGCACCAGCACCTATAACCCAGATGCTTGGCGAAGAGACTCTATTTATTAGAAACGCGAATTGGGACCCTAATTTTAAAAAAGCTTCTCAAACAATAAGGGAACTCTTTTACCAAGTCGATGGAACTGAATTTGACGGCGTTATAGCTCTTGATTTGGAATTTGTAAAAGGCCTATTAGATGTAACTGGTCCGGTATTCCTAACTGCGTATAACGAAGAAATAACCTCACAAAATTTGTATCAAAAAACCCAATTTCATAGCGAATTTAACTATAAGGACGGTGAATCACAAAAAAGATCATTTTTAACAGTGCTTGGCAGTAAGCTCCTAGAAAAGCTCTTTGCATTGCCAAAAGAAAAGATGCCTAGTCTTTTTAACACCATTACAAAAAATCTAACAGGGAATCACATCTTAATAAACCTGACAAACAGTCCGGTAAACACAATCCTTGAAAAATATAACTGGAACGGCGGCTTTGCTAAAACATCGGGCGACTATCTCTACGTCGTGAACGCAAATCTCGGAGGCAACAAAGCAAACTATTTCATTAAAAACGATATGGCGTATAAAGTTAGCTCTCAAACAAGAGACGGTGTTCTCAGAGGAGAGCTAACACTAAACTATACCCATACAGGCACAGACTATGCATGGCCGGGAGGAGAATATAAAAACTATGTCCGAGTTTTCACCCAACAAGGAACTAAACTAACCGGAGCCAAGCTTTCTATGTACGGTAAAGACGGCAAACTAATTGAACTAAAAAAAGCAGAAGGACCTAAAACACTCGAAGAAGTCGAAAGCGAGGAGAGTGAGGAAGAAAGTGCAAGTGAAGTAGACACATTTTATGCAGATATCACAAAAAACCCAGTCGATCTACTAAAAAGTGCTAGTATAGGGCGTGCTGAAAACTATACAAGCTTTGCTTTCTTAGTAAGAGTGAAACCAAATGAAAGAGCTAAGCTTGTGATAACATATGACTTACCTCAAAGCCTCAATGTAAGAAACGGTGATAATAACTACTCACTTTATTGGCAAAAACAGCCCGGTACCCTGGCAGACAACATAGCGTTTGGTTTTACCCCGCCTTTTGGCAAAACGGTGCACGATAGAATTGCCAAAAAAACGTACGGGACACAGTTTTTAACTAAAACTATTCTTGACCAAAACAAGGTGTTTTCACTAAGTTTCTAACCCAAGTTATTCGTTGCTTAATAGCTACCGGCATAGTAGAATACCCCTGCAGTTAAGGCTAACGATTATGCTCGAAAAGCACCAAATACAAAAACACCTTGCCAAAACATACTGTTATAAATGCGGGGCGAGCATGGAAGGAGCAGAGTTTACAACCGTAAGCGAAGTCCCTGTAGCACTCATCGCGCACGCAAAATGCCCTCACTGCAGCGCTGAAAGTATGATAACAATAACGGTTGCCGGTAACGGCATGGCCCCACTTGTATCAGACTTACAGGCTTACGAAATTAAAAAGTTTATAGGAGCAAAAACAATAAGCTATGACGAGATCCTATCTCTTCACAAGCTTGTCCAAAAGACACCAATATGCAAATTAGTGCACAACCTAGAGAAAAAACAGGCAAAAGAGCAAAAAGCCTTAGACAACAAAGAGAATTACCGGGGGTAATCTTTGGTAAACACCTTCAGTCAATTAATGTAACTGTAGACTATGAAGCCTTTAACAAGGTATTTACCGCAGTTGGCGAAACAGCTCTTGTTGACCTAACTCTTGATGGTCAAAATCAAAGCGTTTTGATTAAGGATGTCCAACTTGATCCTGTAACTGGGAAATTTATTCACACTGGCTTTTATAAAGTAAACTTACTTGAAAAAATCACAGCCGAAATCCCAGTAGAGGTACTAGGAGAAGAGCTCAATGTTTTATTAAAAAGTGGCGAAGGTGTGCTACTCACACTTTTAGACACAATTGAAGTTGAATGTTTACCAGCCGACCTACCTCCACATTTTGATGTCGATGTATCAGCACTAACTGAGGTCGGTCAAGGTGTAACTGTAGCAGAGCTAAAGTATAATAAAGATAAGGTCAAGGTAAAAGCAGAAGAGGACGAGCTTGTTGTTAAAATAGACTACCCACAAATGCAGGAAGTCGAAGAAGAGGCGGCGGTAACAGAAGCTGAAGCCCTTGAAAATATTGAAGCAACTAAAGAAAAACCAGCTACTGAAGAAGATACTGAAGTAGGCAGTACCAGAGATAACCCTAAAAAATAACTAACTCTCTAAAGCGTAGTCGGCCAATCAGCAAGTGCCAGAGGTTTATCACTTTCAGTCAATACTTCCCAAAGTTCCTCAGTTATAAAAGGCATAAAAGGATGAAGTATCTTCAAACACTCAGTAAATACGTAATAAAGAATTTTTAATGTTTCGTCTTTGTTTTCTGAATCTTTCACATACTCGATGTACTTAGCGGCAAGTTCGTCCCACACAAAATGATAAAGGCTATCCCCAGCCTCAGCAAATCTATATTTTTCAAGATTCTCATTCACCGCAATAAGCGTAGCGTTTAGCCCAGAAAGAATTTCTTTGTCTTCAGTTGTTTTTGCAAAAGCAGTAATTTTCTCCCTTGTATAAGCTACATCGAAAGTAACACCAGCACTCTCTGCCATAAGGCCTGTAAACCTTGTCATGTTCCAAAGTTTGTTTGCAAAGTTTCTATAAGCAAGAACCTTATCGTGTGGGAAACTAAAATCTTTCCCATTAGCGGTTCCGAAAATAAGCCCCATCCTTAAAGCGTCTACACCATATTTCTCAATATATTCCTTAGGGTTAATTTGATTCCCAAGGCTCTTACTCATCTTACGACCATCAAGGGCTCGTACATGCCCATGGAGATATATGTTTTTAAAAGGAGGCTTACCGGTTAAATAACAACCAAACATAACCATCCGTGATACCCACCTGGTAACAATCTCCCAACCTGTCTCTAAAACATCCAATGGATAAAAGGCTTTAAAATACTCTGAGTCAGGATAGCCCAAGGTTATGAGCGGCCACTGCCCACTTGAGAACCAAGTATCAAAAGTGTCTGTTTCTTGCAAATAACCCTCTCCTGGTTTTGTTTGTGAAATAACATAAGAGCAAGATCTTGGAGCTATTAAAGATTGAAGTCCTGATTCAATTTCTTCAAAAGTATACTCTGTAAGAATTTTCCCAAGTTCTCCCGTCACGGGAACACCTTCGCTTGTCAAAAACCTCACAGTGATCTGCGGGTTAGTTTTTGAATCATACCAAGCAGGTATTCTTATACCCCAAACAATTTGACGAGATATAGCCCAGTCTCGCATATTCTCAACCCACTGAATATAAGTAACCTCACGCCACTTTGGATAAATACTTAACTTACCTGATTTGATAGCATCTACCGCCATTGCCTTCAGCGATTTATCTTTGTGATCTGTCTTAACAAACCAGTTTGGAAGTACAAGGTTTTCAATATAATCTCCACTCCTGTAATCCACAGGTACTGTATTGGTGTAAGTTTCATCCACTTTCTCCAAAAGACCAAGTTCTTTAAGATCGGCAACTACTGCTTCGCGACACTTTAATACTGCTAGTCCTGCGTACTTACCGGCAAGTTCATTCATTTTACCATTCAACCCTATTACGTTTTTAACAGGCAGGTTGTGTCTTAAGCCTATCTCGTAGTCTTCTTTGGAATGAGCAGGGGTTACTTTTAAAACACCTGTACCAAAAGCAATATCAACACTCGGATCAGCTATTACAGGTAACGAATTCTTACCCAACACATCATCAAACTCAATTGTGGTACCTATATATTTTTTATACCGAGTGTCGTTTGGATTAACAGCAAGGGCAGTATCGCCAAGCTTTGACTCCGGACGAATAGTTGCAACAACCAATGGCCCGTATTTTATGTAATACAAAGGGCTTACAGCCTCTTTGTAAGAAACTTCAGCGTCACTAAAAGTAGTCCCCCATTTAAAAGAGTAATTAACAACGTAATCGCTACGGTAAACAAGTCCCTCTTTCTCCATTTTCTCAAATGTCTGGGTTACAGTGTTGACTGACCTCTCGTCTAATGTAAAGGTGTATTTTGACCAATCTACACTTGCTCCCATTTGTTTAAGTTGTGTTTCGATGAGTGACTTGTTTTCGTGAACAAAATCCCAGATCATGTTGTACAAGGTCTGCCTGTCAAAATCAAAGCGTGATTTCTTCTGCTTTGCGAGTGTTCTCTCAAAAGTAGTCTGTGTCTCAAAGCCAGCGTGATCGGTACCAGGCACCCATAAGGCGTTATACCCCTGCATTCTCTTCCATCTCACAAGAAGATCTTCTATTGCTACCATTAAAATATTGCCCATATGCATCTCGCCCGATGCATTGGGTGGAGGGAGTATTACAGTGTAAGGTTTTTTGGCTGGATCCGGTCTCACACTAAACCCACCAGCCCTCTCCCACTTAGCAATAATCTTTGGCTCGATCTCTTTATGTTTATAGGTTTTATCTAAGGTTTGTTTCATATATAATGTGCTTGGTATTTTAACATGTTATATTCTAAATTTTTTGGGAAAACTACAAAAGGGTCAAAAGACCTAGATAGTCTAAGCGCCTCCTTACTAACAAAGGCAGGATTCATAGACCAAACTATGGCAGGAGTATATACATACCTGCCAATGGGAATAAGAGTTCTTACTAAAATCGAACAAATAGTTAGAGAAGAGATGGATAAGATCGGGCAGGAAGTTTTTATGCCTGCTCTTGCACCATTATCGTTATGGGAAACCACGGGAAGAATAGAAACAGTGGATGTACTTTTCAAAGCAGTAGCAGGTAACAAGCCCTCAAAAGAGCGAAACGACGCGGAATACGTCCTAAACTCAACTCATGAAGAAGTAATCACACCAGTTGCAAAGAGGTTTAATAGGAGCTATAAAGACTTACCTTTTGCAGTTTATCAAATACAAACAAAGTTTAGAAATGAAGCACGTCCAAAATCAGGAGTCTTAAGAACCCGAGAATTTAGAATGAAAGATCTTTATAGTTTCCATGAAAGCGAAGCTGATTTGAAAGCATTTTATGAAATAGCCCAAAAGGCTTATTGGCAGGTATATACTAGACTTGGACTTAAGGAGATAACCTACCTCACACTTGCCTCTGGCGGAGATTTTACCAAAGACTACTCTCACGAGTTTCAGGTAAGGTGCGAAGCAGGAGAAGATACACTCTTCCATGCCAAATCTCAAAACATTACATTTAATAAAGAGGTAGCGCCGTCTGAAGTCTCCCTACCAAATAATATAACCCAACCAAAGAAAACTAGCGAGAAAACACACACTCCCGGCGCTATTACAGTTGACCAAGTTACAAAGCTACTAAACGTCTCGTCACAACAGCTAGTTAAAACTCTGCTTTTTAAAGCACTGGACGGAAAGTTTTACGCTGTTGCTCTCAGAGCTGATTACGAGGTTAACGAGGTCAAGCTTGAAAGAGTGCTCAGCGAAAGTAACCTTCAGCTTGCAAGCCCAGACGATGTTTTAAAACTAACAGGCGTCAAGGTAGGCTTTGTAGGCATAGTAGGCTTGCCTTCCGAGGTTGTAACAGTAATAGATGACTCGCTTAAAGGAGCTGTTAATCTTATAACTGGAGCAAATGAGACAGACTATCATCTTGTAAATATAAACTTCGGCACCGATCTTCCTGAGCCAGAAAACTTTGTGGATATCAAAATGGCCAAAGAGGGGGACCTTTACCCACAAACGCACGAGAAGTACGAAGTTTTTAAAGCAAGTGAGGTTGGAAACGTGTTTCCGTTAAACACAAAGTTCTCAAAAGCATTCGACTATAACTACACAACCGAGACAGGAGAACAGAGACCTGTTTATATGGGAAGCTACGGGATCGGAACAACAAGACTGCTTGGTATCATAGCTGAGATATTTAACGACTCTCGTGGCCTTGTATGGCCTGCAAACATAGCTCCTTACACAGTGCACCTTGTTGGACTTAATCTGGAAGACAACGAAACACTTAGTAAAGCACACGGTGCGTATACAATGCTGCAAGAAAACAACATCGAAGTTCTATTTGACGACAGAGTGAACGTCAGTGCAGGGGAAAAATTAGCAGATGCTGATTTAGTAGGTTGTCCTGTAAGAGTAGTGGTATCTAAAAAGCTTGAAGAAGGTCTTGTAGAAATAAAACTACGAAAAAGCGAAGAAGTAAAAATTGTTAAAATAGAAGAGCTTATAGAGCTTGCAAAAAGCCTATAAACACTCTAACGCTAAACCCTTCATTTTATGCTAATTTCGAAGTAATTCTTTTAAATGTTTAAAAATAGCTTCGTATACACTAGGGTTTTCTGTTTCAGGTAAGTTAATGTTTATATTTATAGGTGTTTTCTTTTGGAAAACACTAGAAACACCGTTTACATTCAAGGTATTTTTCTCAGAAAAAGTAAAAACTTTGTACTGTTCGTTGATTGTCAGGAAAGTCTTTACCCCAAGTTTAATATTCTCCAAAGATTCGTTTGGAAAGTTCCTCACAAAGCATGCCTCTAATCCTGAGCTTTCTGCAGGCATTGAATCGATAAAACCATACACCTCCTTGGCACGTTCTGACACGAAGGTATCAACAGCAGAAGCTTTCTTAAAAGCAGTGTAGATAGATGTAGGAGCACTCTCTGCATCTATAAAACCAAAAGCGTGCAGGAATCTAATCAAGTCGCGTTCTCTAGAACTCTTAAAACCAAGCTTTTGTAAAAACCTAACGCTGACACGTTTAGGAAGCTCGTTTGTATATAAGGATGTAAACAAAAACGCTATTTTATTATTATTAAGAGTATAAACAAGCATTGTGGATAACTACTAATACTGTGTCAAGAATATATTAATGTGTCAATAATAAAAAGATCGTGACACACATATCTTATGGGGATAACGTGTATACAACTTAGGGTGTGCTGGTTATAGATAGCGATGGATTAGGATGTAGGTCAGTAAGATCCTTTGCGGTATTGATGAAGTTAGCTGCAGATGCAATATAAGCAGCGTTGTCACCACAAAGTCTAACGGACGGAAAGTAGACAGGTATGGTCAAGGCAGCAGTGATTTCCTCTCTTAACCTTTTATTAGCAACCACCCCTCCACCAAGTAAAACACACCTTGGGTTGTGCTGTCTAGCTGCGCTTGTAGTCTTTTTTACAAGAACCTCGATGACTGCTGATTCGAAATCATAAGCTACACGGTCAGCAGGAAAGGTGTTCTTTGCCACCATATACTTCACAGCTGTTTTTAACCCGGAGAACGAGAAATCTAGATCAGGAGATGCTATTTTTGGTCTAGGAAGTAAAGCTTTATAAGTGCTATCTACTTTAAACTCACTCGCTTTTTTAGAAATCGCTGGACCTCCTAATTTATAATTACTAAGCCCCAAAAGACGTGCAGTTTTATCAAAGGCCTCGCCCGCCGCATCATCAACAGTACCTCCTAGATATTCAAAATTACCATGATCTTTCATTAAGACTAAATCCGTATGTCCCCCACTTACAACAAGAGCAACAGCAGGAAACTCAATTGAAGTATGTTCTAGAAAATTTGCGTATATGTGACCTACTAAATGATTTACCGGAATAACAGGCTTTTGCCACGCAACACTAAGCGCTTTAGCCGCTTCAACACCAACAATCAAGGAACCTATAAGCCCTGGCCCTATTGTTACTGCGATCGCATCAAGAGTCTGTATAAACTCAACTCTAGAAATGTTTAAAATAGAACAAGTGTTAGAAACAACTTCGCTTATAACAGGCAACATGTACTCAACTTGTTTTCTAGCTGCAATTTCAGGAACTATCCCACCTGTTTTTTCATGCAGCTCACTTGAAGACGAGACTACAGTATGAAGCTCCTGGGTTCCGTCTTTTACAACAGAACAAGATGTTTCATCACAAGATGACTCGATACCTAAAATTAACATAAGGGGATTATACTACTACTCTGTAAAAGACTGCTTAGCTTTTGCTAAGGCTTCATCAGGACTTGCAACATCAAGTAGTATTGAATTCACAGCCTCTTTTATTAAGTTTGTTTGATTTTTATTACCAGATCTACCGGCAATTTCAGCACTCTTTGCAGTACTAGCGCTTTTTAGTACAGGGTCTGCGTAAGGGTTTGTAGTGAGATCACGATTTAAGGAAGTGTGAGCATACGGAGCGCCAAATAATCTCGTTTTAGTTTGTTGATTATATAAAATCTTTTCTTGTTCAGGAGCGCCCATATATTTAATAAAATCCCAGGCTACATCAGGATGTGCAGCATTTGCAGGAACTGCGTACATCCAAAAGCTTGCCCAATTAACTGGCGTATCAGATGCCTGAGGAACAGGCGCAACACCCACATCAGAATCATTCTCCATTTCCTGAAGTATTCTTAAAACTTGCCAAGACGGTACAAACACCATTGAAGCTTGGCCACGAACAAAAGCAGTTATTGCCTCAGGCATTTCAGGCGACCACACCTCATCTTCTTTTACAAAGTTTGTGTAAAAAGACAACGCATCAGATGCAGGTGTTGAATCCAGTGTTTCCGGAATTTTTACACCGGCTTGTGACCACACAAGGCCAAGGATGTCTGAAAAATGATCGATATTATCAGCAGCACCGATAGCAGCACCAGCTCTCACAATCTTTAACTCCTCGTCTTTTAATGTCAGTTTTAAAGCAAGAAGTCTAAACTCCTCCCACTTGGTAGGCGGTGCGGTTTGGTTAATTTCTTTAAAATGACTTTTATTATAAACAAGGACTAAACCGTCATAATAAGAAGGAACTGCATATACACTATCCCCCACAACACCGCTTTCTACAGCGGATTTGTAATAAGATTCTGTATATTTTAATTCTTGAGCTATATTGTTTGGCGCAGGTGCAAGTTTACCTTGTGCAGCTAACCTAGGTACCCAGCTATTATGTACCATAACCACATCAGGAATAGACTCTGATTGAGAGCGCTCGTATATACGCTCTTTGTAGTTAAAAAGATCTCCACCGGAGTCTCTATTTTCATAACTTATAGATACATTAGGATTTTTTGTTTTATAGTCTTTAATTACAGGCTCGTAAACACTCTGTGGTTCCCACATCCCCCAAAACATTAAACTAACTGGTTCAGTTGTTTTTGAAGGTGCTATAAATTTTCCAATTACAGGTAAATCGCCTAACGAGCAAGCTGTTAGTAAGACCGCCAGAAAAGGGGTAAGTATAAGGGCAAGGTATTTATACTTCATTGTCTACAGTATAGTTTAAGCTAAAACCAATCGTCAACAAAAACAAAAGCAATGCTTGGTTTGAAGTGACTAAATAATGATCAAAGCTCCCAAGTATTGTGTACTGGAGTAAAACGACAAATAAGACCAACGATGTTTTACGGCTTCTGTTAAGAGCGTATAAATAAATATAAATAAAAGGCGTAAATAAAAGAAAGCCGCCCTCACTCAAAAGAAGCCAAAAGATATTATGGACCGGCTGAAAGAAATTTACCTCTCTTGTATAAAAGGCAGCATCTTTATTTAAAGAAGTGTTGGTGTTTAACCCTGTTCCAAAAAGCGCATGCGATTCAAACAGGCTTTCAGACGACCTTGTTAATAAAAAACGTCTCTCAAAAGACGGATTATTAAGACGTGCCAGGCTATCGCCAAAAAATCCAAACATACCTAACACAAAAATAACAAACACTACACTTAAAAGAAGCGCATTGTACACAGCGTTGTCTTTTCTTAAAGTAATAACCCCAAATAAACCACAAAGAAGTGCTACCCAAGCGCTGTAGCTAAAGGTCAAAAAAACAACACACACACTTATAAAGGTACTTATGAACAAAATACTATTTATTTTTCTCCCCTTATTCCCAATAGTTAGAAGTCCAGCGCTTAAAGTTGCAACTATACTTAAGAAGCCGCCTAAAATGTTCGGGTGTCTAAAGATCGAGTAAGGAGGTATTAGAGTGTTACCTAAAAAAACATGTTGCAGTATTCCCGGAGTACTAGCGTTATAGGGCTGCTCTCCAAAAAACAAATAGTTATTAAATACAGCTTCCTGAGCTACCCACTGACCTAAAGCAAGAAGTGAACACATGAAAGCAGAGATACTTAATACAAGAGTAGTTTTATACCCACTAGGTTTTATTATATTAAATACAACAAAAAGACTGAAGAAAATATAAAGAACAAGCCTTAAACTAAAATACAATGATGCTAGTGGATTTGTTGAAAAAACAACATTTAGAGCTAAAGACAAAAGGAACAGAAATAAAGCAAGTGAGTATACCTTTTTTAATTTACTTCTAAACTTCGTTGCACTTAAGACAATAAACACCGTGATAAGAATGTCCTGAATAAAAAGCGTCGGTATTGCGTAATCAACTAATACACCTTCGGTGTAACTAAAATCAAAAATGAAATGTTTACCAAGGTTTAGTGGTATAAGAAAAATAATCAAATAAAAAAGAGTTGTCATTACAACCTTAGGTTATGGGCGTTTTCGGACAACTTATCGTACATAAAAGTTAGATTATCAAGCTTTAAAGACTTAGCTATCAGAAAGTCAGCAAAATGCGGATTCAGTGCAAGCACCGGTCCGTGAAAATAAGTCCCAAACGCATTTTTATATACAGCACCTTCTGTTTTATCCTCAGAGTTATTTCCATGGCCTTTTATTATTTTCCCAAGCGGTGTAACACCGCTTTCAAGATATGTTCTCCCGCCATGATTCTCAAAACCAACAAGGTGTGGTTTTGATGACGTGGCTTCAATCATGTTTCTGTAAGGATCCTCAAGTAACCAATCTGCAAAAGAACAAACAGTAGTTCCAATACACCTAGGCTTTGCACTACCAAAATGCTCAGTATAGATATTAAACATACCAAGCCCTTGAAGGATTGAGCCGTCAGCAGCTTTGTAGAAATTACCACAGAGCTGGTAAGAACCACATATAAATAAACCGGAACCTCCATTATCAATATATTCTTTTAAAAATGGGCCCTTATTAGTTAAGAAGTCGGTAAAAACTTCTTTTTGTAAAGCATCAGGACCTCCCCCCATAAACACAAGATCAATGCTGTTCATAAGAGCAGAATCAACAGAAGTATCAGGATTTATAAGCTTAACCCGTACATCAAAATCTCTGGAAATTCCTCGTGAATATAAAACCTCAACATTACCGTTATCTCCATATAAGTTTAAGTGATTAGGGTAAAAATATCCTATTGTAAATTTTTGTCTCACAGTATCTCCTTTCCTAAAGTCAGCTTTCTAAACTGAAGCATGCCTGAATAATTAGGTAGTACAACAAGCTCCTTTGCATCGGTTGTATAAATTGTGTCGATAACCCGCTTTAACGAAGGATTGACATTCTCAATAGGAATAACAATACCAGCATACTGAATTCTTAACGCCATCTCATAGCACCTGCTACCGGAAACGAACACGTGTTTATTCTCACAAGCTTTTAGTAGTTTTACTGGATTTATATCGTAGATCCACGAAACATCTCGACCATCTCTGACCTCATCGTTTAAAATAAACAAGAGTGCGTCATAGCTGAGCTCAGTTTTCTCTGTATCAACAGAATAAACTAAAGTATCAAGATTGTTGTTAAAACTTGCAGGATTTTTAGCTAAAAATACCTGATAAAATTTCTGATAATATTCAACAATCTCACCTCGTCCGTAAGCTGCACTAAATTTAGATAAAGAGTTTACAACAGCCTCCTCAGATAAACCAAATAACAAACAAGTATTTACAGCAGCATTTACATTCTTAGAATTAAAGTCCCCCAAGAGTCCTGTATGCATCCTATAAGTACTATCAGCATCAAAGTAAATAACGTTTCCTTTATAGCTATCTACTAGCGGTTTAAAGTGCTTCTCGTTTTTATGAAGAACTAAATTTTTTATATCACTAGTCTTTAAAACGTCTGCCCAACGATCAACGATCGTGTCTACCTCCCCGTACCTATCTAACTGATCTCTTGATAAGTTAAGGAGTACAAGAACATCAGGTGTAATGAATTTTAAAAACTCAGGTAAGACAAATTCATCAACCTCAAAAACACCAAAATCATAATTAAAGGAACCAAAAAGAGATACCTTATTTAAATAAGTAGAAACTATACCGTTTAGAATATTCCCCCCAGTATTATTATGAACAACAGAAAAACCAGATCCTGTAAGTATATGCTCACAAAGTTTAGCTGTTGTAGTTTTACCGTTTGTTCCTGAAATAACAATTACACCTCTATTAAAACGTAGCCGATTGTTAGTAAGAATAGTCGGATAAATCTTTAAAGCTAAGTTCCCCGGCCAAGTGTAACCGGAACCAAGTTTAAAAACTTTAATTAGAACTATAGCTAGTTTGGATATGCAAACCGCAGATATTAGTTTTAAGGTATCCATTCTTGTTATTTTATTGCTAGTATCGTTAATTAGCAATTTAGCATTATCTGTTATTAATTTTTTAGGGTTTCGTTTTTTATCCCACATAACTTATTTACACAAGCAATTAATTCTAATTAAATAAGAAGTAGTATTAATAGAGTGTGTGGATATGTGTAAAGCCTTGTTATTTACTTTTACCTCGTTGTTTTTTTGTCCACATCGTTGTGGATATCTGCTTAAGGTTGTTAGAAGTGCTTTTATGTTATTTAGTGGTTTCTTTTTATTGTCTGTTATGGGTTTTAGTTTGTGCATATCTTTTTAGAAATGTTATTAATTTGTTGTTTACTTTCATGTACTTTTATTTGATTTGTTGTTTTTAAACACATGTTATTCACAAGTTATTAATCTGCTCTTAATAGTTGTTTAATATTTAAGTAATCTTGTTTTGTTTTTCCAAATGTTTTGAGTTCTTCTTCTACCTTTCTAACCCCGTGCATTATGGTTGTGTGATCACGACCGCCAAGCACTTCCCCGATTGTTATAAAAGGAGTACCTGTTAAGTCGTAAAGGAGAAACATAATCATGTGTCTTGGAGTTACAAGTTCTTTTGTCCTTCTCTTCCCTTTTATATCTGCAATCGTTGTGTTGTAGTAGGTGCTTACTACTTTAAGAATTTGGGTTAGATTTATTTGTTTTGTTTGTACTTTGATAGTATCTCCCAGTGCTTTTCTAGCGGTATCTAAAGTTAATCCATCTTCATGTGTTCTGCCAAACGTAAGTACCTGTAAGTACGCTCCCTCAAGCTCTCTTATATTTGTTTGAATGTTTTCTGCAATAAGTTCAATTATTTCATTTGGCATATCGTCGTGATTTTTATCTCTTTTATTTCTAAGGATTGCGATTCTTGTTTCTATATCAGGGCTTTGAATATCGGCAATAATGCCGCTACCAAATCTTGATGTCATGCGCTCTTCAATATTCACAAAATCTTTTGGTGGCCTATCCGAGGTTACAACAATTTGTTTTTGTGCCATGTGAAGAGTGTTAAAGGTGTGAAAAAACTCTTCTTGAGTTGCGTCTTTTCCTGCAATAAATTGGATATCGTCAATCAGAAGTACGTCTATATTTCTATATTTCTCTCTGAATTTATTAGAAGTATACCTGCCTTTTGATTTACCCATCTGAAGCGCCTCTACTAGATCGTTGGTGAAGCTTTCACTTGTACAGTAGAAAACTTTGAGGCTCGGATTTCTTTTTAGAATACTATTGCCAACGGCTTGCATAAGATGTGTTTTACCAAGACCTACTTTTGAGTAAAGAAAGAATGGGTTGTATGCTTTTCCGGGGTTTTCAGCAACAGCCATAGCAATTGAATACGCTAGTCTGTTATTTGATCCCATTACATAAGTTTCAAATGTAAAATTTGGATTGAGATTAGTACTACTTTGATTGTACGTTTGGGGTAAAGCGTTGCTTTGAAAAAGAGGTCCTGGTAGTTCTTCTTTACTCCCCAGAGGATTTACCGGCTTTAAGCCCACAGTAAAAACAAGTTCAAGATCGCTTTTACATATTTTATTAACGCTGTTTTGCAAAAGAGATAAATACTTTTTCTTAAGCATGTCGCTTGCGTAAGTAGAGGGGCAGTTTATTTCAAGAGACACTTCTGTTAAGTTTTTAGCAAACGTGTTTTTAAACCAAGTTCCGTATTCAAGCTCGGATAAGGTTACCTGCATATCTGCAAGGACTGCGTCCCAAACACTTTTTTCAGTAATATTGTTTTGCATAAATGAAGAGTAGCTCTTGTGAATAACTCTACATTAGTTATCCACATTTATTAAGCAACAGTAGTTGCATATATCTGGTTTTTTAGTTTTCACAGCGGACATTTTTAACCAACATACGAATAGTTATTGACGCGTGATCCTAAAAAGTTCTACCATTAACTCACGACATATTTTCTTTTCGTAATTATTTAACAAAGGAGGAAAAATATGCTGAGTACTAAACCTAGCCAGACCCCACCTGGCTGTAATCCTTCTACGAGGAATGGTTTAAGTAATAACAAGGGTATGGCCCATTTGTTACTTATTCTTTTACTTGTAGCTGGGTTATCTGTTGTGGGTTTGTTTTTATTTAAAACCATGCAAACAGGTGGTCTTAGTGTTCTTGGTACAAAGATTGCTGCAAACGATACATCTTGTAATGTTTGGGCACCGCAGTCTGTAATTTGTACTGGTAATTATAGAATTCGTGATTGTACTTATGCTGGTAGGGATGGCAAACAGTGCTATCTTTATTCAGACCCTATCGGTACCGGTTGGGGCCCTTGGGATAAAGCAGATTGTAGGGATATCCGCCCTCTTAACTGTCCTAGCGGCATGACACAAGTTGAAGACTGTATTAGCAGATTCAACAGAGATCCTAGTCAGACTAGATCTGGTTGGAGATGTAAGTTAAACTCCCAGCCTTCTGATGATTGGAATTACGCTAACTGTAGGTTAACGCCGATTTTGAATTGCGATGCTGGTTACGAACCAGCTGATGATTGTAGGCAACCAAGAGACAAGATGTACGGCGATGTTGGCGATGGCCCATTTTATAGAGGCGGTTTTAGATGTCGTCCTATAACTTCTGCTGAGTCTGAGTGTGTAAAGAATCGTCCAAACTGCCCTTCTGGGTATGGTGTTGAACCCTGTGTAGGCCGTACTGTAGGTCCAGGCGCAACTCCATTTGACGGATTCAAGTGTGTTAAGAGTGCTGATAAACCAACCCCGGCTCCTATAGTGAGACCCCCGAGATGCTTAACAACAACTAATACATGTGCATTCAATCCTAATGATGCCTTCTCTGGGTGTTGTACCAAGGATCACATTATGGTTGCTGCTGGTTGCGATGGTGGAAAAGTACAGTGTATTAACATTAAAAATCCGCCAACCCCGCTACCTTCCTGTAGTCTTTCGTCTGGCTGTTCTGCTAGTACAAAGTGTTGTGGAGCTTCAGGTATACCATCCACAGCATATACAATGTTATCTTGTCAGTACTACGACGGTTCTTCGTTGAGGTCAGGCAATCGCTGCATACTTACCCCGACAGTGCCTCCGGTTACCCCTCCTGTTACAAACACATGTATACCTGATTGGGGACGAGGTTCGTATTCGCAGGTTTGCTGTACGTCTGGTTCGGATTCTTTGTTAGATGCAGGATATAAGAGCTGCTTCCCGGCTAAAGCTGGTATGTGCCATGATAAAAATTCATGCATTACCTCTAGTGGTATGGGGTGTTGTACGGGCTATTCTGCGTCCTCCTGTGGTAACGGTGCGTATAAATGTGCTCCTACTCCACCTAAAAAACCTAATGATATAGATGGGGATGGAATACCAAATGACTTTGATCCGGATCAAGACGGTAATGGCCAAATCGATGTTCCACAAACACCTACTAGTCAGATTTCGGCAGGCGGTGGTGGAGGCGGTAATCCTTCCCAGAACCTTACTACTGTAACTGGTGTTGTTAAAAACTCAGCCGGTAAAGGGGTAGCTGGAGTTAATGTCAATGTCTTTTTAGGGAATGGTACAAAACCTTTAGGTGATGCTGGTGTAAAAACTGGAGCAGATGGTACTTACACGTTTAGCTTTGATAGGAAGAATATCAACTTCGCTATACGTGCTATAACTGCAGGCTACAAACCTGCTAAAACTAGCTACACCTCTTGTAGTGTTGGTACTACTGGGTATGAAAATTGCTGGTTTACCCCTGCTTCTATGCCAAGTGTAGATTTTGTATCTACTTCTACAGCTCCATCTACAGTGTATAAAGCACCGACAGCTGAGATCGTTAGTCTCTCAGCAGCATCTAATATCAGAAAAGGCGATAGAGTAAGTACAGTTGTATTTGCTAAATCAACACACTCAAGAATCAAGAAAGTTACGCTTTACCTAAATCCTGCCTATTCTGAGGGTCCGCGCTGTACTTCCGTGATGAGCGGCGGTGTTGAGTTATACGGGACTAAGGGTAGATGGGTAAAAGTTGGAGAGAAAATATATACTGATCAAGAGGCTGTTGCTTCTGGTGCTACCACAATTGACTGGAGTACGGTGTCTAATTTTGGAGTTGCCGTGCCTTGTTCCTTAGCCGATGGTGCTAAAGGCGCTTGTACACACAGTGCTTATTTCCTAACAGTTAATGTTGAGGATATGGGAGGTGTTACAGGTTCTGGTTCAGCTTTGACTAAGAATCCAGCCATTCCGGTAATGCGATGCGATGGTAACCCGCTTGGGCATAGAGCCTGTGGATCTACCTATTACGACGCACCTTGTGGTCAAGGAAGTTCAAGCCGAATAGATATACTACCTACTAACTCGACCAGTCCTGTTATAAGCAAGCCAGTCGTAATAAGGGCTATGGGTTTTCCGTCAGACAATATATATCCAACAATGGTATTGAAAGCTAAAAATATTGAGGTTAAAAGATGGAATGTTACTGCATCGATGGTTGATTATAAAGCTGATGTTGGTAATGTTTCAATCTCAGACCTTACGGTTCACTTTATCAATGACGCAAACGTCAATGGTGATAGAAACCTGAAAGTTGATTACCTGAAGCTTGGAGATACTGTGTATCAAACAGAAGACCCAAGTACATATTCGAAAGGTTCTTGGTCTGTTGGCACTAACTGTGATCCAGGATTCAAGTCTCTTGAGACACTACACTGTAACGGTTACCTGCAATACGGGGCTCTACAGCCACGTTAATCTAGTAAGATTCGTGTAGTATGCAATCCCCCTGATTTTCAGGGGGATTGTTGTTGATAACAACCTTTTTATTATCTATACTTTTTACATACTATTTTTTGAAAAAAAGGAGAAAGAATATATGTATAAAGCTAATGAGAAAGGTACTGCCCAACTATTTTTAGTTGCCTTACTTGCTTTTGTACTACTAACTATTTCTGGCGTTGTATTTTATAAAACATTTAATTCAAGTGAGGATGTACAGGGGTATTCTATTGCTCAAGTGCCGGCAACCACTCCTTGCTCACGAGATACTTTGATTTGTTCTGCGACCCCTAAAACCTGTTGTACTGGTTATTCTCTTAGGACCTGTACAGTTAGTGTTGGTGTTGCAAAAGATAGACCTTTTGCAGCAACTAAAGGTACTGTCTGTGTTAAAACAGTTACCGCTCCGAGTAATCCAACAACCCCAGCTGATAAGCCGCTTCCATTAAAATGCGGAGTTGCTTCTAGATGCAGAATTCCTTCGGGAGCTGCATGTTGTAAAGGGTTTGAAGCTTCAACCGAAGGTTGCGCTAACCAGTCTTTTAAGAGGTGCTTGCCAGTAGATACTGACGGTGATGATATTCCAGACCTTTGGGATGACGATATAAACGGAGATGGAACCCCGGATGTTCAAAACCCAAGCTTATATGGTCGTAACTCAAGGATCTTTACATTGCCAACAACCCCACCCCCTGTCAAATAGGAGTAGGGTTCTAGTTACGTTAGTTGACTACTAGCCTTTGTTAAAGTAATATCTTTACCATGCCAAAAAGAACGTATCAACCCAAAAAACTGAAAAGAGTGAGAAAACACGGTTTTCTTAAAAGAATGGCAACAAAAGGTGGACGAAAGGTCTTAAAAAGACGCATGGCAAAGGGGCGAAAGCTTTTAGCTAGAACTAATCATAAAAAATAATCCACACGCCTGTCGCAATACTCTAAATGCTTAATAAAACCTTTAGATTAACCAAACCTCGGGATTTTTCAATTGCTAAAAAATACGGTTTTAAGTTACACGGTGAGTACGTAACTGTACTTGTTGTTAATACCAAAGACCCAGAGAGCCTCCCTAAAATAGCAGTTGTTGCACCAAATAAAATTGCTCCAAATGTTCCTAAACGTAACCGTATAAAAAGGCAGTTTCGTGAGTCCATCAGAGCAAACCTTGCTATAATACCAAAAGGCAGTAACCTGATCTTTTATTGCAACGGGAAAGGTCTTGATAAAACTTATGAAGAAATTAACACTGAAGTTACTACTCTTATACAAAAGATTCGTAGCTCCGGCTCTAGCACCTCTTAGTAGGTGCAGGTATACCCCAACCTGTGGTTATTACACTTACCAGGCTGTTGAAAAATATGGAGTTTTGAAAGGGCTATTTTTAGGCTTTAAGCGGGTCTTAAGATGTAATCCATTTTTTAAAGGCGGTGTTGATCCGCTATTGTAGCTAAAAACTGCCGTTAGTATCTCTTCATATCTTAAATTCGTGATAGAATAGACGAATGCTAAACCTTGGCGCGATTTGGAATATGCTTCTTGTGGCCCCTATATTCAATTTATTGATGGGTTTTTATTATCTTATCCCTAATCTTGGTGTCGCAATAATACTGCTAACAATTGCAGTGAGGCTTATTACCTTACCAATCACAGTTAAATCTATAAAAATGGCTAAGAAGCAAAAAGACTTAATGCCCGAGCTTGATAAAATCAAAAAGAAATTCAAACACGATAAAAAGAAACAAGCAGAAATGCAGATGGAACTTTTTAAACAGCACGGCATTAACCCTGCTTCAGGATGCTTAACAGCCCTTCCAACCATCTTTATAATGATCGCTCTTTACACTGTTATTAATATGTTTGTTCATAATAACAGTTCTGTAGACAGCAAAGTTGCTGATTTACTTTATTTTGATTTTTTAAACCCCGGCTCTCTTGCTAGCATAAATGCCAAATTTTTTATGTGGGATTTAACAAGACCTGATAAGTTTTTCGTACTCCCGCTTCTTGCAGGAGTATTTCAGTTTGTAAGCTCAAAAATGATCATGCCTATGGTGGCAAAAGCTGAGAAGGTCGCTGAGAAAACCCCTGACAAAACAGACGACATTGCCTATAATATGCAACAACAAATGCTGTTTATGATGCCGTTATTTACTGTTATGATAGGCATCAAGCTGCCTGCAGGTACCGTTTTGTATCTTGTGATAACATCACTTTATTCAATGGTGCAGGGCTACTTTACTACCGGATGGGGTGGACTTGAGCCGGAAATTAACAAATTAAAAGCCATTATTAAGAGGAATAAATAATGAAACAAATAGAATTAATTCAAACATTAGTTACTGACTTTTTTAAGCATATCCAAATTGATCCGCCTGTTGTAATAAATGAGGCACCTGAAAGCATTGAGGTTTTTATAACAGGAGACAATCTTAATTTTTTAATCGGTACCCATGGGCTTGGTTTATCGGCTCTTGAAAGCTTTTTAAATACTGTTTCTTTTAGACATGTTCCAGAGAGTTTGCATGTTAGTGTTGATATAAACGATTATAAGGTTCAGAAAACGGAAAAGATTCAGGATATGGCAAGAAGAGCTATTGATAAGGTTCGTTTTTTTGGTGAAGAAGTTATTCTTCCTCCAATGACCCCTAGTGAAAGACGCATGGTTCATACCTTTGTAACAGAATATGACGATGTCTTAACAGAGAGTTCTGGAGACGAGCCTTTTAGACGTGTTGTTCTTAAAAAGAAACAATAATGAAATTCACATGTTTACGAGAAAATCTTTTAAGTACTTTAAATGCTGCTTCAAAAGTTGTACCTGTTAAAAACACGTTACCCATTTTATCTCATGTGCTTATTAAGGCTGAGAATAACGGAGTAAAAATATTAGCAACAAATCTAGAATCGGCCTTGTCCGTTTCTTTACCCGCTTCTGTCGAAGTTGATGGCGGATCTGCCGTCTCACTCAAGCTTTTAAAAGAGGCAGTTTCACATTTAACAAGCCAGAGTGTTGTGCTTGAGCTTGTTGGAGATAATTTGAAGTTAACCTCGCTAACATCAAGCTCATCTTTTACAACAATGCCTGCTGGAGATTTCCCAGCAATCCCTTCTTACGACAACCCAACATCTTTTATTGAACTTAATCCAAGTGACATCTTTAATTGTGTGTCTCAAGTTGTTTTTTCAGCGAGTACTGACGAATCAAAGCCAGTTTATACCGGTATTCTTTTAACTTTCAGCGACGGTGTTTTAACAGCAGCAACAACCGATGGCTTTAGATTGTCTGAAAAAACACTCAAGCTTACGAGTACTGCCAGTGACTTTACAGTTATTGTTCCAGCAAAAACACTTCTTGAGGTTGTTCGTATATTATCAGTCTCCTCAGAGCCTATCCGCATGTTTTTAAATGATTCAAAGAATTTACTTTTTCTTGAAAACAGCGATGCATATGTTGCGACAGGTGTAATTGATGGTCTGTTTCCTGACTACAAGAGAATTATTCCAACTGAAACTGCTCATAGTGCAGAGGTTATATTAAAGGACCTTCTTGATGCTGTTAAGCTTTCCAGTGTTTTTACAAAAGAAGATAGCGATGCCCTAAAATTTGTATTTGATCCAACAGGTTTAATTCAAGTTAAATCATCTTCACAAGAAATTGGAGAGAATTTAAGTAAAGTAAACGCAAAGGTAGTTAGTACTGTAGATGCAGAGGATATTGCAAACTACCTTGAAGTAGCTTTTAACCCAAGGTACTTACTTGATATTTTAAATAACTTGAAATGCGAGAAGGCTGTTATAGAAACTGCAAGCTCAACAGCACCTTGTATGATCAGGCCTCTTGATGAGCCAACCTACCTTCATATAGTCATGCC
>CAZILK010000004.1:0-60952 GCA_964540135.1 uncultured Candidatus Saccharibacteria bacterium | reverse complement strand
ATCTGCATTACTAAAAATTATAAGCTTGTTATACATGATTTGGGTAGGGGTAATTATCAGAATCAAAAAACACAACCTTAAGCTTCGGCTCAGTCCTTCTGAATATATACACTAATTTAAAAAGGCTGAGTCCAGATAAAAAGTAAGAAAGTAGGTATATCAAGTCTCCCAACCCAGCAGGATACCAACTAAGGTGATGGGTATCAAATAAATAAAGAGAGTCAGCCACATAACGGAGAAGTAATGAAGTGGTAAATAGGGCAAACAGTTTAGATAACACGCCGTCATACATGAATCGCGACTTAAAGGTAAATAACACCAACAAGCTTATGATCAAAACCTGTAGGGTTGGGTAAACCAGTTCTGTAAAGTATCTAATAAAGATGTACTCTTCTGATAGCACAATGTAATTTGTAAAAAGGGCCAGATTTAAAATATTACATATTACATGAACTATAATTATAAGAGCTGCAAATCCTCGTTCCGCGCTTAACAGCTTCTTAGAAAAGACACTTATTTCGTTCTTAAATAAAAGGAAAGCTCCGGAGATACTTGGCGGCAGACACAGTATAAAGAAAGACTCACCTATTCCAGGATATGCGTCCAAGTTCGCAATTCTGTAACCTAACGTATAACTCATGTGTCCTAGAAATTGCATTAGAAGTGATGCGGAAAGGAGAAAAAAAGCTTTACCTAAATAACTCTGACTACCTCCCCATTCTTTAAAAGCAATAAACCCGGAACTGATTGCAAATACCATCTGAACAATAAATATGTCTGTAAAGATGTTTCCAATCCAAGTGTCGCCTGCATGTCCCCCCTGAACTAGCAAGATAGCTATCCAAAAAAACAATAGCGCTATGAATGTAAGGTTATGGAGCCGATACAAAACATTTACCACACTATGACTTATAACAAAATCATCGAAGCAGTCAACCTTTTCTCCAGTATTAAACAAAGTTAAAATAATTCTGACAAAGTCTCAAACGATTGTAATTGCAGGATATTTACTTAATAATTGACTTGTGTTTATTTGACTCCATATCCTATAGTAATGTACAATTGGGGGGTGTTTCCAGAATACCCAAACTTTCGAAAATTGAATATTAAAGACAAAGAGGCTTTTGAGGACTTTACGAAAGTACTCAAGCCATATGTTGAATGTAGTTTCGTAGAAGCCTATGCGTGGAACACCTTACGCAACCCAACCCTGATCTCCAGTTTAAACAATAACTTAGTTTTGGAGATGGATAATTTTTTAACTGATGGTTACACCATAACTTTTCTTGGAAAAACAAAAGTTTTAGAAACTATAGAAACCCTGGTGACAGATTTTGGTGAAATCACAAATATTCAAGCAGACACTCTGAGAGGCCGAATTAAAAAAATTAGAAATTCGGGATTTCTGGTAGCGACAGAAACAAATAAGATTGATTATGTAGTCGGGATTGGAAAATACCTAAGTCTTAAAGGCAAAAACTTCGAAGATACAAGAAGATTACTAAGAAAGTTTTACACATATAACGAAGGCGTCACCGTTGAAAAGTTTGCCATGTCTGATAAAGGAATATTTCAAGAAATTGAAGAATTGTTCTATTCCTGGGCCAAGCGCAATAACAATATAAAATCATTTCAAGCACGGTCTTCTATTAACTGCATAGAAACACTGCGCTCAAAGAACGAGGTGTTTAAAAACGTTAAGGGTCTTGCAATGAGAGTAGATAATAAACTTGTTGGTTTCTCATTGAATGAAAAGGTCGAGAAGAAATTCGCTTTTGGGCACTTCTTAATAGCTGACAATGCAATTAAAGGTGCCTTTGAGGCTTTAGTTTACAACGTGATGAATGATTTACACCAAGAAGGCATCCGTAAGATAAACATTGGATACGATTTAGGGATTGAAAATCTAAGATTAACCAAATCGAAATTATTTGATGAGGTTTATAAAAAATACAAGATTACGAAACGGACTTCCTAGCCCGCCTGTTCATGCCTCTAGTTCTAATCGTGAAAAGTATTAGGACTGGTATCGGCAATAACACAATCAATGCTAATAAGTAGGATAACGCCTCTATCTTATTGTTTTCTATTAATAAACCGGAGAACGCTGAAAGTATAATAAATAGCACTTTTGCTGTAAATGTCAAAGTCGATAGCGTAGTAGCTCTTAGTTCTGATTCGATATTGTTGTTAATAATAATTGAGGCAAGCGCATAGAAAGCGTTTCCAATTAGTATAATGAACAGCACAGGTATGATTGCAAAATTGTGTGTCTGAATACCTAAAACGAAGAAACAGCAACTCATAGCTAACATGAAAGAAATTAAAACAGCTTGCTTATTAAATCGGCTAATTAAAATCGGCAGCATCAACGCTGTAAACAACGCGGCTATAAAATTACCTAAGGAAAAAGAAACTGACTGGTTAAATGCTGAAACATTGTTATGTATTAGAATAGCAGACTTATAGAAACCCCAATCAAAAAAGTAAAAAACTCCAAAGCTTGCAAAAACACTCAAAGCAACAAAAATATTGCTCTTGGTCAACAGAGCAGAAGCACCGGCTACTAACTGCGTGAACCACCCATCTGTGTCCTCAGTAATAATATAGGATTTGGTATCTTTTAAAAACATGCCTGCAATAAAAGCTGCAACAGAAGAGAAAGTCCAAAGCAAATACGGAAGCCTATCGTTAAACTTGAACACATACCCTCCTATCAGAATAGATACCGATACAGCTAGAATGCTCACACTAACTGACCTACTTATAACTTTTTCGAATTCTTCCTCTTTGCCAATTTCTTTCAGATTGTCGTATGTTAACGCCTCTAGGGATCCGGACAGAAATGCAAAACCAGCTTGTAGTAAAAAGACGCCAATAACCAGGTGGTAAGCATTAGTCGCAAATGAAATTAACGTTCCACTCAGTAAAAGAAAAAATAGCGATAAAATAACGGTCCTTTTTCTACCGAATCTATCCGCTAATACCCCTGACGGTATTTCAAGAAGTAGACCAAAGATAAAAGCTACTGCTCCAACATAGCCGAGAATAGAGTAGGACATATATTTAGTCCAGTAGAAAACCCAAATACCCTCATAAAAGAACAGGTTGGTAAAAAATGTAAGTAAGTAAAACACACCGCTGATCCTAAATGAGTCTGGTTTATAAAGTTGTCGCAAGCTTTTTATTGACATAAGATCTAAATATTATGTACCATAATATCATACCTATGAAAAGTAAAAATGTATATTCATTAAATATCTTACTTTGGATTTTATTTTTCTTTTTTACAGGTATGTGGGTCTTTTTAAACACTTTCACTTCTGACGAATCCTTAAGATTCATTTTTACCAGCACCTATTGTCTAGTTGCTCTGGTAGGTGGGATAACAGGTATCTTTGTCTCTAAACTCTGGGGCGGAAGGCAAAGTAAAGTGGGCGCAGGGTTACTATTCATTTCAACCGGACTCCTATTCCAATTCTTTTTTCAAGTCTCGTACAGCTTCTACTACTATGTTCTGGGAATAGAAAATGCATATCCTTCTATAGGTGATGTATTCTATGTTACGGGAAATCTCTTGTTCTTATTCGGTCTAATTAAGATCCAAGGAATTTTCGCGTCTCAAAGTATTGATATGGGAAGGCTAAGAAGGTCAGGGCTCATTTTATCAGGAGTACTGGTGTTAGTTTATCTCACAGTTTACGCAATTTTTGTTTTTGACAAAGCTAGTATCGAGCTGACAACCCTACAAGGCTGGGTAATACTTGGTATAGATTCTATAACTTTCATTGGTAATATCTGTATGTTCTATATTATATCAACTTCGTTTGTAGCCTCTTCTAAATATCTAGGCGGATTATTAAAAGTACCAACCTTACTTTTACTATCTAGTGTCTTAATTTTTTATGTTGCAGATATTGAATATGCGGTAAGTGATAATCTAGGAAACTGGAGACCAGCAGGTTTTGATGATTACTTAGTTTTTCTAGCGTATTTTTTAATAAGCTACGCCTTACTTAGATTTAGGAAAGCGTATGAGAAACTGGGCTAGACTATTGCCAACCCCAGTAAACTTTGTAAAACTATAGATACTGAAAATGCAACACAACGATATTGTTAAAAAAATCATTGAGGAGCAGAGTTTAATTATCGGAAAGAACCTAGCATGGTCCAGGGCAGTAACAGTGTCGGAACTTAAGAGCGATACAGCTACTTCAACACCAACACCAACTATTAATATCTCAAATATAACTATAAACGGAGATCCAAAAGCTGCTATTGATAAGCTCATCGCTTCCTACGCTGAGATATTTGGACAAACTTCAGTTAACGTATGTCTTGATGTCTTAAAAAAGCTTCCTTACCAAGAGATAGAACCATACCTCTCAGACAGTGTAAAAAAGCAGTTAACAAGCGCTAAATAATGCTCTCTACCCCAGAAAAAAAAGTTGTTAATAATGTAACAAATAACGCATCTTTTGCTGAAGAAATTTACAAGAAGAACCTTGAGCTGTTAGATGCCAGAAGACGCGCTGAGCAGCTTCTCTACGGACTTTCTGAAGCAGTGTTTGCTGTTGACGAAGAGTTTAACATAACACTCTTCAATAACACTCTTGAAAAGATACTAAATAAAAAACTGGATGAGGTTTTAAACCTCCCTGCCCCACAAGTTATCGCATTAACAAATGATAAAGGAGCCCCGGTTGATTTAAAGGAGTTTTGCTTTGTTCAAACTAACGATAGGAAAAAAATGGACGGCTTGATACTGAAAGGCGCGACCAGCGACTATATTGTTAATGTCCACTCCTCAATTATTAACCCAACTCAAGGCAAACAAGAATGTCTTGTTACCATGGTCGATGTCACAAAAGAAAAGCAGCTTGAAAAAGCCAAAGATGACTTCATATCTATAACCTCCCACGAACTTAGAACTCCAATGACCATTATAAAAAGCTATCTTTGGATGCTTGGAGCCAGTAAAGGCGGTAACCTAACTCCAAAACAAATGGAGTATGTTCAAAAGGCTGCTCAAGGTACCGAAAGAATGCTTGCCCTAATTAACGACATGCTTAGTATCTCGCGAATTGAGCAGGGTAGAATGGAGATAAAGATAGAGAAAACAGGCCTTCTTGAGGCCATACAAGACACTCTAGGAGACTTTGATGTCAGGTGTAAGGAGAAGAATCTTTTTTGTAAATGGGACGTCCCGGCAGATATTCCTGAAGTTTATGCAGACAAGATGAGGCTTAATGAAATAATGATTAACCTCATCGGCAACTCAATTAAATTCACCCCTCAAGGCGGTATTACTGTAACTGCTGAATCAATACCGGATGATTTTGTTAAAGTTTCAATTGAAGATACCGGTAAAGGCATTGCTCCTGAGGATATGAAGAGATTGTTTCATAAGTTTGGCAGGCTAAACTACTCGTATCAAACCGTTGCTGAATCCGGTGGAACAGGCCTTGGGTTATATATTGTTAAACTCTACATTGAACATATGGGAGGACAGGTAGGTGTGTCATCAAAAGGCGAGAATCAAGGAACAACTTTTTGGTTTACACTCCCAACAAAAGAGCTCACCTCATCACAAATCCACAACGAGAGCGATCCAGAGCTTCTTGTTAAAATTCAGCGCGAGCCAAATTACTCCAAATAACACAAAAGACCCGCTTTTTACACGGGTCTTTTTTAAAGTTCCAATTAAAATTATCTAACTGAATCCTTTAGTGTTTTTCCTGCTTTGAATGCAGGGGTTTTACTGGCAGGGATGTGCATTGGAGCATTGGTCTGGGGATTTCTTCCCATTCTGGCTGCTCTTTTTCTTACCTCGTATGTACCAAATCCGGTCCAGGTGACTTTGTCACCTTTCTTAAGTGCTGTTGTTATAACATCAACTAAGGTATCGAGTGCTCGACCAGCGTCTACTTTGGTAAGTCCAGCTTGTTCAGCAACTTGTGATATTAAATCTGTTTTTGTCAATTGTTATGACACCTCCCTTCAAAAGCCTGTTCAGGCATTTAAAATAAATTTAACTTTCAAATTCTTTATCAAATCTTGTTATAGATTTGTTTTCAAGGTTTATTATTACACTTCTAAAAGCTTTTTTGCCAGTGTTTTCCCATTCAAATCGCTGATTAAGTCCAGTTGTGTAAAGTTTTATTATAATTTCTTTCTTAACACCAAGAACTGAATCAATATTGCCATTCATACCAACATCACTAATAAAAATAGTTCCTTCAGGCATCACTCTACCATCGCATGTTGGAATATGAGTATGTGTACCAACAACCGCTGAAATCTTACCATCAAAATAGAAAGTAAAAGCCATTTTTTCACTAGATGCTTCGGCATGGAAATCAACAAGAGAGTAATCATAATTGCCGTAGTTAGCATTAAGAATAGTTTCAACAGCCGCAAATGGGTCGTTTACCCGCTCATTAAGAAACGTTCTCCCAAGAGCGTTTATTACAAGAAGTCGTTTACCAGATTTTGAAGTGAGAATTTCATGAGTTTTGCCCCAAACTAACTCAGGATAATTACAGGGCCTAACAACTGGAAGGTTATCAGCATTCATTGCATATTCTTCATTCCAAAAAAGATGGTCACCACCTGTGAAAAAATCAATTCCACATTCTTGCATTTCTCTGAGAGTCTCAAGTGTAATCCCGCGTCCATGGGCGAGGTTTTCGCAATTCGCGATTATAAAATCGAAATCAGACTTATTTACAGAGGCTAAAGACTTTTTAACAGCCTCTCTTCCTGGTTTTCCTACAATGTCGCCAATAAATAATATCTTCATTTAAGTGCTCAACAGTTTTGATAATCTTATAACAAGATTACTTAGCTGTTTCCGAAACTCTTGTTTCTCTTATTACAGTTACTTTTACTACACCTGGGTATGTTTGTTCAAGCTCTATTTTTCTTGCAATTTCACGAGCAAGGTAAGCTGTTGAATCATCATCTACACGATCAGGTACAACATACACTCGAACCTCCCTGCCTGCAGACACTGCATAAGCTTTATCTATACCCTCAAAAGACGTAGCAGCCTCTTCAAGAGCTTTCATGCGTTTGGCGTATGAATCGTAATCCTCAGACCTAGCACCAGGTCTTGCACCGCTAATGTGGTCTGCCAAATGAACTACACTTGATTCAATTGAGCTAAAAGGTCTGTCTTCATGGTGTTCTGCAACACAGTTTACAACCCGCTCATCTATTTTATATTTCTTAAGAAGTTCGGCACCAAGTTGGACGTGTGTACCTTCTTCATCATTAACAACTTTTCCAATATCATGAAGTAAACAGCCAAGTTTAACGATATCAATGTTAACACCAAGCTCGTGAGCTATAGCAACACCGATGCGAGTTTCCTCGAGTGTATGCTCGATCATATTCTGACCGTACGAGAATCTGTACTTGAACCGACCAAGCATCGCAACTATGTCTTTTGGTAAATCATAAATACCAACTTTGTGACAAAGATTATCGCCCTCTTTGTAAATGATCTGATCTATTTCATGATTTGTTTTCTCAACAATTTCTTCAATTCGGGATGGTTGGATACGACCGTCTTTAAGAAGTCTTTCAAGAGCTATTTTTGCAATCTCTCTTCTTACTGGATCAAAACATGAAACAACAACTTCTCCTGGAGAAGCATCAAGATCAAGTTCAACACCTGTAAGCTCTTCAAAAAGCTTGATGTTACGACCTTCTTTACCAATGATCCTACCCTTCATATCTTCTTCGCCAAGCTTTACTCTTGAGGTCGTATATTCAACAACATAATCAGTTGACCCAAAACGCATAGCGTCAATTAAAATTTCTCGGGATTTTTCATCAGCTTCTTTTTTAACGTCTTCTTCAAGCTGTCGTACTCTCTTGCCTTTTTCGGCAGCAAGTTCTTTATCAAAAGACTCAAGTAAGAGCTTCTTAGCTTCATCTTTTGTTAGTTGAGCTACTCTTTCAAGACTGGATTGATGACTTCTAATTAAATCTTCGAGTTCTTCTTTTTGTTTCTCAAGTCTCTCTTTGATCTCTTTTACGCTCTTGGCTTTTTGAGCAAGATCTCGCTCCCGAGACTCTACTTCAGCTCTTTTTATAGCAACATCTTTTTCAAGCTCTGTAGTTCGTTCGCGAATCCTTCGTGCTTTTTCTTCAGCTTCTGATTCTATGCTTATTGCTTGGCGTTTTGCATCAAGTACAAGCTCTTGGGCTTTTGCTTTTGCTTCAAGTATTGCAGGATCGTTTGCAGAAACAGCTACTGGCGCCTGAAAAGACGCTTGTTCGGGAACAGAAATTACCGACTTTTTACGGGTAGATAAAAGATAAGCTAAACCAGCTGTTATTAGAACAGCGACTAAAACTACTATTAATGTACCAGAATCCATATGTCCTCCATTTAGAACCCAAATCTCGCAGTGTGCGCTTTATCAATATCACAGGAAGAATCATGTTTAATGAGAATAGGTTTAAGATAGCGGAAAGACCGCCATTAAAGCTTTCAGCGAAGATGCGTGATTTAGGTTGTTTTAAGTTAAAAAACTTCATAAATAACAAACTAACAGGGAAATTCTATTTTACTTATGCTTTTGTGTCAATGATGGCTTTTTTACCTGCAAATACCTAATCATTGCCGCCTCCAGAAAGCAAAAGGCCTGTATTAAAGCCTCTGGAAGACAAGTAGGCTATTTTTACCCGTTTTTGAGGCCCGTCTACGCCTTCTTCTTTATATTTCTTCAGGAGTAGCTTTTTGGCATTAATGGCATCAAAACTTTGGATTTGCTCAAAACTCTTATCTAAAAGGTCTTGTGATATACCTTTTTCTCTAAGCTTTTTGACAAGGAGATAAGACCCATCTGGTTTTGATGAGGCGTTATTTGAAGAAATATACCTAGTTATATATGTCTGATCGTTTACAATATCAATTTTGATTAGGTTTTCAAGAACACTTTCTGCAATAGACTCTTTGTCTTCTTCTGAAAACTCACCAAAGTCAGAAGCTTTTAAATAGTCATGAATCTTTCTTAAAGTCTGAGACTGTGTTTTTGGGTATACAGTCAAAAAGTTAATACAAAGCGTTACTAGTTTTAAATAAGCTTCGTCTTTTAACATAAGGCAGGCCTTTGACTACTCTTCAACAGAGACTTCTTCGGTAATTCCCAAGTCGTCAGACTGTGTTCCAACCTTTTGAATGTCTGTTCCTTTAGTTGCGATCTCTAGTCTAACTTTTTTATCTATTTCAGCAAAAAGCTTTTTGTCGTCTTTTAAGAATTGTTTTGCAGCTTCTCTGCCTTGGCCGATCTTTACTCCGTTAAACTCATACCAAGCTCCACTCTTTTTAACAATCCCAAAGTTGGCTGCAACATCAACAAGGCTTCCTTCTTTGCTAATACCCTCCGCAAACATGATATCAAACTCTGCAACTTTAAAAGGTGGTGCCATTTTATTTTTAACGACTTTAACTCTAACTTTTATACCCATTGGTTCTTGCGGAGTTCCAATGGTCTGAACTCTTCTAATATCCATCCTGACAGATGCATAAAACTTTAATGCGTTACCACCAGTTGTTGTTTCAGGATTTCCAAACATGACACCAATTTTCGATCTTATCTGGTTTGTAAAGATAACTGTTGTTCTTGATTTACTAACTGCTCCGGTAATTTTACGAAGAGCTTGGCTCATAAGTCTTGCTTGAAGTGCAATATGGGAGTCTCCAATATCCCCTTCAATTTCAGCTTTTGGTACAAGTGCTGCAACTGAGTCAATTGCAATAACATCAACAGCATTAGATCTTATTAAAGTTTCGGCAATCTCAAGAGCTTGCTCACCCATATCCGGTTGGGAGACTAAAAGTTCCTTAATATCTACACCAGTTTTTTCAGCATATGATGGATCAAAAGCATGTTCTGCATCAATTAAGGCTGCAACCCCACCAAGCTTTTGAGCCTCTGCAATAATATGTTGAACAAGGGTAGTTTTACCTGATGACTCAGGGCCATATATTTCAACTATACGCCCACGAGGAACTCCGCCAATACCAAGAGCTATATCAAGAGCAATTGAGCCTGTTGGAATTATTTGAATATTCTTATCAACTTCACGATCGCCAAGTCGCATTATCGATCCTTTACCATACGCTTTCTCAATTTGATCAAGAGCAGAAGTAAGGGCTAAATTTTTATTCTTTTTTAGTTCGTCAATTTTAGTTATTGTCATAAGTATCGTTATTCTATCAGTTATATTTTTTAGTTCAAGAAATGGTAGTCTAGTTTTAGTGGAAAAAGAGTAACAACACTGCTAGGAAAAGAATTCTATGCCTGAATTGTTGTTAGAGTGCCTCTTTCATTTTTAACAAAAAACTTATCAATTTCTTTAACAAGTTCTTTTGGCAGATATTTTGCTTTTAATAAATAACCGTTAGCACCAAGTTTATAGGTTTCTTTTGCAATAGTCTCTTCACCAAGATTAGTAAGCAAATAGATTGGAATTTCCTCGGTCGTGGCTCCCTTTTCTCTTAGTTTTTTTAAGACTTCAATGCCGGTTAATTTCGGTAGCATAATATCGAGAAGCACCAGGTCGTATTCTCCATCGGAAGCTTTGACCAAACCTTCCTCCCCATCTACTGCTGTAATTACTAAATAACCTGCCTTTTTTAAAACTTCCTCGTAAAGCTCTCTTATATAAACATCATCCTCGATCATTAATATTCTTTTTTGTGTAGCCATTAGTTTGCCTCTTTAAAAACAGGTAAGGTAAAACTAAATGTAGTACCCTCACCTTGAACACTGGTTAATGTAATTTGTCCTCCATGTAATTCTACAATTTGTTTGGAAATAAACAAACCAAGTCCTGTGCCTTTTCGCCCTTGAGTTAGAGCGTTTGTTGACGTCCTATAAAACTTTTTGAAAATATGTGGAAGTGATTCAGCAGCAATTCCAACACCTGTGTCTTTCACATAGGTTATAACTTTGTCATCAGTAAGCTCAGTTGTAATTGTAATCGAGCCATCTTTTTTATTATATTTTATTGCGTTGTCTACAAGATTTGAGAGCACCTCAACAATCATCGTATGATCAACAAACACATCAGGCATTTGTGCTTTTGGCGGAATATAGTTAAGAGTAACTCCAGCTTGACTAGCGATTGCCGCAAAGTTTGAAAGCACATAAGTGATTGCAGCCTCAATCTTTTCAGGTTTTTTATTTAGTATAAGACTGCCTTTTTCAATTCTTGAAATGTTAAGTAAGTTCTCAATTAAGATGTGCAATTGATCAGCACTAACTGTTACTTTCTCAAGATAAGTTTGTGATTCAGGATCAAGCGATGTTCCAAGCTTTGAGTTTAATAACTCAAGGTACCCTCTAATTGAGGTTAATGGCGTTCTTAGTTCGTGCGCTGCGATCGATACAAAATCAATTTTCATATTCTCAAGTTCAATCTCTTTTGTGATATCGGTAAGAGTTACGATACTTCCAAGATTTTTTTCAGCTGGTTCATTTAGAGCAGCGCTAACCATCCGAACATACCTTTTAGTTCCGGTTTTTGAAACAAGTGTGACTTTGTTATTTGAATAAACATTTCTTTCAGTAACATTGTCTACAACAGGGCTGTATTTTGCGCTATCAAGAGGGAAGGTATCATCAAAAAGTCTCACAATCTCATCTGAAGGTTTTCCTTTAGCTTCATCGGAAGAAAACCCCGTTAACTCTTCCATCTTTTTATTAAACGTTATAACCTTACCGTCTTTATCAAGTGCAAAAACTCCATCGCTTGTGTTGTACAGGGTCACTTTCAAAACATCTTTTTCAGCAGCCAGATCAAGGGTTTGTTTTGAAACACTTGTATTTAGTGCTTCTCTTGTTTTCACAAGTTCCGCTGCAACAAGTTGAAATTGTTTTTCAAGTTCTTCTCTTGGGATGATCTTCAGCTTATTTACAGCAAAAACTCCCTCAGGGAGTTTTAAGAGTAGCTCGTTAAACTCTTTGTCAGCACCTATTCTATCTTTAACTTTAGTTATAATATCTTCAAGATTGGTGATTGCCTGTCTTTCACCGTTCTCATTAACATCAAGGTGAAAGAGAATAGTTACAAGCTGCAATTTATCGTCCTGGGTTACTTCAGAAATATCATAACCTGAAAGAGTGTATTGGATTGCTGGAAATTTGCCTTTAATTAGATCTTTAATTTTTGCATCGCCAAATTTTATAATGCAAGTATCAAAGTATTGTGGAGCAAAAGCATCAAGAAGTGTATTTTTTTTGGCAAACAGGGCAGACATTACTAAAACTATAGCATTTTAAGAACTTCTTTCATACGAAAAATTGTCTCTTTTAGCCCTAGTACTTCAAGCACATCAAAAAGTGGTGGGGTTGTAGTTGACCCTGTAACTCCGACTCTTAAAGTCATGAAAGCTTCTTTTGGTTTATAGCCATTTTTTTCTAAAACACTGTGAGACAGCTCATCCAGAAATTTGCTGTTCCAATCTTGTGCTGAAACTTCTTCATAAATAGCTAAGAAGCTTTGGAATATTTCTTTGGAACGATCCTTATCCCCTACTTGTTTTAGAAGTAATTCCAGGTCAATACTTGGGGCTTTAAAAAAGTAGGCTGTAAGTGAAGTAAAATCTGAGAGAGTCTTCATCCTCTCTTTAACAAGTTCAAGTACCTTGATGTTTGTGTTCTGGTTATCGCTTAGTAATAGGTTCTTACTAAACTTCTCGGCCCAGACGGTAAGTCTGTTAAAGAGATCCGGAGTTTCTAAATTGCGAATATAATAGCCGTTATACCAAGAAAGCTTGTCGCGATCAAAGACAACAAGATCTGTTTTATGGACTTTATCAAGTGAGAAATCAGCTATAAACTCCTCCAAAGTATAGATCTCTTTTTCGGTTCCGGGATTCCAACCAAGAAACATAAGGAAGTTAAGTAAAGCCTCAGGTAAGTACCCCTCGTTTAAAAACTCAACGGAACCAACAGCTCCGACTCTTTTTGATAATTTTTTGTTCTCACCAATTTCTTTAAGTAACGGAAGATGCCCATATCTTGGGAGATTCCAACCAAAGGCCCTATATAATAAAATATGTTTTGGCGTTGATGGCAACCACTCAACACCCCGCATAATCACATTTATACCCATCAGGTGATCATCAATAACAACACCTAAATGATATGTTGGATAGCCGTCAGACTTAAGTAAAACTTGGTCATCTATATCGTTTGTTGGAAAAGAAATAGTTCCTAAGATCTCGTCAGTAAAGCTTACGATCTCATTTGCAGGTACATTTAATCTTATGACATATGAGGTTTTTTCTGAAAGCTTTTGAGCGACCTCTTCTTTAGTTAAATGTGTACACAACTTATCGTATCTTGTAGCCGCTAACCCTTGAGCTCTTTGTTCTTCACGCAGTGTGTCCAGGCGTTCTTTTGTACAAAAGCAGTAATACGCATGCCCGTTGCTTATTAGCTCCTGTGCGTATTTAGTGTAAATTTCAAGTCTTTGCGACTGTATGTATGGCTCATTAGGCCCGCCAATATCAGGCCCCTCGTCCCAATTTAAACCATATTCTTTAATCACCTCAATCAGTCTTTCTGTAGCTCCCTCAACGTGTCTTTCTCTATCGGTATCCTCAATTCTTAATATAAAGGCACCGCCATCCCTTTTAGCTAAGGCATAGTTGTAAAGCAATGTTCTCATACCACCGATGTGAAATTCACCGGTTGGGCTTGGAGCCATGCGTGTTCGTGTTACCATGGTAGGATTTTAACATAACTGGCGATGTGGTAACATAAAAACGAATGTCCTTAACTGTCGCCTCTCATTATGCACGAATGTTTATAAAGGGTTTGTCAGCCCTTATTGTCATTTACGCATTTGCACTATTTTTTAAAACACCGATAAAAAGCGCGCTTGAACTAGTTTTCCCCCCAAAAGATCCGCCAAATCCGATTTACGGACAGCTCGAACCGCTTGAATTCATAGCCCAGCCTATTACAGGTGAGGTTGAATCTTTTGAATTAAACACTGTTGATGGTAAGTTTCCAAAAGACTTACCGAAAAAGATGACTGTATATAAATTTGTACAGCCATTCCTATCTTTTAATGCAGGTAAAAATGCGCAGGATGCAGCAATGGCTCTTGGCTTTTCTGATCTTGAAATAGTTTCCGACTATAAGTCAGACAAGTTTATTTGGAAAGATATAAATAACGGAGCAACACTCCAGACTGATTTATTAACACAATCTATTGATTTAACAACACCTCTTCAAAATATCAGCTCTTATTACGAGCTGGGTTCGATCAATGAAGAAAAGTTTGTAAAAACAGCAGAAGAGTTATTTCAAAGCCTAAATAAATTTAAAGATCCGCTTTATTTAAAGGGAGATAGAAAGAATATTATGGGCAGATTTGTTGGCGAACGAGTTGTTGAAGCTTCAACACCTGTTGAAGCCCAGCTTTACCTTGCAGACTATTTTAGAAAAATAGAAGACTTTCCAATTCTTGGACCAAACCCCAAACAAGGTTTAATTCGAATAATTATAGGCAGTCCTGCTGTTTTAAATCAGAAACTAATAAATCCCTTGGTTCAAATTTATGAATGGGGTATTGAAGAAACTAGTGAAGCATCGTACCCTATTATCCCGGTTCAGCTTGCATGGCAAAATGTAGCAAAAGGTAGCGGGGTTATAGCCAATGTTACACCAAACAACAAGTCACCGTTTGAAGTTTATAAAAAAACAGATGTTGGTAAAGTTACGATTGAAAAGGTCTACCTTGCCTATTACGACAACATAAGACCTCAGACTTACTTACAACCAATTTATGTCTTTGAAGGCAGATATGCCTCTCAACTTGGCGCGAAAGGGGAAATAACAATTTACTATCCTGCAATTGACGGTACTTTTGTTAAAGGAACTGAGCCTGATGATTCGGGAGTTAAAAAAGACCCTGTTAAGTAGTCCAGGAGTATTCAGCAAGAACCCATTCAAGTAGTTTCTTTGTGTCACCAAAGCGGTCATCACTTTTCATTGTCACAATAATAAGTTTAATCTTGTCTTTCTCGTACGCATATATCAAAACCTCTCCAGCACCATCTGTTTTGCCTGTTTTTAAGCCAACAGTATTTGGTATTTCACCAAGTAGCTTATTGGTATTTATCAAGGTATGGGTTATGGGAATTGAAGTTGAAGATTCTAACGAATTAACAATATAGGTTTGGTTTCGAACAATATCTGAGATTATCTTGTTCTCAATAGAGGCTTTGGCGAGTAACGCTAAATCAGCTGGTGTAGAGCTTTGTCCATTCTCAAAATCATCAAGCCCTATTGCGTTTGAAAACTTCGAGTGCTTCATGCCGAGTTTGTCTGCTTTTGCATTCATCTTACCGACAAACACTGTAGTGGGAATATGGTTTGACAGGGCACAGGCAGAATCTCCTGCCGATGAGATCAGAAGAGAATACACTAGATCTTTTACAGTAAATACTTCCCCTGGATAAAACCCCGCTCTTTGACTAGGTACTTGCGTACACTCAAGATCAATTGTAAATTTGTCGGTTTGTGAATACAGATCAAGTGCTACTAGAGCTGTCATGAGTTTTGTTGTTGAGGCAGGAGGAAATACCTGATCTTTATTTTTCTCAAACAAAATCAGATCACTCCTCACGTCTTTAATCAATACTCCTTGCGCTGTTACTTCTGGGGGTGGTAATTTGTTTAGTCTTTTAGGCCCAAGCTCTTTTTTTACAAATGAAACCTGACTTGTCGGAACATAAAAATAGGCATCAAATAAATAACCAATATCTTTATCTTGCAATTTGACGGAATGTAGAAAAGCTCCAATAAACAAAATGCAAAGTAGCCTAATTCCAATCTTAGAAGCTAATATTATCCTGTTGCCAAATTTATCAAGCAGGATGAATGCACTCAACAAAATGTAGAGTATATAAATCTGCAGTCTTTGCAAAACAGAAATATACATGCAACAACTATAGCCAAAGAGGCAGGAAATTACACTAAGGTGTCAACCTCTTAACATCTCTTGGCAAATATGTTGCCTCTTTAATGCTTGAGAGCCCAAGTAGTTGCATAACAATTCTTCCGGGTCCAATACCAACTCCTCCATGAGGCGGACAACCGTATTTAAAGAAGTTAATATAGTAATCAATATCTGAAAGTACCATACCTTTTTCAAGTGCTTGAGTTGTTAAAACATCATGTCGATGCTCTCTTTGAGCTCCAGTTACTATTTCAAGACCTCTGTATAATAAGTCAAAGCTTTTTGTAAGTGAGTTGTTATCAGCATGCCTCATGTGATAGAAAGGCCTGGCAGAGATATCCCAGTCAGTAATAAACACGAAATCATGCCCATATTTTTTAGCAATAACTCCGTGCAAGGCTCTTTCTTCTTCAGGACTAACATCGTGCTCTTTCTCACTGCGAACACCCTCCTCGGCTAACAAAGCTTTTACTTCACGCATAGTTAGGCGTGGAAATGGTTTTTCAGGTATCACTATATCTTTCACAAGCCCAGCAGCTTCTATTTTCTTAAAACCAGAAACTAAAAAATTCTCCAGCTCATCCATTACATCATGATGTGAATTTATATAAGAGAGCTCAAAATCCCAGCCAGTAAATTCGGTTAAATGCCTTGTCGTGAAAGAAAGCTCAGCACGAAAAACCGGACCTGTCATAAAGACTCTTTCAAAGCCTGAGCTCATTGCCATTTGTTTATAGAATTGAGGGGACTGAGCAAGATATGCTTTCCTATCAAAATACTTCACCTCAAAGACTTCGGCACCTGACTCACTAGCCGAGCTCATAAAAGAAGGCCCATAAACCTGCATGTACTGAGCTTTTTCCATATATTCTCTAAACCCTTTTTCAAGCTCTGTCCAAACCTTAAAAATACGCAGACTTTCTTCACGACGCAAGTCAAGCCATCTCCAGTCCAGTCTTTTTGAAATGTCAACCTCTTCTCCAGATTTCTCAACAACAACCGGTATTGGTAGAGAGGGTAAAGCTTTGGATAGTATAGTTAGCTCCTGAGCCTCAAGCTCAAAGCCTCCTGGGGCTTGTTTTTCAGCTTTGGCAAGTCCTGTAAGCTCAACTACTGACTCAAGTGTTACTTCCTCAAGTTTAGAAAAAGCTTCAGATGTCTTGAGTACCACACTCTGAGCTATACCGCTAACATCACGAATAAGTAGAAACTTAATACTTCCTTGATTCCTTATTGCGTGTACAAATCCTGCAATTTTAACTACTTTACCAACATTCTCCTGTAGCTGTGCTACATGTATTCTTGTTAGTTCTTCCATATACCTCCGATTTCTTAATTTAAATACAAAAATACCCCGTCTTCTTTGACGGGGTCCTTAGGTGGACGGTGCCACCCTGTCTTTATCTTGTTCACAGCTATAACGGGCATTCCCGGATGGTCATTTCCTACCATCTGCCAGGTCTTAACCAAAAAAGTGTCACTTTCTTTTTTACGGCATTTTGAATTCTTAATTATTTTAGCAGTATATCTTTAATAAGCAAGTCTATTGAGGTTTTTTGATTATAGTCATTTCTTGAAAGACAAAACACTACATCAATTAGACTTCCCGCCTTTATAGTTAATACGTCAGATGGTGCGTTGAAATATATGCCTTTGTAGTTTTTACCATCAGCCAGAAATGTAAATGAAACATGCTTTAAATCTCTTCCAACAGTATTTGCAGCTGTTACTTTCAGATCTCTAACACAAAATACTGGTTCTGGATTACCATTACCATAAGGCATGAGTTTACTTACCTGAGTATAAAGATCAAGTGTAATTAGACTTACAGGTATCTCAACATCAACATCAATAAAGGGAACAAAATCAGCTTCTGTATAGTGAGCATTCATATACTCAACAAGCTTTGTCTCAAGTGTCTTAATGTTAGTGAGCTTTATGCTAAACCCAGCAGCCATAGGGTGCCCGCCTAGTTTTTCAAAATCAGACTCAAATTGCCTTAAAATCTCAATAATGTTTATGCCAGGAATTGATCTCACACTGCCTTTACCCACAGTCCCATCATGAGAAATGACAATTACCGGTTTGTAGTATTTTTGAACAAGTTTTGAAGCTACAAGGCCGATGATTCCTTCATGATATTCTTGATTTACAGAGATAATAATCTTATCTTCAGGCTTTGTTTCAACCTGAGCAAGATCATACATCTTCTCTGTCTCATCTTGCCTAAGCAAATTAGTGTCTTGTAAGAGACCTGCAATCTCAACCGCCTTCTCTTCATCCTCTGTTGTTAAAAGCTCAACTCCTTTGATAGCATGGTCCATTCTCCCAAGTGCATTAATTCTAGGCCCAATTACCCACCCAAGGTCATAGACTGTAATTTGCTTTGACTTACCAGCTATATCCAAAAGCTTCTTAATGCCAACTCTTGGTTTGTTATTCATACTCTCAAGCCCTTTGATTACAGCTGTTCTGCTAAATCCTACTAGAGCCTGAAGATCGGTTACTGTTGCAAGAGCGACAAGATCTATCCCACTTAAGTCTTTTAAGCCAAGTGCGGTACAAAGTATCCAAGATAATCCGCAGCCAACTGTTTCTCCAGACCAAACTATTACATTAGCCTCAGGTAGTGGATTTGGTTTTTGGTGATGATCGGTAATGATTGTTTTAAAGTTATTCTTTTGAGCATGGGCTATTTCCTCAACAGCAGTTATGCCTGTATCAACAGTAATAAGCAGATAATAAGGACTCTCCCCAAAGTTTTCTTTTAAAGAAGTGTATGCTTCATCAAACGCTTTAACTGATAAACCATAGCCGTGCTCAAACCGATTTGGGATAAAGTACGAACATTTGGAGTAACCTAAAGTCTTCGTTAGTGTGCTGTATAGTAGTGCTGTAGCAGATACTCCGTCTGAATCGTAGTCTCCGTAAATTAGAATAGGTACTGAGTCTTCTATTGCCTTAAAAACCATGTCCCGTGAATTCTTGAGACTTGTTTTAAACTCAATGGGCATAGCAGCAATGTATGATTGAAGTGACGGGGGATTTAAAAATTCATGAATCTTCTCTTTAGTATCAAGTCCTCTGTTTTCCAAAATACTTGCGACAACATCAAGTTCTGGGGAGTAGTGTTTTATGATATTCCATTTTTTCATGAACTTACTTTTTCTTTTTTGAGTGTTTTCCGGAGTAGGCTTCCCAAAGTACAAGAATTGGGGTAGCTGTAAATATACTTGAATAAGTTCCTGAAACTATACCAACAAGAAGAGCTATTACAAAATAGCGAATGCTGCTTCCACCAAGAACTACAAGTGCAAATAAAGTTATAACAACTGTTAGTGATGTGGTTAATGACCTGTTCAGTGTTTCAACCAGTGAGTAATTAGCAACCTCTTCAAAGGTGGACGATTTTGAGAGTTTATTTAAGTTCTCTCTAATGCGATCAAATACAACAATTGTGTCATGAACTGAAAACCCAATGATTGTAAGAAGAGCGGTTATCAGGAGTGCATCAACTTCAACATTTAAATAATGACCTAGAATAGAAAATGTTCCAATAACCACAAAAGCGTCATGAAGCATCGCAATTATTGCTGAGATACCAAATTTCAAGCTTGAATAAGGTTTGGGAATATCTTTAAACGAATAGGCAATATAAAGCATGATGACAAAAGAAGAAATCAAAACAGACATCAACGCTTTTCTGGTTGTTTCTCCTCCAACTGTTGGTCCTACTGTCTCAAACGATTTAACTACAAGCTTTGGGTATTCCTTTTTCAGATCAGTAACAATCTTGGCGTTTTTTGAGGTATCTATTATTTTACTTCTAACAGTTATTTCGTTATTAACAAGTGAAACTTTAGGATCACCAACTCCGTTTGATGTGTATGCTTTTTCAAAATCCGCAATCTTTGCGTCCTTTACAAAACTATAAACACTAACAGAACCGCCAGTGAAATCAATCCCAAGTTTAAGTCCTTCGGTAACGAGGAAAAAGGCACCAGGAAGCATTATTAAAAGAGAAAAGATTAAGTAATGGAATTTATATTTTAAAACATTCATACGGATTTTCCTGATGAACCAAACACCTTAATTAGAGTCTGGACAACAAAAATTGATGAGAATAGTGATACACCAATACCAATTGCCAGTGTTAATGCAAATCCTCTAATAGCACCAGTTCCGAAATAAAACAAAATTAATGCTGATATGAGAGATGCCATGTTTGAATCTTTAATTGAGTTCCACGCTCTCTCAAACCCAAACTTTATTGCAAGTGAGGTAGGAGCACCCCATCTTTTTTCTTCTCTGACTCTTTCGAAGACTAAAATATTAGCATCTGTTGCAACACCAATTGACAGAATAATACCGGCAATACCAGGAAGGGTTAGAACAACCGGTACAAGCTTAAATATTGCAAGTATTACAAGAGCGTAAATAAAAAGCGCTATGTCTGCCAAGATACCGTATCTACCATAAGCATAAATCATAAAAAGCATTACAAGTAGAAGCCCCACTATTCCTGCAATAAAGCTTTTTTTAACCGATTCAAGACCAAGTGTTGCACCAACAGTTTTTTGTTCAAGTACTTCAACTGGTATTGGCAATGCACCTGCTCTGATTTGTAAACTTAAATTATTTGCAGTCTCAACATCAAAATTGCCTGTTATAACAGGGTCTTGCAGAACGCCTTTTGCAAGATCAGGACTTATTGTTGGCATAGATAATGGGGATTTATCTTGATCTAAAAAGAGTGCTACTGGTCTATCAATGTTTGCTTTCGCAAGTTTTGAAAACTTCTCTCTGCCTTTTGTTGAAAACCTTAACTGCACTTGTGGTAAATTCTGAGTTCCTGGAGTATCTCCTGAAAATACAACTGAAGCTCCTTTTAAGTCAGAGCCTGTTAAGTCTGTGTCTTTCCACAGATCAGGATTGGTGTAATATTCTACGAACTTTTCTTGATTCCAATCCTCAGGCTTTTTCAAAGTCTTAAACTTAAGTTGCGCTGTTTGCCCAATAAGTTTAACTGCTTGATCTACATCAGAAACACCAGGAATCTCAGCTACGATCCTGTAGCTATCACCAACTTTAACAGTTTGAATGTTGGGCTCAGAAACTCCAAGCAAGTTTATTCTTCTTGAGATAACTTCTTTAGCAGAATCTAAAGCGTTCTGACGTTCTGAGGCGGGTATTCCTGCCATCTTAGCACCAAGAGTAATACGAACTCCGCCCTCAAGATCAAGTCCTTTTTTAAATGTACTTAAATCAACGACTTTTCCACCAGGTAATTTAAAGATGTAGCCACCGATAAATGAGTCTACATTAAGTCCCCATCTTTTGATAACAATCGGAACACGAGGTAAAACAATAAGTACACTCAATGTGAATACGGCACTTATTAAAGCTAATCTTACATATATGTTTTTAAACATCGCTCTATAGTATAACAAATCTAAGACAGGGAACAGAACTCTTCTTCATCGCCTAGGAGCTGAGTCCTACTTTGAGTTAAGATCCTTATTACAAATTGGTCGTTTTTTCTTTTTCTAAACAAAAACTCATCTTCACCCATTACTGAATAGTGAATTTCTCGTTCTAAGATTTTCTCTTCTTCAGTTATGATCTTTTCAAGTACCTCAAGATTTAACACTCCAACTATAAAAAGGTCTATATCTAACAGTGATGTTTCGCGTCCTCTTGAAAAAGCACGAGAGAGAACTGCAAATTTAACATCTCCAAGCTGTTTTGCATGTGAAATAATCTTCTGCCCAAGACCAAGTTCTTTTGACACAAGAGATAGAAGTTCTGGATAATATGGGGAGCCGGTGTTAACTGTGAAATATACTCTATTACCACTAGGTCGTCTTTTTAAAAGCCCAAGAGATGTTAGCCTTGTAAGCTCTCGTCTTATGGCATTTATCTCAGTCCCAACTGCACGAACAAGTGCCCTTACATGAAAAGGTCTATTAGGGCTAGGAAGCATTAATTTTAAAATCTTAACTCTAACTTCAGATACAAAAAGTTCGTTTAACATCTAGTCGTTTTGGGCAGTTGTTTAACTAATTACTCGTAAACAACCTGCTCGGTGTTACGGTCTGGCACGATCGAAATCCAAAAGTTTCCTCTGTTAAATTTTATCTCCTCGCCATCTAGAGTATAAAAAAGTGTACGAGCATCCCGACTTTCTTTGCTCCAAGTAACTTTATATACTTTTCCGTCAATAAACACAAGAGCCTCACCACTGCCGACTAATTCGTAATCAAGTCTATTTTTATCATCCCCTGGGATACTTATCTCTTTTGCTGTCTGCACAATGAGGTTTTTGACTTTGATCTGTTTTCCGGAATCCCCGTCAGCATGGATGATTGGCTTGTCTGAAGCGTCATACCCCATAAACCTGTTATATACATTAGCTACAGGATCATATTCCCAGTAAGCTGAGTAATCACCGGGATACCAAAAATCAACAGTAATCTTAGATGCTTTATCAACTGTATCACCAGGCTTTACTGGGGAATCAGCTTTAAACTTGTATGATACAAAATCCTCGTTAGTACCTTGCCAACCAAGCTCCTCACCTTTTTTAATGAGCTCTTTACCGTTTGTATAGGCTGTATGCTCATAAGCAACTCCAGCATCAAGCCTACCCTGATCTCGCCAAAAAGGTGCATTACCGCGGCCAAGGCTCTTAACCGGCCAAGATTCTATAGCAACTAGTGCTTGTGGTGACCACCCAATATGCATAAGCATGGCATCTCCAAGCTCTCGTACTAAAACAAGGTAATACTCACGGGTACTTCTTACAGGTCCGATTTTCTCAGGTATTTTTGTATTGAAAAATGCTAAAAACCTTGTAATCCCACCTTCAGCTACTATTTCATAAACAAGATCTGCATCTTGAAGTCCGGATTGAGGTCTTGCATCTAAGTGGTTATTAACCATAACAGCAAGTGGTCTTATTTTATTAAATTTCTCTGCTTCTTCTTTTGAGTATAAAACACCGGTAAGCTTCGCCTCTATCTTCCCTGCATTTGGATCCTTGCTATCACCACCAGCGCGCGGGTTTAAAAAAGAGCTGGTTCCGCCAGATCTGGAATACAAAAATAACCCAATACCGCCAACAACACCAACAAGTAATACTATTAAAATGATGTTCCTGGCAAAACCTACATTCTTATTAGGAGCTTGAAAATTTTGGACTGTGTTTAACATGTTTCTATTATATATTGGGTACATTGTTTGTCTATAGGATAATTGAAACTTACTATAAGATCGCTTGAAAGTTGAGGCTAAATTTGGTAACTTAAGCTCGTGAAGAATAAAAAGAAACAAGCTGAAGAAAAACAAAGTAAATATGCTCTCCCCATTAAAGAAATCAAAATGGATCTGGTTAAAACCTTTATGTTTGCAATTTTTTCAATCGTTGTAATAGTCTCAACACACTTTTTACTTCCAAAAGTACAAGTAGATCAATTGCTTAAAGGATTATTTTAAAACTTAAAGTTTTACTTCCGCAGTTATAAATTCCTCTAGATCACCATCAAGAACAGCCTCAGGGTTTGTACTTTCAATTCCTGTTCTTAAATCTTTAACAAGTTTATATGGATGAAGAACATAATTTCTAATCTGAGTTCCCCAACCGGGAATAACGAAATCTCCTCTGAGTTTGCGTTTTTCTTCATCCATTTTCTGTTGTTCAATTGCAAAAAGTTTTGATTTCAGTATCTTTAAAGCTCGCTGCCTATTCTTGCCTTGAAATCTTTCTTCCTGACACTCAACAACAATACCTGTTGGTTTATGTTTAAGCCTTACTGCGGTTGAAACTTTATTAACGTTTTGTCCTCCAGAACCACTTGACCTATATGCTTCGAATTCAAGATCTTCTTCTTTGATTTCAATTTCTTCAATATCGTCATTAATAACTGGAATAACCTCAACTCGTGCAAATGATGTTTGTCTTAAATCATTAGCATTAAAAGGTGACTGTCTAACAAGTCTATGTGTGCCTGATTCATGCCGCAGGAATCCAAAAGCATATTGCCCTTTAATCTCAATGGTAATTGATTTATAACCTGCCTCCTCACCTTGAATTGACGTTACAACCTCAACTCCCCACTTCTGCCTCTCAGCATACCTTGTATACATTCTATAAAGCATAGCGGTCCAATCAAGAGCTTCAGTACCCCCTTGTCCTGAGTGTACTGACAAAAGAGCATCGGCAGTTGCATATCTAAAAGAAAGGAATGTTTTTTCTTCAAGTGCGTTGAATTCTTTTAGAAACTCCTCGCCTTCTCCGTCTTCAATTAAAAGCTCAAGCATTGTGAACTGATCTGTTTCTTTTGTGATTGCTGATTGCTCTTGTGAAATCTTTTGAGCATTCTCCCAGTCTTCCCAAACATTTGGAACACTTAATTCCAGCTGAATTTGATGAAGTCGTTTTTGTTTTTCCTCAAGTCCAAGCTTTGATTTTAAGATTTCAAGGTCTTGAAGATATTTTTGTTTTTCAGCGTGAGTCAGTGCCATATGGGAATTTTAACATTAAATACCCTTTGAAGCTTAATTTGAGACTACAAGCTATAGGTTGTTATAAAGCTCGGTGTATAGTACAATCACCTACGTTATGACAGAAGAACAAAGATCAATGGAACGAATAGCACCTGAAGTAAATATAGACAGTGCACTAACTGAACTGAGACTAGCAATAGAAGAAGACCGTTCATTTACTGAAACGCAAAGAGCAGATCTCGGGCATGCGATTGTAATGATTGAGCAGGTTAGCGACTCTAGATGTAGAGTAATGCCTATTAGGGCAGAGCTTAGCGGAGGGGGCATGGTTATAAACAGTATGGACAGGGTCCATATTACTGCGAAGGAGAAGTCTAAAGGGAGTTTGAATAAAGCAGAGCTTTTTCTAACATACAAGAATCCAACTGATAGGGCTCCAGTAGATACCTACCTGATGTATACCAAAGGTTCCAAGCCGTACTTGGCATATCACATTAGCAAGCACTACTGAATCGATGCCCGGACAGGCAGGCATCAACCCAATCTACAGTCCTCACTCCGCTGACGGCACGCCAACTGCTTCAAACTCAAAGTCATATGATCCACTTTTGCCTTGTTTTGTTTCGGAAACTGAGTCTGTTGAGAATTTTAAGACAAGTGACTTTAAGCTTCCAGCACCTACTTGTCCAAGAGCGTACCCTTCCGTCTTCCATTTAATTATTGTCTTTCTACCATAAGAAGTTCCAAGCTCTCCCTCTTCAAAAACTCCGTCATTATCATCATTCCAATTAAATGGTTCAACAAAGATAATTGATCTTAGATCGTCTGGATCTTTAGCAGTCTCGTAAAATGATGTTGATGTTAGATTTACCGGTTCTGCTGCATTGTTGTATATTTTTACAAGATAATTTTGTGACCATGCAGGACTAATATTATTAAACTGAGGACCTTGTTTTTCATCTACCAAGTTTGTTTCAACAACACCAAGAGTTAAGTCTTTTAAAAATTTAAGATCAGAGCTTCCCATTGTAAATGAAGAGCCAAGTATTTTACCTTTATCCATAAACGCAGCGTAACCTGCACTAATACCTATACCAAAAAGTATGCCGATAACCGGTAACAACAACTTTTTATTTATTCTTAGATTTATTCTAGTCACCTCCTTCTTAATTACAATCAAATACATTAAGAGCTTTGATGCTACAAAACGTGTGATCGCAAATAACTATGTGATCAAGAAGAGCAACTCCTATATGAACACCAGCAGTTGCTATTGCTTGGGTTAAAGTTATATCCTCATTACTTGGTTTTGGGTTGTTAGAAGGGTGGTTGTGCGCAAGTATAATAGAGACTGCGTTTCGAAGAAGAGCCTGCCTAAACACCTCTCGTGGGCTAACTAGTGTTTGAGAGATAATGCCAAGAGAAATAAGATCTTTTTCAATTAATTTATTTCTTGTATCAAGAGATATTAAGTACAAGCATTCTCTTTTCTTCATATACAGGTCCTTTTTAAGAAGTTTGAAGACATCTTCAGGTGTTTTTATCAATACTTCCTTTGCCACGTCTGGAATAGATGACCTAAGAGCTAATTCCCCTAGTGCTTTAATGCTTGCAATCTTGGCAGATCCTAAATACCTTACAAGCTGCAGTTGATTTGAAGTTGCTGAAAACAAACCGCTTAATCCACCGAATTCATTTAATAAAGATTGTGCAATTGTTACAACAGAGTTTTCTTTTCCACCTGTTCTTAAAATTAAAGCAAGTAATTCATAATCGGTAAGACTAGTTGGACCAAATCGTTCTAGTTTTTCTCTTGGATAATCATTTTTATTAACTGGATTTGGACCTCTCATTAATAACCAACATATATTGTTGCAATATGCGTTGCAACATGTTATGTTCTACCAAGATAAGAGATTATCCTTTTTAAACAAATCATGAAAACTATTTCTGATTCAATTAAACAAGTTAGACAGTCACAGCAATTATCTCAAAACAGATTTGGTTATAAAATTGGCATTTCAGGGAAAACAATATCAGCTTATGAAACTGGTAAATGTACCCCACCTCTAAAAGTGCTTGAAAGAATTGCAAAAACTTACAAAATTTCGGTTGGAACTTTTACTCTAAAAAATGATGAGATACTTCTTGCAAGACTTACAAAACTTCAAGAAGACTTAAAAGAACTCTCTCAAGTTATAGAACTTCAGATTATCTCTTAGAATATTGAGGAGCTTTACGAGCTTTTCTAAGAAAGTATTTTTTACGTTCAACCATCCTAGAATCTCTGGTTAACAGATCGGTTTTGTGTAAAATCTCTGAGTATTCATCACTAACTGAAGCGAGAGCTCGTGAAAAGCCGTGAACTATAGCACCAAGCTGGGACGAAACTCCAGAGCCTGAAACCTTAACTGAAGCGCTGAATCTTGAGGTTGGGTGAGCGATCCCAAGGACATGAAACGGTCGCATCCATTTTGAATGCTCTTGCTCTGTTTTGAAATAATCTTGGATATTAACTCCATTAACGGTAAAATCACCTTTTTGTTCATATAAAAATACACTAGCAATTGCTGTTTTTCTACGACCTGTACCTGATTTGAATTCTTTTTTGACTTTAGATTTCTTTTCAGATTTTACTTCTGGAAGAATAACCTCCAAAGCCACTTCAGGAATGATAGCTTCAAGAGCTGGAACATCGACAGCCTTAACTGTTTTTTCTTTTTTAGGTTTCTCTACCTTTACAGCTTCTTTTTTAGCAGTGGTCTTATCAACTTTTTTTGCTTCTGATTTAACTTTGGCTTTTGTCTCTTTTGCTTTCACTTCTTTAGCTTTTTTTTCTTTAACTTCTTTGACCATATTACTTATCACTCTCTACTGCTTTTGAATCAATGTTTGCTCCGTGAGGATGTGATTCTTTTGCATAAATAAACAAATTCTTGATGCGTTTTTTGCGGAGTTTATTTTTTGGTAACATACCAAAAACTGCTTCTCTTAGAGCTGTTGTTGGGTTCTTTTGCATTTTTTCTTTATAAGTCTCGGATCTCATTCCTCCTGGGTATCCTGAGTGCTTATAATAAACCTTGTCAGTTTCTTTATTTCCAGTAACTCTAATTTTTGCAGCATTCAAAACAACAACTCTATCACCAGTATCCATACTTGCTGTAAAAGTTGGTTTTGTTTTACCCATAATAATCATGGCAATTTTTGATGCAAGTCTTCCGAGTACTTCATTTGAAGCATCGATTTTATGCCACTCTTTTTTAATGTCTACTGGTTTTGCAGTATATGTTTTGTTTATATTATTCATCTTTTTTTACTTCCTTTTTAGCTGACTTGCCTTTAACTGCTTTTTTTGGCTTTTCATCTACCCACTCAAGTCGTGCCATAGTTGAGTTGTCGCCAACTCGTGTACCTATCTTTGTGATTCTTGTGTAACCGCCTTTTCTTTCCATATACTTTGGAGCAATTTCAGAAAAAAGTTTTCTGCCTGCTTTATCGGTTGATAAAAGGGCTGTTACACGTTGGACATTTGTAAAATGAGTTCCATTTTTAGCTTTTGTAACTGCTTTTTCAATATAAGGCTTCACAAATTTAGCTTTTGTTAATGTTGTTACAATTTTATCGTGCTCGATAAAAGATGTAGCAAGATTTCTTAACAAAGACTTTCTGTGATCTTTATCAGTATTAAGCTTTTTATTCTGAACTCTATGCCTCATGGTTATTTTTTAGCTGTTAGGCCTTCCTTTTTTAATAATTTCTCAATCTCTTCAACTGATTTCTCTCCAAGATTTTTTATATCTGCAAGCTCTTCGGCTGATTTGTTAACAAGTTCTTGTAGTGTTTTTATTCCGTGTTTTCTTAGAGCATTGATTGTTCTTGTTGGAAGCGGGAGTTCTTCAACAGATACATCTTCAACATCTGCACTTGCAGCGTTTGATGCATTCTCTTCAGCATCAAGAGAGCTTTCCTCAACAACTATTTCTTCATCAGCACCTTGTGAGAATCTTGTGAAAAAGTCACGTAATATTCTTGAAGATTTAACAACTGCTTCTTCTGGCCCAATACTGCCATCGGTAACAACTGTTAAAACTAAGCTATCGTAGTCAACTGATCTTCCAAGACGGGTTTGTTCAACCTCATAACTTGCTGATATTACTGGTGTAAAGAGGGTATCAAGTAAGATTACACCAACTTTAGAAGTCTCTCTTTCTTCAACTGGCATAAAACCAACACCTTTTTCAAAAACAACCTCAAGATCAAATTCAGTTTTGGCGTCCGCTAAGGTTGCGATATGAGCCTCTGGGTTAACGATCTCCAAGTCACTGGATTTCTCAATATCAGCAGCTGTAACAACTCCGGCACCTTTTTTATGTAGTCTTAAAACAACTGGATTATCAGTATTCATCCGAGCTTTAATCTGCTTCAGATTTAATGTCAATTCAATTACATCTTCTTTAACACCAGGGATTGTTGAAAACTCATGAGCTATACCATTTAATTTTAGCTGGGTAATAGCACCACCCTGAAGAGATGTTAAAAGTACTCTTCGCAAACAGTTACCAAGCGTATAACCAAATCCCTTAGGAAGTGGCTTAAATGAAAATACGCCTACGTTATCACTCTCGGATAGTTTATTTATTGTTATGTCTAATTTTTCTAAATGCACTTTTTTCCTTTTTTCGGTTAGTTATCAATTAAATGACAACCGCCCAAGTATTAAAAACAGATACTACCTTGAATAGTATTCGACAATTAGCTGTACGTTTATACTGCCTTCGAGGTCTTCAAGAACAGGCATACGCTCAAATTTTACAAATTTCTGAGCTACATTTGCAGAAAGCCACTCAGGAAGTGTAAATCCTTGGCGTAGTTGAATTCTTGAAATATCAACCGGCCTAATCTCATCACCAAGTTTAATCTTTGTTGACGGTATATTATTGTTTTTACCGTTTATGGTAAAAAAGCCACTTCTAATATACTGCCTTGCTTGAGCTCTTGATGTTGCAAAACCGCTTCTGTAAACCATGTTATCAAATCTTGATTCTAAAGCCTGGAGTAGGATTTCGCCAGTTATACCGCGTTTTTTGAAAGCTGTATCTATATAATTTTTAAATTGCGTTTCTAAAACTCCATAGGTTCTCTTTGCTTTTTGCTTTTCTCTAAGTTGTGTCCCGTAAGACGATACTTTACCGAATTTAGTTCCGTGTTGACCTGGAGCTTGAGGCCTTTTAACAACAGCGCACTTTTCGGTCTCGCATCTTGTACCTTTAAGATAAAGCTTAGTTCCTTCTCGTCTACAAAGTCTGCATTTTGGACCATGACTTGCCATGTTAAACTCTCCTCCTGTTTTTTGGTCTACAACCATTGTGTGGAATCTTTGTAATATCGGTGATTGCTACAACTCTAAGACCTGAAGACTTTAAAGCCTTAATGGAAGAAATTCTTCCAAGACCAGGTCCACTTACAAATACTGAAACTTCTTGTAAGCCTTTTTCTACTGCTTTTTGGCCTACAGTTTCAGCAGCTTTTGTAGCTGCATATGGGGTTGATTTTCGTGATCCTTTAAAACCGGCTCTTCCGGCACTTCCTGAAAAAAGAACATTACCAGTTCCATCGGTAATGCTTATAATCGTATTATTAAAACCGGCAGTAATGTATGCCTTACCGCTTGCAGGTATAGCTTGTTTTATTTTTTTAGTCTTACTTGTTTTTGTCATATGTTATTTCTTAGCAGCTTTCTTCTTAATGCCGCCAACAGTCTTCTTTTTACCTTTTCTTGTTCTAGCATTAGATTTTGTTCTTTGGCCACGAACGGGAAGTCCTAATTGGTGCCTTGAACCTCTATAAGACTTAATTTCCATATATCTTTTTATATTCTGGTTAACAACTCGCTTAAGCTCTCCCTCAACCGGTATTTCAAAATCTCTAATCTGCTTGTTGATTGCTGCAACCTCCGCTTCTGTTAAGTTCTTAACTCGGGTGCTTTCATCAACGCCGCATGTTGCCAAAATCTTTTTTGCGACTACAGGTCCTATTCCAAAGATGTAAGTTAAGGCTATAACTACTCTTTTGTTTATTGGAATATCAATACCTGCGATTCTTGCCATAATTAACCTTGCCTTTGTTTATGTTTTGGGTTTTTACAAATTACCCTAACAACGCCTTCTCTTCTTATAATTTTGCAGTCTCTGCAAATTGTCTTAACTGATGATCGTACTTTCATTTTTTTATCTATACCTGTAGGTGATTCTACCTAGATTTAAGTCATGTGGCGAGAATTCAAGCTTAACTTTATCTCCAGCAAAAACACGAATCTTATTTTTTCGTATCTTCCCCGAAAGCGAAGCTAAGACGTCATCCTCTCCCTCAAGCTCAATCTTAAACATACCACCCATTAGCGCTTCTTTCACTTTTCCTTCTTTTATTATTACTTCTTTTGTATCTATAGTATCCATCAAATTACGAAGCTGATTCTAGCAAAACCACACAAATAGCGCAATGACAAAGCTTTCGTATTTTAAATACAAAGTGTGCTTGCGTCAACTAGTATATTTTGGGTAATCAGCCAAAATCAAAGGACCGTCTCTAGTTGCTGTCACGGTCTTCTCAAATAGTGAAGCCATACTCCCATCTTTTGTCACAATTGTCCACCCATCAGCTAAAACCTTGATGTCCGGCCTACCTTTTTGATAGATTGCTTCAATGGCAAACACCATGCCTTCCTTGATTTCAGGCCCTTCGTGAGGCTTTCCGTACCCTGGAACATATGGACTCTCGTGTAAATCACGCCCAACCCCATGCCCAACAAGCTCTCTTGAAACTGAGTAGCCGTGCCCTTCAATAACAGTCTGGATAGCGTTTGAGATAGCTCCAATCCGGTTCCCGATAACGCAGGCTTGCACTGCTTTATTTATAGCTTCTTTACCGGCATCAAGAAAAGGGGCTTCTTTGGTTGATCCAACCTCAACTGTATAAGATAAATCGGTGTGAAAGCCCTTAAAATACGCTCCAACGTCCACTTTTAGCAAATCCCCTACTTTTACCTCATAACTACCTGGAATGCCGTGTACGAGCCCCTCATTGACATTAATGCATGTTGTAAATTTATAGTTATCTACTTTTTTAAATGAAGGCTCGGCTCCAAGGCTTTTAATTGTCTCAAAAGCCACCCTATCCAGCTCAATGGTCTTAATACCAGGCTTTACAGCCAAAAGAGCAGCCTTAAGTGCGGCGGAGGTTATTTTCCCACCCTCCTTCATAATATTGATTTCGTCTGGGGTTTTAAGAAAGATCATGTGGTAATAACGATAGAATAGCTTGTGCTGTATCCTCAGCAATACCTTCAGCCGGAACTTCAATCAATTTCCCTTCTTCTTTGTACTTATTAATAACAAGGATAGTTTCTGAATAAAATGTATTAAGACGGGCATTTACCGCATCCTCAGTATCATCCTCTCTTTTTACAAGATCTCCCCCACAAATATCACATTTACCATCAATTTTTGGCTTTCTAAAAAAAATGTTACACATAAAGTTGTCTTTAGGACAAATTCTTCTGCCAATAATTCGCTTTACAGACATCTCTCTTGAAACAACAAGGTTAATGGCAAAATCAACTTCTGGGTTATAAAGCTCTATATCTACAAGTTTTCGTCCCCACCCATCAAGAATAAAGCCCTGTGAACAATCAGGCTCACTTAGTCTTTTTTTAAGCATTTGTGCAATAAGATCTTGGTTTTCAAATCCTCCTTCTTTCATCATTTTTTGAAAAACTTCGTAGTGATCGTCCCCAGGCTTTAAACTTCTTAATAAATCGCCCGTGCTAATTAAAGGAATGCCAAGTTTCTGAGATAGAATTTTACCGGTTGTACCCTTACCGCTTCCTTGTGCTCCATATAAAATGATCTTCATTTGGCCATTCCCATCATATTCATTAAATCTCCTGCCTGCCCTCTGGCTTTTTTCTCAACTTTTTTCTCAACCTCTTTTAATGCATCATTTATGAGTTCTTTTAATAGCCTATCTTCTTCTCCATCAATTTCGATTCGCTCAAGCATCTTATCTCCCCGAACAACTACCTTGTATTTATTCTTTTCTTCAGTATGAAAGATCTCGCGAGTTAACTTAAGTAAATCGCTTTGCATTTTACGTAATTGATTTGCGGCTTTTATTTTATCAAGCATATTAAAGATATTTGTCGTAGTTACGGGAAACAGCAAGGGCTTTGATTTGCCTTAATGTTTCAAGTACAACTGACACAACGATTAGAAGCGATGCTCCTCCTAGAATGTAGCTACTACTAATACCAAATTGTTTTTGAACAACATCCGGCATTACCGCAATTAATCCAAGGAATAGAGCGCCAAAAAATGTTAATTTAACTAAGATATTCCTAAGATATGACTCGGTATTTTTACCAGGTCTAACTCCAGAAACAAACCCACCTCTTTTTTTCACATCATCTGCAATTTTGACAGGATCAAATTGAAAGAATGTGTAGAAATAGGTGAAACCAAATACAAGGAAGAAATACACAATGATGTAAACCCAAGAAGAGTTTACAAAGTTTACCGATAAAAATGACCCTAGTTGATTAAGCACAGAAATACTTGAAGTATTTAATAATGGACCTAAAAACGACGGGATAGAAGCAACTGCTACTGCAAAAATAATTGGTATCATCCCTGTTTGATTGATCTTAATAGGCAGGTAACTTTCTGATGGAATACCGGTTCCAGAACGTCTGCCGTATTCAATCGGGATATTACGTGTCCCTTCGTTTACCATGGTAACAAGATATAAAACCCCAACACCAACAAAAATAATTCCGGCAACTGTAAAGATCTCAAGTGTTCGAACGGTTGAAAGAAATTGAACAACACCTTGCGGAAGGGCGCTAACAATACCTGCAAAGATAAGAAGCGAGATACCTTGCCCAACACCGTACTCTGTTACAAGCTCGCCAATCCACATTAAAGCCATAGTACCTGCTGTAAGTGTAAGGATTAGAACCATCAGATTTAATGTGCTTAACGGTGCAATTATCTTTTGGCTTTGTAAAATTACATAAAGCCCGTATGAGTTAAAAAGCGCAAGAGGAAGCGTTAAAAGCCTGGTGTAATTATTTAAAATCTCTCTACCGTTTTCACCTTCTTTTGACAATTCTTCAAGGCTTGGGATAAGAGTTGTGAAAAGTTGAATTATAATCGACGCATTTATATAAGGGGATAGACCCATGGCAACAACAGAGAAGTTTTGAAAACCACCACCTGAAAAAATATCAAATATGCCAAAGATTGCACTTTGCGAAAAAAAAGCTTTAATAGCTTCTGTTTCAACACCAGGAACTGGGATATGAGCTAAGAACCTAAAAACTAAGATGACAAACAAAGAAAAAAGAATCTTTTTTCTAATTTCTGGTATCTTTAAATATTTTACAAACATTAGTTTAATCTACTATAACTGAGCCTGATTTCAAAATGGTTTCTTTAACACCCTCAGTGTATAAAAAACCTTTAAGTGTGAGTTTTTTAGTTAAAGTGCCTGTGTTTATTATCTTTACTTGCTTTTCTTTTGGGCCAATAAGTCCTGCTTTAATTAAAGACTTTGGTGTAACCTCTGTACCTTCTTCGAGTAGATTTAATCTAAAAAGCGAGATAGAAGTTTTTTTTCTTGCACCCTTGCTTTTAAATCCACCAATTTTTGGGAATTTTCTAAACAGTGGAACCTGTCCGCCTTCAAAACCTCTTGGGATAGAATTACCGGTTCTTGCTTTTTGCCCTTTGTGCCCTTTGCCTGAAGTATGACCGCCGTGACCACTACCAATGCCACGACCAACTCTATTTCTTTTGAGCTTATTGCCTTTAATTTTTTTTAAATTATCTAGTTCCATATTAAGCTTCCTTTACCGCAACATTAACCTTAACTAATTGTTTTAGTGCAAGCATTGCGCAAGAAACATTCGCAGTTTTATTACTAGTTCCAAGCATTTTGGCTGAGATATCCTTAATTCCAGCAAGTTCAAGTACGTGTCTTATAACTCCCCCTGCAATAATACCTGATCCAACTGGTGCTGGTTTCATAAAGATCTCAGTGCTACCAAACTTATTGGTAACTTCGTGCGGAATACTCTGACCTTTGATATTAACGTCAATAAGATTTGATTTTGCAACTGCTATACCTTTTCTGATAGCTGATTTAACATCTGTTGCTTTACCAAGTCCGCCACCAACTTTACCGTTTCGATTACCAACAACAACAAGTGCTGTAAAACCAATCTTGTTACCACCTTTAGTCTTTTTCGAAACTCGCTTTATTTCAAGGACTCTTTCTTCAAATTCACTTTTAACAACTCCAGCGTAGTCTTGCATTAAAATTTAAGTCCACCTTCCCTGGCACCATCTGCTAAACTTTTTACTCTACCATGATATCTATAGCTACCCCTGTCAAAGATTACATTTTGAATCTTTTTTTCAAGTGCTCTTTTAGCAAGCTCAACTCCAAGTTCTTTTGAAGCTACAACTTTTGATTTCCCCATATGCACTGATTTTGTCATATCCCCAACAGACACAAGTGTCTTCCCTGATTTATCATCAATTAGTTGAGCGTACATAAATCTGTTTGACCTAAAAACAGTTAGTCTTGGTCTAAAAATTGTACCTGTAATATTCTTACGAACTCTTTTGGTTCGTCTTGCTATTGCTGATTTTACATTACTTATCATTATTTTTTAGCTCCTGCCTTACCGGCTTTCCTTCTAATTACTTCTTCTACATATTTAATACCTTTGCCTTTATATGGCTCAGGACTTCTTATTTTACGAATCTTAGCTGCAACTTGTCCAACTAAATGTTTATCAAATCCGGCTATTGTTATAAATCTTCCATCTTCTGAATCAAGCTTGATACCCTTTGGTGCTTCAACTTCAACCGGGTGTGAGTACCCAATAGATATAGTGACACCGTTGTCTGATGTTTTAACTCTATAACCAACTCCGACAAGTTCAAGCTTTTTTTCAAAGCCTTGTGTAACTCCAAGCACCATATTTGCAATTAATGCTTTTGTTAAACCCCAGTATGCGTTTGAGTCTTTAGTGTGAATCTCATGAAGCGATTTCACACGGCCATCTTCAATTACAACTTTAATTTCAGGTCTAATTTCTTGCTCTAACTCGCCTTTTGGCCCTTTGACTACAACCTTGGAACCGAGTAGTTCAACGGTAACGCCTGTTGGTATTAAAATTTCTTGCTTTCCAATTCTTGACATAGTTTTAATAAATCGTGCAGATAACTTCTCCTCCAAGTTTTTTCTTTTTAGCTTCGATACTGTTCATAACGCCTCTTGATGTTGAGATAACCATAAATCCAAGGTTAGCAACAACTGGTCTAATATCGGCATACCCTTTGTAAATTCTTCTTCCTGGTTTTGATGCTCTCTTAATTTCTTTTATTTTTGATACGCCATCTACATAAGCAATATCAAGTCTCAGACTCTTAGATGGCGCTTCTTTGTCTTTAAATACTTTTACCTCAGATAAAAAGCCACCGTTTTTTAAAACTTCTGCGATACTTTCTTTCTCTTTACTGTAGGTTACAACAATACTTGGTTTGCCTACCATCGAAGCATTTTTAATTGTACTTAGCATGTTTGCTATTGGATCCATATAATTACCAGCTGGATTTTTTAATTCCAGGTAGCTGCCCCTTTAACGCAAGCTCTCTAAAACAAATTCTGCACATTCCAAATTTTCTCATATAACCACGTGGCCTACCGCAGATGTGACATCTGTTGTATGCCCTGACCGGGAATCTCTGTTCTTTTTTCTGCCTTGCCAGCATTGACTGTTTTGCCATAGTTTATTCGTCTTTCTTAAAAGGCATTCCAAGCATTGTTAGGAGTGCCAAACTTTCTTTCTTATCATTTGTACTTGTTACAAAAGTAACCTGCAAGCTTCTAATACCTTTTACAACGTTTGGGTTGATCTCAGGAAAAATAGTATGTTCAGTAATACCTACCGAAAAGTTACCATTTTTATCAAATGAGTTTGGATTAACCCCTCTGAAATCTCTTACTCGTGGGAGAACAACGTTTATAAATTTCTCAACAAACGCCCACATCTTATCTCCCCTAAGGGTAACAGATAATCCAACGACATCTCCCTTTTTAATTTTAAAGCCAGCTTCTGAGATTCTTGCTTGTTTCCTAACTGGTTTTTGACCGGTTATGTCTGCAAGTTCAGCAGTAAAAGTCTCAACTGCATCTTTATTGTCTCTAAAGCTTCCAATTCCAACATTAACACTTACTTTTTGAAGTCTTGGAACTTGCATTGCATTCTTGAGCCCAAGTTCTTTGATAAGCTTTGGAACTATATCGTTTTTATATGCCTTTGACAACGCCATTAGTTATCCAAAACTTCCTTGCATCTTGTGCAAACTCTATACTTCTTATCTTTAACAATCGAATAGGCAACACGAACAGGTCTGGAACATTTCTCACAGTACACCATAGCAATAGATGCAGGCACTGGTTTTTCAAAAGTAATAATACCGCCTTCTTTTGACATAGCACCTGGTTTAACATGTCTTTTAACTTTATTGATGTTTTCAACAATAATCTTGCCGGTCTTTTCAACAACAAGTTTAACCTCGCCAGTCTTGCCTTTTTCTTTACCTGATATTATTTGTATTTTATCGCCTTTTTTTATTTTCATTGTCTATTACCAAACTTCCTTTGCAAGAGATACCACCTTAACAAAACCTCTGTCTCTAATCTCTCTTGCGACCGGACCAAAAACACGTGTTCCGATCATTGCTTTTGCTTTATCAATAACAACTGCTGCATTATCGTCAAATCTAACATAACTGCCATCTTTGCGTCTTACTTCTTTTTTCGTTCTCACAATGACTGCTTTCATTAAAGAGTGGTCTTTTACGGTACCAGTAGATGAAGCTCCTTGAACAGCAACTGTTACGATATCGCCAAGGCTTGCAAACCTGACCCTAGATCCACCGGGTATACCGATAATCTGAAGTGCCTTAGCTCCTGAATTGTCCGCTACAACGAGCGTTGATCCAACTTGTACCATATTATTTTACGCTCACGATCTCAAGAGTCTCCCATTTCACATTTTTTGCGAAAGGTTTGGCCTCTTTAATTAATACTACTTGTCCAACAACAGCATTTAAGGTGTTTCTAGCTTTAAAATTCTTGCTAGTTAAAACATTCTTGCTGTACATAGGATGCCTCTTCTTGGTATCTACTTTTACAACAATATTCTTTTGCATTTTGTCAGACATTACTGTTCCTTTTAATATTTTTTTCATTTAGTTTTACTTTCTAAAGTTTTTTGTCTCGCTATATCTTTTCTAATCTTGCGTGCTAAATGCACATCTTTTTGCTTCTTTTTATAAATATCTTTAACAGCCTCGAAATGCTCGTTTAGTTTAGTTTTATGATCTGTTAGTTTTAGTTCTTTTTGTTTTGCCATATTACTCCTCTGATTTTATAAATCTAGTCTTAAGCGGAAGCTTGTGAGCTGCCGTTCTAAAAGCTTCTCTTGCAAGCTTTTCTGTAACACCTTCAAGTTCAAACAGCATCTTACCAGGTTTTATCACTGCTGCATAATGGTCTAGAGGTGATTTACCACTACCCATTCTTGTTTCGTTAGGCTTTTTAGCAATTGGCTTATCAGGGAATATCCTTATCCAAAGCTTTCCGCCTCTTTTTGTAGCATGCGAAATTGTCTTTCTAGCAGCCTCTATTTGACGAGTTGTAATAAGCCCACGGTCAACAGCTTTTAGCCCAAAAGAACCAAAAGAAATAGTTGACCCACGAACTGCAAGTCCTCTATTGTTGCCTCTGTGCATATTTCTAAATTTTACTTTTTTTGGCATTAACATAGTATTTTTCCTTTGATTTAAAGCTTAATCTCGCCTTTATATATCCAAACCTTGATACCAATTGTTCCGTATATCATCTGACAATGTATTTGAGCATAGTCAATATCCGCTCTAAGTGTCTGATTAGGAACACTACCTTTTGTAAAAAATTCTGATCTACCAATTGACATAGGACCGCCGAGAACGCCTGCTACTTTGATTTTGATTCCTTTAGCACCTTTATCAAGAGCTGCTGTTATTGCAGAGTTTACAACGCTTCTGTAAGGCTTCCTGCGCTTAAGTTGACGGGCTACGAAGTCTCCAACAAGTCTTGCCTCGGTTTCAGGTACTTTTAAAGCGTCTGCTGAAATTGAGACTTTTGATCCTGTGATCTTTTCTAGCTCATCTTTAGCGCTAGTTACAATAGAACCACCTTTTCCAATAACAACACCTGGCTTTGAAACGTAAACTGTTACCCTAATATCGTTTAGCGATCTTTGGATCTCAATGTTTCGAAGGCCAGCAAGTTCAAATCTCTTCTCAAGCACCTCTCTGATCTTATAATCCTGAAGAGCATAAGTTCCGTAGGTATTCTTATCTGCATACCATTTTGATTCCCAGTCTTTTGATATTCCGATTCTAAATCCAACAGGATTAACCTTATTACCCATTATTTGTTCCTTTCCGCAAGTCCAACACTTATGTGTGTTGATCTCTTAATTATCGGGTTTATTCTCCCCATTGCAACAATACGTGCGTCTTTTCTAAATAACCCTTCATTTGCTTGAAGATCTGCAATGTATAGATTCTCAGGTTTTAAATCAAGATTGTTTTTAGCATTAGCAATTGCTGAGTTTAAAGTCTTCAAAATAAGCTTAGACGCTTTTGTTTTATCAAACTTAAGGATAGTCTGCGCGATAGCAACATTTTTACCTCTGACGATATCCATTACAATACGCACCTTTTTAGGTGATATTGCTACATTTTTAGTTAAACTGTATACAAGTGCTTTTTTCATTTTATTTTAGTTTCTTTGAGGAATGCCCTCTAAACTTTCTGGTTGGAGAAAACTCTCCAAGTTTATGCCCAACCATTGCTTCTGTTACATAAACTTGCAAAAAATCTTTCCCGTTATGAACCTCGAATGTTAAGCCTACCATCTCAGGCGTAATAGTTGAAGCACGTGCCCAAGTCTTAATTGCTTTTTTAGTGCCTTCACCTAGCATTTTACCTACCTTGATCATAAGCTTTTCGTCTACATATGGTCCTTTTTTTACTGATCTAGTCATGTTAGTTTAAAGAAATTACTTCTTCCTTCTGTCTTTAACCAAAAACTTATTAGTATGTGATCTGCTTCGTGTCTTTTTACCTCTAGTATTCCAACCCCATGGGGATTTAGGAAACTTCATACCAACTCCCTTATCATTATATGACCCTGCATGTGGGTGTTTTGCTGGGTTTGCCATTGCAACTCCACGAACATGAGGTCTGTTTCCAAGATGTTTATTGATTCCAGCTTTACCAAGAACAACAAGGCGAGCATCCATGTTACCAAGAACACCGATAGTAGCATAGCACCTACCGTGAACTTTTTTAACCTCTCCACTGGGGAGTTTTAACGAAACATAGTTACCTTCTTTTGCCATTATTAATGCTGAATTACCAGCTCCTCTTGCCATTTGACCGCCATGACCCGGGTTTATTTCTATATTGTGTACAGAAACACCAAGTGGGATATTTTGAAGAGGCAGGGCATTGCCAACCGCAACTTCAACTTTTTCACCAGCTACGAGCTTTGAACCAACCTTAATGCCTTCTGGAGCTAAGATATAGCTTTTTTCGCCATCAGCGTAATGTAAAAGAGCAATATTTGGCCCTCTGTTTGGATCATACTCAATAGTTGCAACCGAGGCCACTATATCGTGTTTACCTCTTTTAAAATCAATTATTCTGTAAGCCTTTTTATGACCTTGTTCTCGATGCCTGCTTGAGATTCTACCGTGATTTCTGCCAACAGTGCCTTTTGAGCTCTCAATAAGTGCTTTGTGAGGCTTTGAAACAGTAACCTCTTTATGGACAAGTACTTTTCTGTGTCTTGTTCCCGGTGTAACCGGTCTATATTTTTTTATCATAGTTCTAGTTTTTGTCCTGTCTTAAGTTTAACTAATGCTTTTTTCCAGCTAGCTGTTGTAACAAAGCGAGCAGTTTTACTTAGTCGTCTTTTTTTACCAGGCATAATCATTGTTTTTACCCAAACACAATCAACTTTGAATGCGTCTTTAAGAGATTTCTCGATTGCATCTTTACTTGCTTTATTTGTAACTTTTAGAGCATAGACATTTTGCGATGCTTTTAACCCCTCGGTCTTTTCTGTTTCTATTAAGCTGTAAATTACGCTAGTCAGTTTCATAATGTTTTGTATTTATCATTCAAATAATCAACTGCTGCTTGTTCAATAATTATATTCTTAGCTTTTGTTACTTCATAAGGATTAACATTCTGAACAAGGGCTGTTGTTGCGTTTGCAATGTTAGTGATGCTTTTCCTGACATTTAAATCATTTGTATTTAGTATAAAAAGTGTTGATTTCCCGTCACTATTAAGTGTTTTTAACAGGGAATCCATTTGGCTTGTTTTAGGGGCTGATAGAGTTAAGGAGTCAAGAATTGTAATCTTATTACTTGTGCCTTTAAAAGATAGCGCTGAGATCATTGCGAGCCTCTTCATCTTCTTTGGCATAGCTAAACTCCAGCTTTTTGGTTTAGGACCGTGTGACACGCCTCCTCCAGGCCAGATAGGGCTTCTAATAGACCCGTGCCTAGCACGCCCTGTTCCTTTTTGCTTCCATGGTTTATGTCCGCTACCGGATACCTCACCTCTTGTTTTTGTACTGGCAGTACCTTGTCTTGCATTGGCTAAAAATACTCTAATATACTGAGCAAGTAGTGGTTGATTAACCTTGGCACCAAAAACCTTATCATCAGCCTTGATTGTTTTTTGTTCTTTACCTGTAATATCTAGTACTTTTAATTCCATATTAAGCTCCTACCTTTAAAACTACATTTGAGTTACGAGCTCCTGGTACTGGACCAAAAACCATTATCTCTTTTGTATCAGTATTAAGCTGAACTATCTTAGAACCTTTAATAGTAATGCGAACGTTCCCCTTGTGTCCTGCCATTTTCTTGCCTTTATAAACACGGCCAGGTGTTTGCGCACCTATCGAACCTGCTGATCTTGGTGTATTTGACTGACCTCTTGTTGCTTGAAGTCCTGCAAAACCCCATCTTTTCATAACACCGGTAAACCCTTTACCTTTTGATGTACCAACAATCTGGACTGCTTTGTCTAAAAGCTCATCAGTAAAATCGGCCTCCATCCTAACAACAGTAACAGGTAAACACTTACCTTCCGCTGTAAAGACTTGGCTCATCTGTAGTTTTTTTCCTTTTAATAATAGTTTTTCCATTGTACAAAAAAAGCGCCCTAGGGCGCTGATCCGAGCTTCCCTGAACTTGTTAGTGCTATGTTTTTTTGTTTAACACAAGTCGCATTTTAGCAGTTATTTAGCTTAAATCCAATAGTTTTACCAAGTAGTTACATCTTAATGGATACATCTACCCCTGCCGGTAAGTCAAGATTGGAAAGATTATCAATTGTTGCAGCCGTTGGGCCAACAATCTCAAGTAATCTTTTGTGAGTTCTGAGCTCAAACTGCTCTCTTGACCTCTTATCAATATGCGGTCCGCGAATGACCGTATATTTTTCAAGCTTTGTTGGCAAAGGAATGGGGCCAATAACCTTAGCCCCAGTCCTAATTGCCGTATCTACGATTTTGTTTGTACTAAGGTCAACAACTCTATTGTCGTATCCTTTTAGTTTAATTCTGATTTTTGATTGACCTGCCATATACGTTTTTCCTTTAACCAAGAATCTTGGTTGCAACTCCTGCCCCAACTGTAAGTCCGCCTTCTCTTATTGCGAACCTTACACCATCTTCAAGTGCAATTGGGCTAATTAATTTAACTCTAAATTTAAGGTTATCTCCTGGCATGACCATCTCAACACCTTCAGGAAGAGCTATTTCTCCTGTTACATCTGTTGTTCTGATGTAGAACTGAGGTCTGTAACCGGTAAAGAATGGTTTTTCACGACCACCCTCTTCTTTTGTTAAGATGTATGCTTCTGCCTCAAACTCTGTTTTTGGCTTAACACTTCCAGGAACAGCTAGTACCTGTCCTCTTTCAATTTCTTCACGGTCAACACCACGAAGCAAAAGTCCAACGTTATCACCTGCAAGTGCTTCTTGCATTTGTTTTTTAAACGCCTCAACTCCTGTTACAACTGTTTTTTTGGTGTCTTTTATACCAACGATTTCAACTTCAGAGTTAACAACGATCTTACCTCTCTCAATTTTACCGGTCGCGACTGTTCCTCTACCTTTGATAGAGAAAACGTCTTCAATAGGCATCAAGAATGGCTTATCGGTATCTCTTGTTGGTGTCGGAATGTAGTCATCGATTGCTTTAACTAAGTCTTCGATAGCCTTAACATTCGCAGGGTCGCCTTCTAGTGCTTTTGTTGCTGAACCTCTAATAATTGGAGCATTCTCATCAAAGCCGTACTTCTTAAGAAGTTCACGTACTTCCATTTCAACAAGATCAAGAAGCTCGGGATCGGCTACCAAGTCGCATTTGTTTAAAAACACGATAACACTTGGTACGTTAACCTGCTTAGCAAGAAGCAAGTGCTCTCTTGTTTGTGGCATAGGTCCATCGGTTGCTGCAACAACAAGGATAACCCCATCTGTTTGTGCAGCACCTGTGATCATGTTTTTAATATAATCACGGTGACCTGGCATATCTACGTGAGCGTAGTGCCTTGATTCTGTTTCGTACTCTACGTGAGTAATGTTAATGGTAATTCCACGGGCTTTTTCTTCAGGAGCCTTATCAATACCATCAACGCCAAGTGGCTTTGCAAAACCTTTGGCTGCAAGGACACTTAGAATTGCGGATGTAAGTGTTGTTTTACCGTGGTCTACGTGTCCCATGGTACCAACGTTTACATGCGGCTTATTTCTTATATAATCTGTCATTTTGTTTATCTTACCTTTCTAAAAAATTAATACTATTATTAACAATAGCAACGTAATTTATACGCAATTGTTAACATAAAATCAAGGATTTTAGCTAAATTACAACATTTAAATCCTTTCGGTCAAGTTTTCTGCCCCAAAAATCTCTTATCTTGACCTGGTTGCTATACCGTCTGCTATGTTTTGAGGAACTTCCTCGTAATGGCTTGGCTCCATTGTAAAATAAGCCCTACCTTGAGTCATTCCTCTGAGTTCGGTTGCATAACCAAACATCTCAGATAGCGGTACTTTAGCAGATATAGCAACAGCAGTTCCTCTTGGGTTTGTTGCTTCAATCCTACCTCTTTTTGAAGATAGGTCTCCGATAACATCTCCCATATACTCATCAGGAACAACAACCTCAACTTTCATAATTGGTTCAATAATGTATGGATCTGCTTTCTTTTGTGCGGCTTTAAATGCCTCGGATGCTGCAATTTTAAATGCAAGTTCTGACGAGTCTACATCGTGAAAAGATCCATCGTACAACGTGACTGCGTAATCAACGACAGGATACCCTGCAATGACTCCGGATTCTGATGCTTCTTTAATACCCTTTTCAACACCAGGAATATATTCTTTTGGAATAGATCCGCCAACAATCTTATCAATAAAGACCTGGCCAAAACCTCGTTCTTTTGGCTCCATTCTAATAACAACATGCCCGTATTGTCCTTTTCCTCCAGATTGTCTGATGTATTTACCTTCTTGTTCAACAGTTTTCTTGATAGTTTCACGATATGCAACTTGCGGTGTTCCTGTATTTACTTCAACATTAAATTCTCTTTTTAACCTATCAACTTTAATTTCCAAATGAAGCTCACCCATTCCGTGAATTAATGTTTCACCGGTTTCAGGATTACTTTTAACTTTAAATGTAGGATCTTCTTCCAAAAGCTTTTTAAGTGCTTCTCCAAGCTTATCTCTGTCTGATTTTGTCTTTGGTTCAATAACAATACCAATGACTGGTTCTGCAAAATCAATGTTTTCCAGAACAACTGGAGTATCAACAGCACAAAGAGTGTCTCCTGTTGTTGTAGCAGAAAGTCCAACAGCAGCGCCAATTTCTCCAGCTCTTATCTCTTTAAGCTCTTCTCTATGGTTTGCATGCATTAAAAGGATTCGACCGAGTCTTTCTTTTTCGTTTTTAGTTGTATTGTAAAGATATGTTCCTGCAGCTATTTTTCCAGAATAAACTCTGAAAAATGTAAGTCTACCAACATAAGGATCAGTTTGGATTTTAAACGCAAGAGCTGCAAAAGGAGCATTCTCATCTGAATGAAGAGTAATTTCCTCTCCTTCTCTTGTATGAGCTGCTATATCGGGAGTATCAAGAGGCGACGGTAAATAGTGTACGACTGAATCAAGAGCTAGCTTTGCAGCTATACCACGGCCATCTCCGCCAAGAACTGCATAAAATTTTCCAGACAAAACTGCTTTTCTAATTACTGATCTAAATTCGTCATCAGTAATATCACCCTCAGCTAGATATTTTTCCATCAAGCTTTCATCGTACTCAACAACTGTCTCAAGAAGCTTTGTTCTATACATTTCAACTTTATCTTTCATATCCTCAGGTATCTCGCCGTCTTCAAAATCATGTTGTTTAAATTCTTTGTATGTATGAGCTTTTCTGGTTACAAGATCAACGGCTCCGTACATATCTTTTTCAAAGCCAAGTGGTAAAAAGATAGGAAGTGCGTTTTTGGTTAGTTTTTCATGAATAGAGTCAAGGCTCTTATAAAAATCGCCACCGATTTGATTTATTTTATTTATAAAACAAATACGAGGTACGAAGTACTTATCTGCTTGGCGCCAAACAGTTTCAGATTGTGGCTCAACTCCCATTTTGCCGTCAAATACAACAACAGCACCATCAAGAACTCTTAAAGATCTTTCAACTTCCGCTGTAAAATCAACGTGTCCTGGTGTATCAATAATGTTAATTCTACTATCATACCAAAAACATGTTGTAGCAGCGGAAGTAATTGTAATTCCTCGTTCTCTTTCTTGAACCATCCAGTCCATTTGGGTATCTCCCTCGTGAACCTCACCTATTTTATGAATCTTTCCAGTGTAATATAAAATGCTTTCAGTTAATGTTGTTTTACCAGCATCAATATGGGCAATTATCCCGATGTTTCGGATCTTGTCGAGCGGATAAGTTATGTTATCAGATTTGGCAGCCATAGTTAAAACCTAAAGTGTGAAAATGCTTTATTAGCCTCTGCCATTTTGTGATTGTCGTCTCTAGTTTTAACTGCAGCACCAGTATTATCATGGGCATCAGTAACTTCTTTAAAAAGCCTTTCAATCATATCTTTGCCGGATTTTGCACGAGCTGCTGTTATCAACCATCTGACAGCTAAAGCTTCTGACCTTTCATGTTTAACAGGCATTGGAACTTGATATGTAGCTCCACCAACTCTCCTGGATCTTACTTCTTGTTTTGGCATTAAGTTTCGAAGTGCGTCTTCAAAGTATTTTAAAGCTTCTTTTTTATCAGGAGCTATCTTCTCAAGGACTGAGTAAACAATGTTCTCAGCGGTTGATTTTTTACCGTCCCACATAATGATATTAATAAACCTTGCAACAAGCCTTGATTTATAGACATTATCTGGTTGGACTATTCTTTTTTTTGCTCTTTGTGATCTCATATGTTATTTAGCTTTTGCTTTAGTTTCCTTTTTAGTTCCGTAAATTGATCTTGAGCTCTTTCTCTTCTCAACTCCCAATAAATCGTATTTACCTCTTACAATTGTGTATTTTATACCAGTTAAGTCTTTAACTCTACCACCTCTTACAAGAACAACTGAGTGCTCTTGAAGCCTATGGCCTTCGCCTGGAATGTAGGCTGTGATTTCAGACCCGTTTGACAGCCTAACTCTTGCTACTTTGCGAAGAGCTGAGTTTGGTTTATTAGGTGTTTGTGTTTTAACAACAAGGCAAACTCCTCTTTTATAAGGTGCTTTCTTTTCAACTGGTTTTCTTTTTAATGTATTAAAAGAAAATGAGAATGCTCTAATTTTCTTTCTAACAATCTTTGATTTTCTCTCTTTTCTTAATATTTGGTTTATAGTTGGCATATTATTCTACTCTTGCCTCCGGACCTGTTGGAATTAATCTTCCGATTATTACGTTTTCCTTAAGACCTAAAAGCTTATCTACCTTACCAGAAGCCGCAGCCTCGGTCAACACTTGGCTTGTTTGAATGAATGATGCAGCTGCTAAAAAGCTGTCAGTTTTTAACGATGCTTTGGTTATACCAAGAAGTGTAACTTTTGCTTCAGCAGGCTCTCCGCCAACAGCAAGTACACCCTCGTTTAGTTCTTCAAACTTAGCTCTTGTAACAATTTCGCCGGTCAAGAACTCGGTATCACCAGAATTCTCAATTCGGACATTGTTAAACATCTGTCTTGTTATAACCTCAACATGCTTATCATTGATGGAAACTCCTTGTGATGCATAAACATTTTGAATTTCATCAACAATGTATTTCTTAGTACCAGCAATACCAACGGTTCTTAAGAGCTCAGTAAGATCAAGGTTGCCAGATGTTAACTTATCGCCTTTCTCAACGTGTGCTCCGTCTTCAACCAAAATCTCTGAGATAGGATCTACCGAGTATTCAACAAATTGTTGATCTTCTGATTTGTCCTCTGCAATGATTGCAATCTTGCGTTCGTCTCCTGCAGTACTTATCTTAACAAGTCCTGTTATCTCAGCCATAATAGCAAGATTTTTTGGAGTTCTAGCTTCAAAAAGCTCTTCAACTCTTGGTAAACCTTGAGTTATATCTTTACCAACAATTCCTCCAGTATGGAAAGTTCTAAGTGTCAATTGTGTTCCAGGTTCTCCAATTGATTGAGCTGCTGAAATACCAACAGCCATTCCGATCTCAACAGGTTTTCTGGTCATAAGATCGCTACCATAACACTTAGTACATACACCTCTTTGAGTTTTACAATCAAGAGGGGACCTTACTTTAATGTGTGTTACTTTTGATTTTTCTATATCTTCAAGTACCTCTGGTGTTAATAGCGAGCCGTGTTTGAATGCAACCTTGCCGTCAACTTTAACATCATCTGCAAGATATCTTCCTGCATAACGTGTCTTAAATGGATCAATTAAGGTTCCTTCGCCAACTTTTACAATTCTACCTTCAAGCGTCTCGCAGTCTTCTTCACGAATCAAAACCTCCTGCGCAACATCCGCAAGTCTTCTTGTTAAGTACCCTGCATCTGCTGTCTTAAGACCTTTGTCTACAAGTCCTTTTCGGGCTCCTCTTGAACCTATGAAGTATTCAAGACCTGAAAGTCCAAGTTTGTAATTACCAAGAATTGGTAGTTCAACAATTTTACCAGTAGGATCGGAGATAAGTCCTTTAATACCAGCAATCTGTTTAAGTTGGTCAAAATCAGCTCTAATTGCTTTTGATTTCATCAAGACTTTAATTGGGTTGGTATCGGTAAGAGCTTCCCAAGCAAGTGTTCCTACTTTTTGAGTTACATTAATCCATACTTCTTGTTTTGATCTTGTAGCCTCAGCTTTTGTTATAAGTCCTCTTCTATATTTTTTATCAAGCTCAGCAACAGCGACTTTACCCTCTTCAATGATACTGTCTCTTTCTGTTGGTACTTCAAAGTCACTAAGAGATACTGAGTTTCCAGAGATTGTTCCGTATGTAAGCCCGATATCTTTAATATCGTCGATAAGCTTGATAACAACATCTTTTGGTTCTGTATCAAGTGCTTGAGTTAATAACTTACCAACATCAGATTTTACAATCGGTGTATTCACAAATGCAAAACTCTTAGGAAGGATTTCATTGAATAATATTCTTCCAGGAGTTGTTTCAATTATTTCGCCATTGATTCTAACTTTAAGTAGCTGTCTAAGGTTAATTTCTTTTTGGCCTTGATAAAGGTACAAAACCTCTTCAGGAGATGCAAACACTCTATCAATAATAGGCAGCTCTGGATCAATAACGGTCATGAAGTAAAGCCCGAAGATCAAGATTTTGTTTGGTACTGATGAGAATGCTCCATCAGATGGTTTTAGCAAGTTTTCAGTAGACATCATGATTGTCTTTGCTTCTTCAACTGCTTTTTCTGAAAGAGGTACATGTACTGACATCTGGTCTCCGTCAAAGTCTGCGTTAAATCCACCAGTAACAACAAGTGTCAATTGAACTGCATTTCCTTCAATAAGCTTTGGATAAAAAGCTTGAATACCAAGTCTCCAAAGTGTTGGTTGTCTGTTAAGTAAGATTGGGTGCCCTTTAACTACTTCTTCAAGAATCGCCCAAATCTCAGGCCCTCTTGCTTCAAGTACAAATTTTGCACTTTTAACATTAGGGGCGTAGCCTCTTGAAAGTACTTCTCTTAAAACCATAGGTTTAAATAGTTCAAGTGCCATTTCTTTAGGAAGTCCGCACTCATTAAGTTTAAGATGTGGTCCATTTACAATAACTGAACGACCGGAGTAATCGACTCTCTTACCAAGAAGGTTCAGTCTAAATCTACCTTGTTTACCTTTTAACATATCAGCGAGTGACCTTAATTGTTTCTTGCCTTTAGTATTTCTGAGATTCTGTCTTTGTTTTGATGAATCAAACAAAGCGTCCACTGATTCTTGCAGCATTCTTTTTTCATTTCTAACAATAATTTCAGGTGCACCAAGATCAAGTAGTCTTCGTAGTCTATTGTTTCTATTAATAACTCTTCTGTATAAGTCGTTAAGGTCTGATGTTGCAAATCTTCCACCGTCAAGTTGAACCATAGGTCTTAGGTCTGGCGGTATGACTGGCAAAATATCAAGTACCATTCGGGTTGGGCTAATATTTGCTCTTCTAAAACCCTCTACAACCTTAAGTCTCTTTGAGATTTTTAAGGCTTTTTGTCCTTTTGATTTTTCAAGCTCTGAACTTAAAGCTTCTGATAATTCATTTAAATCCATTGATGCAAGTACTGTTTGAATAGCATCAGCTCCAATTTCTACCTTACAGAAAGCATCAAGATACTCCATTAAATTGTAGTACTCAGTATCTGCAAGAACAGTTAATCTATTAATAGATTCGAGTTTCTTGGAGAAGATTTTGTAGTTTCTAGCAGTCTCTTCAACAGCTTTTGAAGCTTCTTCATTAATCTTAACTGTTTGTTGTTTTAATTTAAGCTGAAGCTCTTGAACGGTAAAGTCTTTTTTACCTTTGGTATCTTTTTCAAATTCTTTAGTAAGCTCAGCAATTTTTTTCTCAGCTTCTTTTAAAGTTCTTTCTTTTATAATCTCTAAATCTTTTTCAACCTTTGAAATAGCACCAGCCTTCTCAGCATGATTAACCTCAGTTACGATAAAAGATGAGAAGTAGATGATTGATTCAAGGTTTCTTGGCGAAATATCCATAAGGAGTGCCATGTTTGAAGGAATACCCTTGAAAAACCATACGTGAACAACAGAAGAGGCAAGTTTAATATGCCCCATACGTTCTCGTCTAACACGAGAGTGTGTTACTTCAACACCGCATTTATCACAAATAACACCTTTATAGCGGATTCTTTTGTATTTTCCGCAGTGACATTCGTAATCACTAACCGGACCAAAGATTCTTTCGTCAAAAAGACCATCTCTTTCAGGTTTAAAAGTTCGGTAATTAATGGTTTCAGGTTTTGTAACCTCGCCGTAAGACCATTCTAAAATGTCTTCTTTTGAAGCAAGATAGATTTGAAGTGCATCGAATTCTTTTAGATCAGATAAATTTCGCATAGTCTCCTTATTCCTCGGAATCTTCCTCACTTGATACCATGGTGGCACCAAGAGGGGTTATCCCTAAACACAAACCATTTATTTCTCGAACTAGTAACTTAAACGACTCCGGAACTGAAGGCTCGGCAATTGGTTCTCCTTGAAGAATTGATTTGTAAGCTTGAGTTCTTCCTACTAAATCATCAGATTTAATAGTTAATATTTCTTGTAATATATGTCTTGCACCGTATGCCTCAAGTGCCCAGACTTCCATTTCTCCAAATCTCTGTCCACCAAATTGAGCTTTACCTCCAAGTGGTTGTTGAGTGATAAGAGAATAAGGTCCTGTTGATCTTGCGTGCATTTTCTCTTCAGCTATGTGATAAAGCTTTAAGATGTATGTAGATCCAACAACAACATCTCCATCAAAGTACTCGCCGTTACGACCATCAATAAGTCTCATCTTTCCCGTTACGGGAAGACCAGCTTCTATTAATTGTTTTTCAACAAATTCGTACGGCTCACCTTCAAAGTTATAAACAGTGTATTTACGGTTAAGTCTCTGGCCAGCGTATCCAAGAGGTGCTTCCAAAATCTGACCAACATTCATACGGTTTAAAACAGCACCTGAAGAGAAAACAATATCAATTGCAGTTCCATCATCAAGATGTGGCATATCCACAGCCGGAACAATGGCTGAAATGACACCTTTGTTTCCATGTCTTCCTGCAAGCTTGTCTCCAACTTCAATTTTTCTTCTTTGCGCTACATAGACTGTTATCTCTTTTAAGACACCGGCACCAAGATTATTGTTATCATTTTTGTCAACTTGTTTAATACCAATAACAATTCCGTGCTCTCCATGCGGCATAACAAGTGAGTTATCTTTAACTTCTTTTGCTTTCTCTCCAAAGATGGCACGAAGAAGTCTTTCTTCTGCTGATAGCTCAACATCTCCCTTAGGAGCAACTTTACCAACAAGAATATCTCCAGCTTTTACTTTTGAGCCAATTGCTACGATACCTGTTGTATCAAGGTGTTTTAAAACATCATCCGGTACGTTTGGAATATCACTTGTAACTTCTTCTTCACCAAGTTTTGTTTCAAGTACCTGTACTTTGTGATCGGTAATATGAATTGAAGTTAAAACGTCTTCCTTAACAAGCCTATCGGAAATGACAATTCCATCTTCATATTCGTACCCTTGCCAGATCATGTAAGCTGTTAAGAGGTTCGTACCAAGTGAAATCTCACCATCAACAACCGATGGTCCTTCAGCGAGTACATCTCCTTTGGAAACTTTATCCCCAGAGGCTACTTTAACCTTTTGGTTAATACTTGTATCTTGGTTTGATTGTTGGAATTTTTGTATTTTATATGTACTTTTGCCTTCTTTACCGTAATCAACGATTACCTTTTCTGAATCAGAATAGGTAACAACACCATCGTGCTCAGCATTAATAACATATCCTGTGTTCTCAGCAATTAACTTCTCAACACCGGTCCCAACTATCGGGCTTTGGGCGTTAACAAGCGGTACTGCTTGAGACATTTGTTGGGTTGCAACAAGAGATCTGTTTACGTCATCATGGCTTAAAAATGGTACTAGTCCTGCAGAAATACCTACAACTTGCATAGGAACAAGTTCGATATATTCAACCTCAGAAACACTTCCGAGTGAATAGTTAGAACCTTTCCTTAAAGGTACCTGGTCTTGAACAATATAGTTATTATCATCGACTGTAACTGATCTATCTGTAATATTATGTTGATCTTCAAGATAAGCAGGTAAATATTCGACTTCATCTGTGATCTTCATTCTGCCGTCAGCTTCTTTTTTAATCTTTACATAAGGAGTTTCTAAAAAGCCGTACTCATTAACATATGCGTACATCGCAAGATATGTGATAAGACCAATACTTTGACCTTCAGGTGTTCTAACAGGGCAGATACGACCAAAATGTGTAAAGTGAACGTCTCTTACTGCCATGCTAGCTCGTTCTTTTGTTAAACCACCCTTACCAAGAACAGACATTCTTCTTAAATGGTCAAGGGATGTAAGTGGGTTTTGTTGATCTAAAAACTGAGATAGCTGACCGGATGCAAAAAAGCTGTGAACCTTGGAAGCTACAGCACGTGGGGAAATTAAAATATTTGGTGTTGGAAGTTCTTCTCTTGGCTGTAAACTCATTCTTTCTTTGATGTTTTTCTCCATTTGTAAAAACCCAACTCTAATTTCATTTTGTAATAGTTCTCCAACTCGCTTAACACGTCTGTTTCCTAGATTATCAACATCGCTAACCTCACGTTGACCGTTATTAAGTTTAATAACTTCTTCAACGATCTTAACAAGATCCTCCAGTTGTAAAAGTCTAAATTTTGGTTCGTTTGGAAAATTAACGCCAAGGGTAATATTTGCTTTAAAACGACCGACCTTACCAAGACTGTATCTTCGCTTATTAAAAAAGGTTGCTTCAACAAGTGCTTCTGCGTTTTCAAGTATTAAAGGCTCTCCTGGTCTTACTTTTCTGTATATCTCAAGAGCTGCTTCTTGTCTTGATGATGACGGGTCTTTTGCAAGTGTTGCTGCAATGTAGCTCATCTCAGGATCATTATCGACATGCGCAAAGGTTTTAAGGATCTCTTCGTCAGTCTCAAGTCCAAATACACGAAGGAGTGTTGTTAAAGCAATCTTTCTTCTCCTATCGATTTTCACACTAATAGCACCGCTTCTAGATGTCTCTATTTCAAGCCAAACTCCGTTTTTAGGTAGGATTTTAGCTCCACCCATCATTTTACCGGTTGTTGGGGAAGGGGTTCCTGTAAACAAAACGCCTTCTGAACGAACGAGTTGGTTAACAACAACTCGTGAAACACCATTAATAATAAAAGTCCCCTTACCAGTTATAAGGGGTACGTCTCCCATGTATATATTTTGATGCTTTTCCTTCTTTGTAAGGGGGTCTGTGATTGTTGCTTTGAGATACCAAGGAGCGTCATAAGTTCTACCAGACCTTACTGCTTCTTCCTCGGATATATTTGGTTTATCTACTTTAGAGTCTGTTAGAGTCAAAACCCAGCCTTTACCGCTATAGTCTTCTATTGTGCCTAGTTCGTCAAGAATTTCTGCAATGCCTTCGTTTAAAAACCATTCAAAAGAATCTAATTGAACTCTGGATAAATTTGGTAATGAAAACAGATTTTTTCTACTTGTAGATAAATATCTCATTATAATTTTTATTGTTTTTCAAATAAAAGATGTACACCCCTACATCTTCAAGATGATATTAAAAAAATACACTTAAGTGCAAAGAAGCTTGTAAAACGTACCATAGCCCCTTTTTGCTGTCAACAACATATTTAAAAGAATCCAGCCTTGGAGACCGGCCAAAATCTAAATATTACAGCTCCTAGAATTCTATCACGTGGGACAAGCCCAAAGTATCTAGAATCTGCGGAATTGGACCTATTATCCCCAAGAACCAGGAATTCCGCGTCATCAAGCCGTAAAGCCCTACCTTCTTTTAAGTAAATGCCAGCTTCTGTACACTCTCCCTCACTTAGATACGGTTCTTCAAGTGCAAATTTCTCCCCGTCAATGCTCACACTAACCTGACAGTCAGTAATCTTAATGATATCTCCTGGAAGCCCAACTACTCTTTTAACATAGTGGATGCCTTCATTCCCAGGCGGCATCAAAACAACCATCTCGCCACGATTAAATTCTCTGTATCTTTTGGTTATTCTTTCAACAAGAATCCTGTCCCCAGTATGAAGGGTTGGTTCCATACTTGCTCCCATTACTTGTTCCGGAAACGCAACTAGCTTAAATATAACCATTAAAACTATGTATGAAACAGCGATTGTTTCAAGAATTTCAAGGATTGCTTCTTTTTTTGGCATATTAGATTAACAGCTTTCTTAATTCTTCAGGGGAATCAACTCTATATTTAAGCTCTTTTGCTTGCTCTTTAGATGGAACACCATATCCCCATGAAACATATACGTAGTCGATATCAGCTTTTTTAGCACTCTCAAAATCAGTTAACCTATCTCCAATGAGTACTGCATCCGAACTTGTAAGCTTATGTTTTGCTAGTACCTTATCTATTATTTTATCTTTTTTAGTAAAAAAGCCTTCACTATAGATATTATTCATGTGCTCAACTTTGTTTGCTTTAAAAAACTTTTTTATATTAGGCACTGAGTTGCGGGACACAATGACTACATTACGACCAGAGTTGTGGAGGTCTTCGAGAAGCTTAAGCATACCTTCAAAAACCGGCGCACTAGGCATAAAGTTTGAAACTTGCTTTAAGAATTTGTGTGATATTAAAAAGAATTCAATAAAATTAATATCGAGGAATCGCAAGATTTCAAAATCTTTCATATGCTTAAGCTTTGGAACATCCTCATCCGTTATGTATTTTGTACCATACTCTTTATAATGGTTATTATTAACCATCATAAAAGCTTTAAGAGTGTCAGCTATTGTTCCGTCAAAATCAAAGAAGATTATTTTCTTAGTGGAGAGCATAGATAGCTTTAACTTTGACCTTCTAATTCTTCCAAAAACTTAGTTATAAAAGTCTCCATAATAGCTTGTCTGCCTTCTGCCAATTGTTTTGCTGTAACCGTATTCATATTCGCGCCAAGTTTTGATAACTTGGAATAATAATGGTGAACAGCGTCAGGATCTTTCACACCTTCTTCATAAGTGTCTTTTTGAAGAGGTATTTCAGGAGTAAATATTGGATCCCCCTTAGAGCCATGGTACGCAAAGGTTCTTGCAAGTCCGATTGCACCTATTGCATCTAGATTATCAGCATCCTGTAATACTTGAGTTTCAATATCAGTAACGGTTACTCCGCCTGGCGAGAAAGCATATTCCTCATGAAACTCAATGCAGTGAAGTACTTTGTCAACTTTATCCGCATCAAAATTCACTAATTCCAGAATTTGTTTTACTTCAGTAAGCGAATCGCGAGGGTGACAAAAAGTGCCGGTTTGTTTTTCTTTAAGTCTATGTAAATCATGAAGATAAGCTGCTACTCCAATAACCACTGGATCCCCGCCTTCTGTTTCCTGAACACGCATAGCTAGGTTATAAACTCTATCAAGATGGCCAAAGTCATGACCGCTTCCTTCGTATTTAAACATTTCAAATACTATTGGTTTAATTTTATCGATGTAGTTATCTAAAGTCTCTGAGGTTTCTTTAGTTGTACTCATGCGAACATTCTACTACGTTTATGGAACACTGTAATCAAGAAGTGAAGAGGAATAAATTATTTACCGTGGCAATTCTTGTATTTCTTACCACTTCCACAAGGACATGGTTCATTTCTGCCAACTTTTTTAACACCAGATACAACAGGTTCAACTTTATAACCAGATCTATTAATAACAGGAGCTCCCATAAGAGCTGCCTCATCAGCTACGCCTGTTTCATAAGTACTTTGAGTTACATTTAAATTATCAAATGACGACTGTCTATTTCTTGAGAAAGCTCCAGTCTCTTCTGACTTTGCTGATTCAACAGAAATTCGTGTAAGTCTCTCTCCTATATTTGAATAAATATTTCCAACAAGGCGTTCGAATTTTGCATGCCCTTCATTTTTGTATTCAACTGTTGGATCTTTTTGAGCATAACCACGAAGACCAATTCCCTCTCTTAAATTATCCATATCTGTTAAGTGATCCATCCACAAAACATCGATAACCTCACGGCTAACTTGAAATACAACATAAAGCCAAGTCTTAAGACTTGACGCTTGTTCAAAAGTATCCCAGTGTTTTGTAACATCAAACCCTGGTGTAAATTCAATAAGTTTTGGTATAAACCACGCCTTAAAAGACTCACCTTCTTCTGGTGCAAAAAGCATGCGCTTTCGCATTTTATAGACTACACTTCTGTGAACATTTATAACATCGTCCATTTCAACAACTCTTTTTCGACGGTCAAAATTCATGCTCTCAACTTTTTTCTGTGCATTTTCAATTGCTTTTGACACAAGTCCAGCTTCTAAAGGAATGCTATCCTCCATACCAAACCGGTTCATCAGCCCTTCAATCTGTGCTCCACCAAAAACACGCATCAATTCATCTTGTAATGAAACATAGAATCTGGACGAACCAGGATCGCCTTGTCTTCCAGCCCTTCCTCTTAACTGATTATCAATTCTTCGTGATTCATGTCTTTCTGTTCCAATAACGTGAAGACCTCCAAGTCTTACAACCTCTTCGTATTCTGCTTGGGCAGCATTTTCTCCACCAAGTAAAATATCAACACCTCTTCCAGCCATATTGGTTGACACAGTAACTGCTCCTTTTTTTCCAGCTTGAGAGATTATATTTGCTTCTTTTTCATGGTTTTTAGCATTTAAAATTTCAGCCTTAATACCACGTCTTGAAAGTAGTTCGTGAAGTAATTGGCTTTTATCAACTGAAGTTGTACCAACAAGAACTGGTTGGCCTTTTTTACTGCGTTCTGCAATGTCGTCAGCTGCTGCTGTAAATTTTGCAGACTCTGTTTTATAAACAAGATCATTGTGATCGGTTCTATTAACTGCCTTATTTGTTGGTATAACAACAACATCAAGCTTGTATATTTTGTAAAACTCTTCGGCTTCAGTAACTGCTGTTCCAGTCATACCAGCAAGTTTTTCGTAAAGTCTAAAGTAATTTTGATAAGAAACTTCAGCTACAGACCTTGTTTCTTCTCTTATTTCAACTCCTTCTTTTGCTTCAATTGCTTGATGAAGTCCGTGTGAAAAAGAGTTATTAGGAAGAAGCCTTCCGGTAAACTGATCAACAATTACAATCTTGCCATCTTTAACAATATAGTCTCGGTCTTTTTCAAAAAGTCCTCTTGCAGTCAATGCTTGCTCCATTAAATGCACCATCTCAAAATCTTCTTCATATAGATTCTTAACATTAAGCAGCTTTTCAACTTTACGAATACCAATATCAGTTAAATTTGCGGTTCGAAATTTCTCATCGACTTCAAAATCCATGCCTTTAATAAGTCCGGATACTATTTTGGCAGCGTCATAATAACGCTCTGCTGCTTGAGCGACACTTGTTGAAATAATAAGTGGGGTTCTCGCCATGTCGATTAAAATAGAGTCCACCTCATCAACAATAGCAAAGAAGTGTTCGCCAAATTCTTTATTAGCTGTTTGTTGAACAAGCTCGTCAGGACTTCCTGCCATATTATCGCGAAGATAATCAAAACCGAACTCATGATTTGTTCCATAAATGATGTCGCAGTTATAAGCTTCTCTTCTAGTTGCAACCCGAAGATGTGTTGCATACTCATCGTCAAATTCGTTATTTTCATGGTCTGGATCAAATACAAAAGCTCGCTCTTGCATAATTACACCAACTGAGACACCAAGGTAGTTGTAAACCGTTCCCATCCATCCTGCACCATGTCTTGAAAGGTAATCATTTGGCGTAACAAGGCTTACTCCTCTACCGGTTAATGAATTAAGATACAAAGGGAGTGTTGCTGTAAGTGTTTTACCTTCACCTGTTTTTTGCTCAGCAATCTTACCTTGATGAAGAACAACACCTCCCATAATTTGAACGTCGTAGTGTCTTTTACCAAGTGTACGAACGGAAGCTTCACGAACCATAGCGTATGCTCTTGGAAGTATTTCATTTAAGAGCTCTTCGTGTTTTTCTTTTTGTAATTTAGAAAACTGGTCTTTCCAAGCGTTTGTTTGAGCTACAAACTCATCTTGTAGTAGTTTTTGCATCTCGCTTTCAAGTGTATTAACTTCAGCTACAATTGGACGGATTTTACCTAGTTGTTTTTCATTTGAATCAAAAAGATTTGATAGGAACATGGCAAGAAAGATTATAACACGAGCATAATAAGCGCAATGACTAAGAATAGCCTATATGCTATAAAGACCATAAGTGAGTGCTTATTTAGATAGTTAAGTAAAAACTTAATTACAAGTACTCCAAAGATAAAACTTGTGATAAAGCCGACTAAAAAAACCTCCAGAGAAATGGTTGAGATCAGGCTCATATTATCAAGAAGTTCAAATACTCCAGCTGAAAGAACAAGAGGTACTGACATTAGAAAAGAGAACCTAGCAGCGTTGATTCTGCTAAGACCGGTTAACATGCCAGCGGATATTGTACTGCCAGATCTTGAGAAACCTGGTAACAATGCAAGCACCTGAGTAAGTCCTATTATAATAGAAGATCTTCCAGATACTTCTTTATCTCCTGAACTGTGTTTGTAATATATCTCTGCAGCTGACATAAGTATTGTTCCTAACAGGAGAAATATGATTGTGAATTCAACTTTTCTAAATGATTCCTCAATCACATCTCCAAAAATAAGCCCTACAATAATTGCAGGGATACAAGCGATGAGGACATAAAAGCCAAGCTGTGATGTTTTAGAGTAACTTGCTAGTTTGAATTTAGAAGAACGAGCATCTTTGATGAGGCTTTGCAGAATACTAAATAGATCGTGCCAAAAAACTGTTAACAAAGCTGCTGCTGTTCCAAGATGAAGGACTACATCAAAAAACAGTGGTTGAATATCCCACTTAAAAAGTGAAGGTAAAATTATTAAGTGAGCTGAAGATGAGACCGGTAAAAACTCAGTTAGAGCTTGGACTAGACCTAAAATAAAAGCGTGGATAATTGTCATTACTCTTAAGTATTTTTACAAAAAATTAAAACGTTGTCTGAATTTGTACGACCAGCAACTACAATGGATTTTATTTCACTAAAATGGAGGTGGAGATCTTCAATAAATGCGTTCACATCGTCTTGATGGTAATCCCAATACAACCTGTTAAATACAATCCAGCCTTCATGTTTAACTACCTTTTTAAGTCCTGTAATAAATGTTCCAGTCTCACCAAGATCAGGATATTTATCGCCAATGTAAATATCAACAAAGACAGAGTCAAACGAAAAGTACGGAATGTTATAAGAATCAGGAGAGGCTAACACTTTAAGTGCGTCTCCAATAATAACATGGAGATTTGGTATTTCTTTTACGTCAAAATAATCTTCAGCAATTTTAACCATAACGGGATCTATTTCAACAGCTGTTATCTTAAGTCCTTCAAAAGCCTCAGACATGAGATGTAAAAGAGTCGCTCCGCCCATACCAAGAACAAGGAGATTATTAACCTCCGGATAAATCTCTTTATAACTTTCAACAGCTCTTCCCCAGTATCTTTTTAAACTAACTGGAGATGCATGATTAACTGACTGAATAATTCCACTAACACTAAGTTTACGAGTAGTACCTGCATCAATAACCATAATATGGCCATTAATATCGGAGTCAGTCTCAAATATAGTCTTAGGTAATGCAAGACCCTGAAATATACTCATTGGATATATAGTACCGCAAAGTGAATATCTACGAAACGGTTTAGTACACTATCTTGAAATTAATAATCACACAAAGCCTGGGTTGATAAAGTATAGCTATCTACGTCGAAAGGTTGGACTATATTTCTTAAATTTGCACCAAACTGAGTCGCTCTAAGTACTGCCACAGCACTGTTTATAAAATCTCCAGCTAAATCTAGATCACCCCAACCAGAGCTTGCTGAATAGACAAGAGGTTTAACAGCAAAACTAGTGGAGTTAAGCTTAAAGCGAATGTGGTCATCTAAATAACAAAGCTCACTTATACTTTTAACACCGGGAGATCTTTTCAAGTCTACGGTTGGAACAGTCCCTAAACTATCAAACTGGATGTTTCGGCTCTTACTTGAACCATCTGGCATTTTAAGCCTCACATATCCTCCTGAATAATAAAAATCTGCTCTAAACTCTGAATCGCTATAGAAAATATGGGTTTGAGAAGTTAAGGGCTCAGCTCTCTCTTCAATAAATCTTTTAAACAGCCAATTCTCTCTACCGTGGTGTTTCTCAAAGTACCTTTCAATTATATCCGCCTGTTCTTCTAGTTCCACAATACTTAAATCTGGAGGCTCTATACCGTACAATCTTTGATTCAACGTAAAAATATGTGCGATCGGTGGGTATCCAAAGCGAGATCCTGCCCTCAAATAGAACGTTGGCGCAAAAGTTTCCTCTGATGGCGCATGGACCACCCCCACCATTATACTTGTACTTAGTCCAGCTTTATTCTGAACACCGTACTGAATGAAACCTGGAGTACCCGTTCTCTCAGATAGAGCAACTACACTTCGCCTCAAAAGGTGAGAATTATCATCGTACGCATGTAAACCAAGAGTTGTCACCCATCCATCGTTAGGTTCAGGTATCGGCTGCCTACTATTGTCTGCTCTATCTACAAAAGCTACCGATCCATCTGGCAATTCATAAGATACTCTTTGATACCCTTCTGAGCCAAGCCCTACCTCTTGTTCGACTTTTAATCTACGTCCATCAACTTCCAAGTATTTTGTTTCCAATATTAATTCTGCTACAGCGTAAGTATGTTGAGTTTCCTCAGATCCAATCAAGTAAGGGTGCTGAATGATGCCTCTGGGACAGCCGGGACCACCTCCCTCAAAAATACCGATATCACTAGGCTTGTACGGACCTATTCCTAAATATGTCATTTGGGAACTTTAGTATAGAAGGAGTTTATTTGCAAACAAACTACAGTCTTACTTAGGAATTATCTGTGTGAAATCCAGATACTTTTGTAACACAGTAGGCACCTTAACCGATCCAT
>CAZILK010000003.1:70160-86209 GCA_964540135.1 uncultured Candidatus Saccharibacteria bacterium | reverse complement strand
CTTCGTGAATAAAGCGTTTCATAGGCATGCCTGATGAGAAGATAATTGCATCGTGCGAAGCTGCTGATATTAATACAAAGCCTTTTTTAGGACCAGCATTTTTCGCAAGCCAGCCAGATACTTCAGAAACGTTCTTTTGGCTTGACCCAACCCTCGCATCATCAATTGTTACAACATCTCTTGAGTAGAACTGGAAAAAGACAAGCATGAGAATGATTCCAATAAGTGGAGCCCTAAGCCCTTTTAGCTTATCCAGCATTATTGCTGTAAATACTGCAATAGAAGGCACAAGCATGACTCCGTATCTAACATTAAACCAAGCTGTACCTGACAGTCCTTGTATAAAGAGAACTGAGTGTCCAAGATATAAAGCTAAGATGTTAAAAAATAGTGGTGCCAAAAGAGCTGAGACCGCGATCTTAATTCTTAAACTATAGTCTTTAGATACAAAAAACAAGACTGATCCAAAAAGCCCGTAAAGCATTAAGAATGCATTTGAATTATAGGCGAGTGCAAACAAATAGTATTTGGCGGATAAAAATAGATTGTGTTTTGTTGGCAATTCCCCGGCACTTGCAATCTGATCTTGTTGAGCTTTTGCAGAATACGGCCCAAACGCAAAATAAAGTGGATCTTTAAAGATCATCAAATTCCATAAAAGCCACAAAAAGATACCAAAGGATGCGAGTGTTAAGAATAAAAAGAGCATGCCTTCAGTTTTAGTGAAATTCTTTGTAGCTAGTTTAAGGAGATTCCGAGCGCTTACCTTTAAGCTCTTTGATCTTTTATAACCCTCAAACAAAATAACTAACCCAACAATAGAAGTAACCCAAGCAAGTAAAAACCACCCATCGTACCTTGTTAATGTAGAAAGCATAATCCAAAATGCACACTTTATTAAATGCGAGGAGTTATTATTTTTAACCCAAAGAAGTAATTCATAGGAGGCATAAGTCATTGTGAAAAGCAGTAGAAGCTCGGTCATTGCTGTTGCTTGGAGATATAAAATATTTGTGTTTGTCGCCCAAATGAGGATACCAATAGTTTTACCAATAAGCCCAATTCCAAGTTTATTTAAAAATTGATAAATCAAAAGCCCTATTGCAATAAAAGACAACATAGACGGTATTGCTCCAGCAAGACCTGAGTGCCACATAAAATCATTCCAAATTGTTGGGAGCATAAGTACATGAGGAAGTGGTAGCCAAACTGATCCAAGCTGTGCGAAGCCTGGTTTAAGGCCTTCAACAACTCGTCTTCCTATATCAAGATGAGATCTCGCATCGTTATAGGCAATCCCAAGTCCGTTATCATAATAGGCTTTGAAAGTTAAGATAGAGATAATAGTTAAAACAAGAAATGTTAAGACTCCAAAATATTTATTTACAAATAGCATCAGCTGCTTAAGTTTGTTTTCTGGTAGCGCTATATTGATTGAAAATCTCGAGTTATTCATCGCCCGAGTCCTTTGAATTTGTATTAAATAGATAGTATGAGGCAACCATTAAACCTCCAAAAGCAATGTATGTATACATAAGCATGTGGTAAAAATCCCATGCTCTCATGTTTCCTTTGAGATAGTTGTTAAAGATAAACGATCTTGAAACATCGCGAGCTAAGTAGTCATACCCTCTTTTTTCTGTATACCTCTCAACCTTACCTGTTACAGATTCAAGAGCAAGAACCTCAACTTTTGGTGGTATATTACTTGTTGAAACGGCTCCAAGAATATTCACATGTGTTGAGTAGGCAAGGGTTGTTGCAAATACTATCATGAAGATAGTGTTCTTACCGAATCTTGTTAATGCAACACCGAGTAGTATTGCCATTAATGCAAACGAAGGGACCATATATCTTGAACCAAAAGACCAGCCTCCCCATGGATCTCCCCACATAGAATAAAGAATAAGATTTACAAGAAGTATTGAGATAATTAGTGCCAGCATGTCTCCTCTTTTTTTATACAAAAAAGGCAGTGCAAGTAATCCCAGAAATAAAACCGGAGCATATCTTAACGTTCCCCTATCAGCACTTGATAGATGGATGTAAAGTCCGTTTAAAATATCTCTTGTATTAAAAAACCCCACTGCATCTTTCTTTTTTTCAAGCTCTGCTTTGTCATTTTGCTCGGCGAGCTTTAGTGAGAGTTTTTGTTTGTTTAGTTCGTCTGCTGCTTTTTTAATATCAACATCGCTCTGAATTCCTGTAACTCTCTTCAAAGTTCCTGCAAGCTGAAACTTATTACCAAAAGCTTCTTGGTTATAGGTTAGGAACATAACTAGTGGCAAAATCATGCTTAAAAAAGTAAGTAGGTATAAAGGTTTTATAACAAGTTCCTTTTTTTCAGTTGTAGATTGTATAAAAATCATTTTGCCAAACGCATAAATGCCGATTGGTGCAAGTAAAAAGAGATTAGGATAGTCAACACTAATAGATAGTGCGCACATAAACCAAACGATAGTCAAAGCTACAAAGGACTTGAATTTAAGGAGTGCGTAAATACTGCTTAAAATCAAAAAAACTGTGAAGTGATGCTGATATAAAACTCCAGCATAGGTTAATGCAGGTGTAGCTACTATAAATGTAAACGCTGCGATGTTAGCAGCTGCAGTATTAGCTCCAAGCTTTTGAGCTATAAGTTTAACGAGTAGTGTATTTACAAATGCAAATAAAGCCACAAGTCCAAAGGCACCAAGAACCGGGGACCCAAATGCTTTACCAGCAAGGTAGCCAGGAATTGCAATAACAGAAGTTCCAGGTGCAAACAGTGAGACATAGTTTTTGCCTGATATTGCAAGGTCAGGTGTTGCAAATTCTGCCAAAGGTTTTGCTAAAATTGCAGTTTTATCCTCAATAATCGAGTAAATAAGAGCATACCTACTTCTAGGAGAGGAGCTTTCAAAAGCACCGTAGGATGTGTCTACGGTGCTTAAAAAATCTTCATGTGAAAGCGTTCCGGTCATACCGGTTAGTGTTAATAAAAGAATTGCAGCAATAAAGATAAGGACAACAAGGCTTCCTATCCTGTTAATAATCATTCTCGCATTGTTAGTTAGAGTTAGTTTAACCATAAATCTTTCTAGATATTCTGCTTAATCGATTTAACAACAATTCCTTCAAAATCTAGATCATCAAACTTAATAATCATTGCTACAAGCTGAGCGATACGAGAGGGCTGCATGAAATCACCTGCAGACAGAGATAAAAAGGTATTTATAGTACCAGGCATAAGGCAAATAACTCTGCAACCAAATTCTTTTAACTCTTTGTTTAAAGCAAAGCTGAAGCCCTCGACACCATATTTTGTTGCAGCATATAGAGTCTTGTTAGGTAAGATATTTGTATTGTGACTGATTTTAGAGCCAATATTTATAATAGTGCCGTGTCTTTGTTTTTTAAATACCTCAGCGCACGCTTGCGCCATCTGAATAGTCCCTTTAAGGTTAACATCGAGTATAGTGTTAAGCTCGGATTCAGTTACTAGCTCAAGAGGTTTTTCGTTAAAAACACCTGCGTTATTGATAAGGACATCGACTTTGCCAAACTTTTCAATTGTTTTTTTTATAGCTTTATGACATTGATCAAAGTCTTTAACATCGCAGTTAATTCTAAATTGTTCGTCTGAACCTGTGCTTTCTTCCCCGCTCTCTTTGTTTGCGGCTTCTACATCTCTACCAAGCATTACAACTTTACATTTCTCAAGTGTTAACTGCTCAGAAATAGCTTTGCCAAGACCTTTACTAGCTCCAGTAATGACAATAACTTTGTTTTCAAGTCCATTAAGAGGCTCTAGTTTATCAAGCCTGCTAGTAAGTATGAATTTTATAAACTTAACTAGCTTACTCATTATCTAGTCCTCGCTGTTTGCTGTAGAAACTAAACATACTTTCTGCGACATTAGTCCATGAGTTCTTAAGTCCAAACTCTTTGTTCACTTTCCTCATGTTATTGATTGTAGCTGATTCCATGTTTTCAAGAACATAGTTTATTTTATCTGCAACTGCATCGCTATCTTTAACTGGTAAGCAATAACCGTTTACACCGTCTTTAATTAAATAAGGTAATGCGTAAACATTAGACACGATACATGGAAGTCCTTGGCTCATACCTTCATGAACAACATTACAAAAACTTTCCCATAATGCCATATGCACCATTAGTTGTGCATGTTTAATTAAGTAGTACTTATCCACGCCTTTAATTACACCAAGGAAAAGCACTCTGTCAGAAACACCAAGCTCTGAGGCTAGCTTTTCAAGGCCAGGTTTATAACTATCGTGGTAATTGTTCTCAACAGGTCCAACAATAAGGTACTTAATATCTTTAGGTAGTTTTGGGAGTGCTCTAATTACTGTTTCGTAATTCTTAATTACATAAACCCTGCCAATTTGAATGATATACCGGCCATAGCTTTCTACCTGTTTTTTAATACCAGGACTAGCGTCTTGTTCACTATCTTGATATGCCTCATCTTCAATACCGTTTGTTATTACTTCAACTTTCTTTTTATTAACGCCCTTGGCAATTATCTCTTTTCCTTCCCACTCAGAAACTGCTCGTACACCATCAACTGAAAGATTTATCATAAGAGTACCTATCGTATAATGGTAAAATTTCTTAACAAGCCTGATGTGCAGTGGGAATATTGACCACTCAGGATTAAATCCACCGTGAGGGGTTAGGAGAAGTGTGAATTTCTTTTTCCCAAAAAGCTTAAGTAGGAATGTATAACCCATTATAAAAAAATGAGGAAATACATTAAAGTTATGCAATGCAACAAAATCAGCTGTATCCCAGTTAATGTTTGGCCAGAACCCAAAGCGTTTGTATTCGTATCTTTCTACATTTATTCCCCGGACATTATCAGTTTTTGGAAGTACGTTCTTTTCAGTGAGCGTATCTGTAGATGTGTGGAATGTAATGTTCCATCTATCAACTAACTTTGAATATGTTTCTCTGGTATTGACTTCGATACCGGCAGTTACAGGGATAAAGTATTTTACTATTACGTGTACTTGTGTCATTTTTGTTTTACAGCCCTAACTGCAACAATAACTGGATACTGAGGATCGTGGTTATCTAGTTGCTCGCTAGTTAATTCGTTACTTGCCATACCGACCCAGAAACACTGTCCTGAAAGGACATTTCCGTATGTTTTTGACTCAACATTTGCTTCGCCAAAAACCTTACCAAATGCATACTTACCTGAAGCTTGGGTAAATCTCCAGTATTGGTTTAAATCAACACCAACTCTACCAAGACACGGCATAGTGCACAGAAGTACTCCGCCCGGTTTTAAGATTCTAAAACTTTCTTTTATAGCAGCTTCAAAATCATCAATCATAACAAAGGTTTGTGTAACTACGAAGCAATCATATGTGTTGTCTTTAATAATCTTTATATCTCTGAGATCCCCATAAATATTTGCGTGAGGATTACTTGTATCTATGTCAACAGCATCAGAATGAGTCACGCTTTTACCGCCGTATTTTACTATGTAATCATTATCAGTGACCTCAAGGCAGACTCCTTTTATATCTTCTTTGTTTTCCTCCATAAACTTTTCCATGTAATACCTATCAACTGGTTTACCTCTATCGTAACCATAGATGTTACTAAGAGGCTTAGTTGATCTATATGTTCTACCAAACATATAATAAGCAGCGTTTGGCTTAATTGTTGTTACAGCCACAGCTCGTAATTTTCTCAAAATATATAAGACTCTTCTATACAAATATTTTAATTGCATATTTTCTCCTAAAGGCCTGAAATGCCAAGCCCTTTTATAAATTTTCTAAACTTTATATTTAACGGACTAAATGTTTGTTTAAATGTTGAAAAGCTGTGAGTTTTATCTACTCCAACTCGTGGAATTCTGTACAAATCAGTACTTTTAGTAATAACTCCATCATCCATTGTAAATACTGCTTTATACCCTGCTTCTTTTACAATCGCCTCAATATCTGAGTTGTAATTACCTTTTGGATAAGAAAAATAGTTTATTTTAATCCCAAGCTCTTGTTCTAGTTTACTTTTTGATTCAATAATCTCACTTTGTAGTTCATTTTCGGATAGCTCATTGAAGTTACTGTGAGAAAGGCTGTGAGATCCAACTTCCCACCCATCTTTAATTAATGCTTTTAAATCATCTGTATCTAGTCTGTCAAAAATTTGACCTAGTTCTTCGTAATTGACAGTCGCCTCCTCAGGCATTACAAAAATAATAGGCTTGATGCCTTTTGATTTTAGAATATCTTTTACTGCAAGGACATTCTTGTAGCCATCGTCAAAGGTGATCACAAAGGCTGGCTTAGTAAGTTCAGTTTTTCCAGAAATTACATTAATAAGTGTTGTGTGATCAATTGGATCAGAAGTTTCACACAAGTAGTCTATTTGATTGCTGAACTCCTTAAGATTTATACTGAATCTAAATGCGTCTTCATTAATGCTATGATAGCAAAATACAGTAATCGGGTTTTTTAGGGATAACGCATTATCAACACTATTAAGTATTTTATAGATTGTGTTTCTCAGTATTAATTTATTCATTCTTGCACCAGTACTTTCGATGACTCAGCAATAGACCATGTGTCTGAAGTTTTTACAAAAAAACTACTTACTACAGTGCTTGCTGTAATCAAGCAGTACAAACTCATCTTTATAGGATTTTTCACTAAGTACAGAATAAAACCTTTTATGAGAAACTTTAGGTCAATTTTATATTCTGAGTTCACATAGGAGTATCCGTATTTTTTAGCAAATGCCTTAATACCGTTAAAGTTTCTGGTACTCTGCTTTAGATTATCTTTATAGGTAGATACGCATTTGATATAGCAAACCGCGTCTTTGGCAAAAGCGTATTTAAAGTTATTAAAAACTGTATAAAAATATGAATGTGCGTCCTCTCCTATGGAATGACCGAACTGAAACTTTTTATAAAGCTCTTTTGAAAATGCTCTTGCTACACCTCTGCATGTATATACATTTATGCCATTTTTATAATGTTCGAAAACATAACTTTTAAATTCAATGCTGTACGCCATGATTGATTCAAAGAATCCGGATGTTTTAACACATCGCATATTAGATGCTGCAAGATCGTTTCCTTGAATTATTGGCTGAATAAGCTTATTAATAAACATATCTCCGTCAAGTTTAATATCAGCATTTAATATAACTAAAATATCTGAGTCTACTTTTTCCATAATATAGTTTTGTCTTGCAGCCGGTCCCTGCCTGTCTTTAAAATCTAGTAACGTGATTCGCTTGTCACCAAAAGCTCTGACTTTGTCGCAGGTTTCGTCAGAACTGCCGTCGGACGCTATAATAATCTCAGTGAGGGTATAGTCATTTTCTTTTTGAGCTAGAATGTCCTTAATTATATAAGCAATATTGCCCTCTTCATTGTATGCAGGTATGCCTATTGTTACTGTTTTTTTATTAATCATTATTTACCTTACCTTTTGTTGAGCTTTGGATATCCCAATTTTGATCTCTAATTTTACTTGGTTTATAAATTTTCTTAGCATAGAAATTTACTCCGTAAAGATACAAACACAGTACTGGGTGTCTAATTAGCATTTTAAGTTTCTCTTCAGTCATAAGTTTGCTTGGGATTTCATGCTCTTTTTCAACAATAGGTCCGAATTCATCTCGCCATTCCATCTCATATGAACTGTTATAACGCTCTATCTGCTTAACGTGGTCTATTATTGAGTTAGGAGACCTATATATGACTCTAGCTTCTTTACATCCTCTATTAGCATATCCATGTTTTAAACAATAAAAATATATATAGCTTTGCTCTGCTGTTCCTTTACTCGGGAGTTTAATGTCCTTAGCAACTTTACTTGTTATACCGTAAAATTTTCCGTTACATGAGTAGACACTGTTACCATTTTTTAGTTTATCTCGAAAGACATCCCATGTTTCACGACTTATATTGATGCTGTGTTCAAGCATGTTTCTTGGCTTAAGTGGTACAGCTCTTCCGCTTACATACTCTACCCCTGGTTCCTTAAACATTTGTACTAAAGCATTTAGAGTGTGATTGTTTTCCGGTGTTACATCAGCGTCTAAACTAATAACAATATCACCACTCGCAAGACTAAATATCTCATTAAATCTTGTAATTTTGCCAGCTCTTGTTGTGTGTACAACTAGTTTTATCAAGTCACTTTTAATAGATTGCACTTCCTCAACAGTTTTATCGGTACTTCCATCCGAAACTACTATAACTTCGATGAGTTTGTTCTCCCCAAAATCTTGCGCTAAGACATTGGTTATAACATTCTTAATGTTTGCTTCTTCATTTAATGCTGCTATTCCGACAGTTATCTTAAACATTTTGAGCCTTTCTAATTATATCAAGTAGCTTCTTTGTGCTTTTTTCCCAGGTAAAATTATTTGCCCATTCTACGCCATCACGACCAAATGCACTTCTAATGTCACTGTTGGTAAGTATTACTTTTAATTTTTCAGCAAACCCATGTACGTTCCCGTATTCAACAAGGTAGCCACTATGTGGATTACTAACCGAGTCTCTAAGTCCAGGTACATTTGATGCAACAACAGGAGTTCCGCTTGCACTCGCCTCAATAACTGATATACCCCAACCTTCCCAAAGTGATGGGTATATAAAAGCCCATGCTTCTGCCATAAGGCTCACTTTTTCGTCTTCAGTGACATGACCAGTAAATGTTACATTTTGCTCAAGATCAAGACTTGAAACTAACTTTTCAAGTTCAATTTGATGCTCTCCAAAGCCTGCAATTTTTAATTCAATATCAGGTATATCTGATATAAGTTCATTTACAGCATTGATCGCAACTTCAATTGATTTGTACGGCTTTATTCTTCCTAAATAAAGAATTGATGGGTGATCTGTTTTTATGCCTGGTTTAAACTTCTCAAGTTCGACCCCTGGATGCACTATCTCAATACTCTTTCTCTTCCCAAGTCCAATTTTATTCATACTTAGAAGTGTTGAGTTAGACACTGTTATCATTTGAACATTTCTATACACTAGTGGCATTAACTTAGTTTCGAGCAGTCTTGCAAGGTAAGCAATAGGTTTTAAATACCAGGAGATTGCGAGCTGCTCAATTATTATTTCTTGGTGAACATGGTGTATTACACCAATAATCGGTTTTCGAACAAACAGTGGTGTGAAAAACGGTATTCCGTTTTCTGAATCAATAATGACATCGTATTTGCCTCTTAGTTTAGTTAAATAGTAAAGTGGTGCCCAGATGTAAACGGTATAAAATCCACCGTGTCTGACAATGTTTACTCCGTCTATTACTTCATGAGTCTTATTTAACTGATCATTACCACAAACTATTGTTACTTGGTGCCCTTCATTTACAAGCCGTTTTGCAATTTCATGTATGTAGACCTCAGCTCCTCCGGACCAGACGTGCTTGGTGTCTCGCCAGTTGAATATTAGTATTCTTAAATTCTTATTTTCTTCATCAAGTCCAACTTTATCGGAAAGAATGTCAAAAAAGTCAGCAATGTTTTTAACAACTGTTATTACGTGTCTCTCAAATATCATGACTGCGCATAAAACTATAAAATCTACTACACCAACTATCGTCATAGCGTTAACAAAGTCAGTAAGACTTTCATGTAGCAGTGATACTGTTACTACTTGAATAGCAGTTAAAATTACTCCTACCCCGGCATAGAAATGTTTTTCTTGCACTTGTTTATATGTAATTAAAAAGCTTGTGAGTGCGAAACACAGGATGCCAAAACCATAAATTGGTAAAAGATGTGTTATGCTTCTGGCTTTATCACCAAGAAGTAGTGGTGCTGTAAAGCCTCCAAAGGCGCCAACAAGTAAGTACATAGAAAAGCTTGCTAAAAAGTAAAGCGCAAAGATTGTAATAAAAGTTTTGTTAGCTTGTCTTGAACCCCCTAACCTGTTACTAACCAGTGGAATCAGCGGTTGAGCAACTATTGAGCCTACAAAAAATATCATTTTACCAACAAGCGCAATAATTGCATATCTTCCTGCTTCAAAAGACGATAAGTAGTGTTTGGCTAGGAGTAAATCTAATGTAATGAATGAAACAACGGCAAATCTTGAAATAATAAACGATACAAAGCTTTTAGATGGAAAGCCAATTTTATCTTGGCTGACACTGTGGTGTTTTGCGTTTGCATACTTAAGAGCGTAGTAATAGCCCACTATAAAGGAGGCAAACAATGCACCTGGGATAGCAAGATATATATAATCGACAAATCCCAGTTCTAAAATTACCCAAGTCAAGGCAATTTTACTCACAGCCTCAACAATTAACATAAGCGAGAGTATGTAGAATTTTAGTAGCCCTGAAATATAGCCGATATCTACGGCTGTAAGAGCATTGAGTACAAAGATTGGTGCAATTAACAGAAATGGCAAAGGAGTTTCAACATTAAAAAACTTCATTGAAAGTGGTGTTGCTATAAGCCAGATAACGGTGAACGCGAAGCTAGCATTAAATGTTTTTTTTCTAACATGTAACCAAAATCCCGCTAAAGCAAGTTTCTCTTTGCCCAGATGAAAAGCTACCTTCTTAACAACCGCCCCGCTTAGTGCCGCGAGAGGAATAGATGATATAAAGATGAAGCTACCAGCAAGACTTATGATCCCAAAATCTTCAACTTTAAGCTGTCTTGTTAGATAGGCGTTGTATACGTAGTTTAAAAAGTTTGCTACAACTCCCGCTGTAAGATATGTCATTGTTGCAATGGAGTCTTTTGGCGCGCTGTTTATTAGATTTGTAATAAAAATAAGAATCTTAAAAGATCTATTCTTTTCTTCTGAAAGTGCTTTTAGGAGAAATATTAAGCTTAGTGTGAGTAAAGCCAAAAAACACAGGCCAGTTATAAGGTTTGAGTACTTTGTATTAAGAAAAAAGAAAGAGGTTTGGAGTGCAATTACTAATGCTCCAAAAGCTAGTATGTAAGTGTTTAAGCTGTAGTGTGCCAGAGCAATTCGCCAGTTGTTACTGGGAAGAATTCTTTTAACAGGTTTTAAAAAGTCAGTTTTAACTTCTACTGCTTTGCCTTTTTTACTCTTCACAAGCCCGTGGTGAGTCTTTTCCCAGTGGTGAGGATTGAAAATTAATTGATTAAAAGCTTTGATTGCAGCAAAGCTCATTAATAGCCAGTAGAACGGTACAAAATAGACATACTTAATAAGTTCCCACTTACCTCTTTTGGCAAGCCCGATCATATAGTTATAAAGGTATACAAAGTTACCAAGAACTAGGGATGTTACAGCCATGTAGTAAATCGGCGCGGGATAAAGACTTTCTATAAAATCACCAACGTAACTGTTAAATACAAAATATGAGATTGTTGTAATCCAGAGAATTGGGTTAATGAGAATAAAAGAAATCCTCATCCCGATTATTAGTTGGAATAAAAAGAAATGCCTGCCTCTTCTTGCTAACTTTGTAGGATTTCGCATATGGACTAGGTAGGTTTGGAAATAGCCTTTAATCCAGCGTGATCTTTGTCTTATCCAGTTCTTAACATTACTGTTTGCTTCTTCAAGAGTTACTGAATCAATAATTGTTGTTTGATAGCCGTTTCTAAAAAGTCTAATTCCCAAATCACAGTCCTCAGTTACGTTAAAGGGATCCCACCCATGCATTGCTTTTAAAACACTTGTTTTAAAAATGTTACTTGTGCCGCCAAGTGGGATAACGGTACTGATTGATTGAAACCCTGGCAAAATAACATCAAACCAAAGTGAATATTCTGCTGTAAAAAACTTAGTTAGTAAATTTTGCCCACTGTTAAAATAGTTAAGTTTTGCTTGAACACATACTACTTTTTCGCTTGAGTTCTTAAATGCAAGGAATGCTTTTTTAAGCTGTTTTGGATCTGGTTTATCCTCGGCGTCATAGATAACAACATACTCACCGGTACACTGGGCAAGTCCGTAGTTACACGCTTTTGGCTTGGTCTTTGGCATTGAGTGTGGAACAACCATAACTTTAACGTTATGCGGGAGTTTTAATTGGTTTGCGCGGTCAATTGTTTCAGAGTCATTTTCTTCAAGCAGAAGCAGTATCTCAAGCTTTGTCGTTGGCCAGTCAATCTTTTGCATGTTTTTAATGAAGTCGCCAAGAACACCAGCCTCTTTATAGAGGGGGCATAAAATTGTAAATACAGGTAAGTCATTTTCATTTAAGGTGTTGAGTTCTTCGTCTGTAAATGCAAATTCAGCTGGTGCGTTAAGATTCTTTTGAACAAGGTACAAAGTGAACAATGTGTCCAAAAAGTAGATGATGCTTAATACTGCAAGGACTGCCGAAAGAGTAAGAACTAAGTTTGTGATCAAGCTTACTATAAGTATTGTTCCTATTATTAAGAATCCAATCTTTTGATTACGTCTTAAAACATAAACTGCTGAGTCCATGTGGTGAAGTTTAGTATGTGTTACGTATTCTTTTCCTTTGTAGATTAAACCACTGTGGAGGCTTGAGTCATCGGTTTTGTGAAAATGCTTGGCATCTTTTTCGCGTAGTTTCTCCCGTAATCTGGTACGGAAATTCACCTTTTCTCCAGTTTTACTTATAACATTCATGCTATCTTTTGCTGCCATGACAACAAGAAAGCACTAACTTACCTATTCAACGGTATGAAAGCACAATATCGGCAGCTTCCTCCTTCTAAATTACTATGGGATTATAACATTAGATCAAAATTAAGCCAAATTCCTATTATCAATACCAAACACCTGTTTTAGCTCAATTAGTATAGCATGGACCAGACTATTAGCGTCTACAGTTGATTCTTCAAAAAAGAGCCTCAGTCCTATAGTCTTGGTATTTCCCTCTTGTAATAGGCTTTCCTCTAAGACCTCTATCGTTACAATTTGAGGATATTTCTTTCTAAGCTCAGTAATAGCAACACCAAGTTGTACATCACTTGCCATGCTTAACGATAGTTCTCTTGTTTTAAAATTCTCAACCCTGTCTTTGACGACAAGGTTTTTCTTAACTGCAGCCATCAGACTTGATATCTTGAGAGAAAAACCATCATAAGTAATTTCACCGGCAGGTACATTGTCTAGTAAGATTTCGTTTTTACCGTTAACACTAAAGCTTATTCCAAGTTTGTGCATTAAAGTTGAGAGGATTGTTTTTGTGTCCAAACTTGTTTTAAGAGGTGTGTTTTTTGGATAAGTTACAACCTGTAGAACTGTATCTTCAGAAAAGTCTTGGTATTGTGTTCCTTGTTGGCTATAGGCCTTACCTATTTCAAAAATACCAACTATGTGGATAGCATTTTGCGCATAAATTTGAATTATTGGTTCAAGTGTTTCGTATAGGTTTGTTCTCAAGCTATCTTGATCTTGATTAACAGAGTTGCCAAGCTTTATTTGATTTGGTCTGTTTGAATATTTAACCATTGGTGCAGTTATGTATTCATTAAGACCGATCTGAGTTAAAGTGTTTTTAAGCTCATCTATAAACTTTACACTAAGTGGGGTTACCTCAGGTGGTATTTCACCAGTCAACTTTTGAGGTTTTATCTTGTCGTAGCCGTTAATTCTTAGGATATCGGAAGCAACATCGTCTTCGACAACAACATCAGTTCTAAAGTAAGGCACTTCAACATGAAGCATATTCTCATCAACTTTTGTTACAACGTACTCAAGAGCTATTAGAATATTTGCTGCTTTTTGGAAGTCAAAATCTTCTCCTGCTAATAGGTCAAGTCTTGCTTTTGTGAGGTTTAGAGACTTACATTCTAAATTAGCTGTTGGACTTATGTAGTCATAGTTAAAGAAGGCTTCTCCTCCTGCAACCTCAAGAATAAGCTTAGCCGCTCTTTGTAGAGCAACTTCAGTAAGTTTAGGATGTAAAAACTTGTCATATCGAAGCACTGTTTCATTTTGAATTTTAAGTTGGCGTGACGACTTTCTAATATTTACTTGATCGTAGTTTCCAGCGTCAAGAACTATTGAGGTTGTAGATTCATCAACACCTGTATCAATGCCTCCAACTATTCCACCAAGTACTGTTGGAGTGCCCGCCTGTGTTAAGACGAAGTTGTCAGGGGTAAGCTTAAGATTCTCACCAAGAAAAGTAGTTAATGTTTCTCCGTTTTTTGCTCGTCTTATATGAATTTCTTTTGCCTTAAGTTTTGAAATATCTTGCGCATGCATGGGCTGTCCATACTCAACAAGTACGTAGTTTGTAATATCAACAATATTGTTAATTGAAGGTATACCGTAACTTTCAAGTCTGTTTTTCAACCAAGGGGGTGACGGTTTCACTTTGATATTCTTAAAGACAAGTGTGTTAAATCGGTTCACAAGGTCAGGACAATCGACACTAATTGCAATTTTATCTTCTTCGCGTGCTTCAAGAAGTTTAGTTTCTAAAACCTCAGGGTAAGTAAGTGCTAATGATAAATAGGCACTAAGATCACGTGCACAGCCAAGAACTGACAGCCAATCCGATCTATCCATTCTGTGTTCTAGATCAAGTACATCAGTCTTATACCCATCAGCTTCATAACTAGTAACAGGCTTATCAAGAAGAAGCCCTATCATTGTAAAATCACTCGCAAGCTCTTTTGAACTTCTCTCTGTTTTTATATATTGTAATAACCACTCAACAGGTATTTTCATTAGTTGTAGACCATTCCTTGTACATATAACTTTCTAATATCATTGATTGCATATTTTTGCATAACTAGCCTATCAAGACCAATTCCAAAGGCAAAACCTGTATACACTTCAGGATCAATTCCACAAAGTTTAAGAGTATTGTAATGAATCATGCCGCTGCCAAGAACTTCTATAAAGCCTCTGTATTTACACACAGAACACCCGTCTCCACTACAGAATCTGCATTTCATATCAACCCCAACACCGGGAGATACTTCTGGATAGTATTTGTATCTAAATCTAAGTTCAACATCATCGCCAAATAGAAATTTGTGAAAATCTGTAAGTATTGAGAATAGATGCCCGACAGAAATGCCTTTATCAACACATACTCCTTGGTATTGAAAGAAAAAAGTACTGTTTGTTGAGTTTACGGTTTCGTTTCGAAAGCAGGCTCCTGCAAAGGCAGCCCGTATCGGAGGTTTCTCGTTTGTTAAGAGTCTTGCTTCAATTGAAGAGGTATGTGTTCGAAGGAGAATATCTGGCTCACTAATATATAAAGTGTCCTGCAGATCAGTGGCAGGATGTCCCAGAGGTAAATTTAATTTTTTAAAGTTGTATTCATAACTTTCAATATCAGGTCCCTCGTAAATTGAGAATCCTTTGTATCTAAAAAAGCTGTTAATTTCACGTATTATTAAAGTTGTTGGGTGAAGGTTGCCTGTTGGTAATACGTTTCCGGGAAGGGACATATCAATTAAGGGGTCATTTACCTGAGCTTTATAATAGTCTTTTTTAGTCAGCTCAAATCGTGTTTTAATTTTTTCTTGAAGCTCATTAATCATAGGTCCGGATGTCTTTTTTTCTTCGGGAGAAAGAGCAGGTATTGTTTTTATAAGATTGGAAATAAGTCCGTTTTTTTTGGAGAACATTAAGAGATATAGCTCATCAAACTTACCCGATACTAAAGCCTTAGATAACTCAAGCTCAAACTGGTTTTCAATATCTTTAATTTTATCAACAAGGTTATCTGCCATCTCACCTAGTTTACTTTATTTGGGGGTTATTTTAAATACCTAGGCTACAATGCGTACTAGCTGGTAGGTTCATTAGGTTCATTCATTGCAGTTACTGTAAATGATCCATCTGCATGTCCAAATCGTGGGGCAAATCCTGGTTCTACTTTAACAGGGTCCTTCATGAAGCCGATAACCGTAGCCCCAGTTCTTACAGCTTCAACTGTGCTGCCTCGAATTTTTGCAGTCTGCCCTTCAACGAGGTGTGTTACAGCTTCAGTATTAGGATGCTCGTTTTCATTTTGCACTATTTCTATTTTCATACGTTTATTGTAATACTTGCTTAACTACTGCATCAAATGCTTTGTTGTCTTCGATTGCAAGTTGGGATAGTACTTTTCTATCCAGAG
>CAZILK010000003.1:34995-70060 GCA_964540135.1 uncultured Candidatus Saccharibacteria bacterium | reverse complement strand
TTTTCTCCATCAGAAGTAATAACTCTTAACTCTTTTGCTCTTATTCTATTGTTTATTAAATACCTTTTATCTGTTATAAAGCGCTCCTAAACCAAACCAAGTTACCATAACTCACGGCTTTTGGTCAAATAAATACTTTTAATCCTCTCAACTGCTTCTGAAAGTGCCATAACTCCCCTATTCTCGCCGTCTCTAGTTCTAATACTCACAGTTCCAGCCTCGACCTCTTTATCCCCAAGAATTAACATAAAGGGGACCTTTTTAGTCTGAGCAACTCTGATTTTAGATTGCATGGTATCTTCTTTATCATAAAGCTCGGCTCTAATGCTTACTGCTTCCATCGCTTCTTTTACCTTTAGTGCGTAGTCAACATGTCCTGAACTAATTGGGATGATTGCTACCTGAACAGGGCTAAGCCACACAGGAAGAGCTCCTGAGGTACTTTCCAAGAGGTTTGCAATAAACCTGTGATAAGAACCAAGGATTGCTCTGTGAAGCATGACCGGCGTTTTATCTGACCCATCTTTATCAGTATAAGTAAGACCAAATCTTGATGGCATTGCAAAGTCTAGTTGTACAGTTCCAAGCTGTCTGTCGTTCCCTAGTGCATCTTTAAGCATAATATCAAGCTTTGGTCCGTACAATGCTGCCTCACCTTCCATAACTTGTCCTCCTAGGTTTAGTTCTTTGTTAATCTCGCTTAATGTATTTTGAGCCGTTTCCCATCCCTTTTCATCCCCGATATACTTTTCAGGCGTTTTAGGATCCCTGAAGGACAAAGACACCCAGTGTTTTCCCCAAAGTCCGAAGACTTCATAAAACTCTTTCATGATAGTTATCATCTTAATTGCCTCGCCTTTGATTTGTTCTGGCGTACAAAAAGTATGCCCATCATCTATCTCAAAAGATCTTGCTCTATTTAACCCTCCTATTGCACCGGGTTTCTCATCTCTATGCTGTTGAGTTGATTCTACATAGGCAATTGGCAAATCTTTGTAGCTTCTAGGACGTGACGCATATATTTGGGTATGGTGCGGACAGTTTACTGGTTTTAAGACAAACTCTTCATCATAATGACTAACTACTTTGAAAAGCTCTTCTTTAAACTTTTCAGCATGGCCTGAGATTTTATACAAATCGATTTTTGCCATGTGAGGAATATCTACTTCTTGAGCGCCGTGCTTTTTACACACCTGTAACAGGTGATTTCTAAGCTCAGTTTTTATAATAGTGCCGTTTGGGGTATACATGACAAGCCCTTTACCAACAAGCTCTGAGGTTGTGAAGATATCAAGTACTTTATTGAGCTCTCTATGGTCGTTTTGCCTTCTTCTTTCAAGCTCAGCTAAATGCTCATCTAGTTCTTGTTGTGAGTTAAAGGCAGTACCGTAAATGCGTTGAAGCATCTTATTTTTTTCATCTCCTTTGTAATAAGCTCCGGCTAGGTTTTGAAGCTTAAAAGCTTTAATCTCACCAGTTGAAGCAATGTGTGGACCTACACAAAGATCTTGATAATAATACGTGTCTCCTGGGTTTCCCATTGAGTAAATGCTAACCTCTTCTCCTCTTTCTTCTATCTCATCTAGAATTGCGAGCTTATAGTGGTTATTTGCAAATAACTTTCTTGCTTCTTCAAGACTTATCTTAGAGTGAGTCATCGGAAGGTTTGCTTTAATGACCTTGGTCATTTCTGCTTCAATTTTGCCAAAATCGTCTTCAGTAATTTTGGTAGCAAGATCAAAATCAAAGTAAAAACCTTCTTCAATTGGCGGTCCCATGACCCTTAGAATCTGTGGGTATAAAGCCTCCATCGCAGCTTGCAATACATGCTCTGCGGTATGCCTTAAGGGTATTAGTTTTTCGTTAGTACTGTTCATTACTTTCTCCTTTTGATAACTTGTAATGATTTTTACAAGTTGTTGTTAAAAATTGAATAAATATTGGATTTTGCATTAAAAAGGTAGGCCTGTGAGAAGGCCTGTTGTCGAGGTTGTTAAAAGTACAATCGAATTCTTCATCTAAAGTATTATTGATTTTAAGCGCTATATTGTCAATATCTCTTTGACTACCTCTTTTTGATCTACTTTGATAAAGCCTGACTTTTTAAGAAAATGAAAACTTGGTCTAAGAGTTAGTAAGAAAAAGTACCACACTATACGCGAAGCTATCTCAAATGCCCAGAATGCTGCAAATGATAGGACTGCAATAATGTGCTTAGAATAGGTACCAAGCGAGCTTGAGATGAGAAAACTCACAGTCTGTGTGTTTGGTAAGAGCGGATTTGCAAAATATGGTTTCACATAATCACTTTTAATTGCGGCGTCAACTTGCTTCGCAATCTTTGCTAAGATGTCTTTTTCTACCTCCGGGGCATTTATAAAGACAATCATTGCACATGAAACTGCAAAGATGAAAGATAAAGCAAATACCTGTTTTTCAACAAGCGGCTTTATATAAATCTTTATTTGATTCTCGTAAAACACCCTTGTGTAATTGCCGTAATAACTAAGAATTAAAAAACTTAGAGCCCCGGCAGCTAGCCCCAAAACAAGCTTTTCTGCAACAAGTAAAAAGCCTAGCCCAAGGCCAAGTGCCACTCCTCCCGGAAAATAGTAACGCCATCTTTTATCTATTGTAGCACCAATAGATAGCATGACAGTGTTTGCGCCAAGGTACATAAAAAAGATTATAAGTATAGCAGCTATTTGTGTTTGAGTATGGATAAATGAGGCAGCCATTATAATTGCGAAAGATACTGTGAAGGCGGTTATAAATATTAAAGTTAACTTAAGTTTTGAAACTATCATTTGTTTTATCTAGTATATATTGTCTAATACTTTTAGCATATTTAACAATATCAAAATGGCCAGCGGGATACTCTTTTATCATAAACTTTTCCCAAAAGGCTTTTGCGTCTCTATACGGCACTGTTTCATCTAATGTTCCAAGAACTGGAAAAATCTTAGTTTTGTTTGCTTTTCTAATTTGGCTTTCTGCTATATCCATACAAGTTATGTATGAGGTATTTTCTGCCATCTGCTTAAAATCATAAAATAGTGAAGTATATTTCTCTGAAATTATGAGTCTTGCAAAGTTGGGATACGCAACTATTGGGAAATAGCTGTTCGCGCTGTTGTAATAAAAGAAGTGATTGGTAGCAGTAATACCGCCCATTGATGTCCCGCTAACTATTAGCTTCTGGCTTGATAGCTTTCTGTGAAATTTACAAACTTGTTCTATTGCATGAACCGAGGATGCTAGCATCAGCATGCTGTTTCTAAATGACGCAAGTGCCTCTGTTACAGCCATAACTGGATTTTGATGCCACGCAGCTTTAATTGAGACTATATTAAACTCTTTGTAGAAGCTTTTACTTATAATGGCATCTAGATTAGCTCTGTGGTTACTTATTAAAAGTCCGTGCTGAAAGATAAAAGTTGGTTTTAAGTGCGAGTAGGTATTTATAAAATTAACTCCTGTTTCACAAGTTACTCCGTCAAAACTTGATTTTACAATCCAGTCTGGTTGAAGTTCTGACTTTGTTTGTTTAAGCACATCAACAAACTTTGGAAACTTCACGTTATTAGTATCTTGGGAGTAGAGTTTGTAATTCTGAATACTTGGTATGGCGGTAACAAGCTTAAGGAGTGAGTTATCGCTTGCAAGTGTTGTGATTGGATCTTTAAACATAATATGGTGGTCGGTACAGGACTCGAACCTGTGACCTCTTCAATGTCACTGAAGCGCTCTAACCAACTGAGCTAACCGACCCCACTCGGTGTAGTTTACTGCATTAGGCTTCGTTTGTTAAGATGTCTTTGCTTAAGCTTTTTTAGGATCCATTATTTTATCAATAATGCCGTACTTCTTAGCTTCAGCTGCATTCATCCAGTTGTCTCTCTCAATATCAGCAAGAACCTTTTTAGTCTCTTGGCCGGTTGCCTGAGCTATTTTTTCAGCATAGTCATAACGAAGTCTTAGCATGTGTTTTGCTTCTATTTCAATATCAGTAGCCTGTCCTTGAAGCCCATGCGTCAAAACTTGGTGAATCATTGTGTGTGATCCAGGGAGAGCAAATCTTTTGCCTTTTGTTCCGGCTGCAAGTATTAAAGCGCCGGCAGAAGCAGCAAGCCCAACATTAATGGTTGAAACTTCGTTTTTGACGTGTTTAATTGTGTCAAACATAGCTCTTCCGGAGTATGCATCTCCTCCTGGGGTATTAATATAGACAAAAATGTCTCTTGAAGCGTCTTGGCTTTCTAAAAAGAGCATCTGGGCAATAAAGGTATTTGCAACATCAGACTCAATAGCTCCTGTTACAAAGATAATAAAATCCTCAAGAAGTCTGGAGTAGATATCGTAAGACCTCTCCATGCCGTTTGGTTCTCTTTTAATTACGAATGGTACTAAGCTACTTGTTTGCATGTTATTTTGTTTCTTTGCTGCTTTCTTCAGCTTCTTCAATAATCTGAGTAATTACTTTATTTTTTTCAAGGATTGATCTTATATACCACTTCTTCACGTTATCTTGCATCTCTTGCTCTATATTTTGTGCTCCACTTGCAACAAGTGCTTGTTCAATCTCTTCATCGCTGACCGTAATACCTCTATCTTTAACCAGCTGGGCTAAGATGAATTCGGCTTTAATAGTTTGTTCAGATAGTTTATCGTAGTCGATTCTCAGTTGTTCGGCTGTTTTGCCTTGTGCTTGTAGGTATTGATCTAGAGAAAGGCCTATTTGTTCGGCTTGTTCAACAAGTCTTGCAAGCATCCTGTTTGTCTCTTCTTCAATCATAATATCTGCAATCTCAAGTTTTGAAGTTGCAACAAGTGCGAGTATGACGTCAGCTGGGTGAAGATGATCGTGTTGTTCTCCCAAAGCCTCACCTTTTTTAAGCTTTTCAGCATTTTCTTCAGAGATCCGTTTTGATCTTTCTTGCGAGTTCTTTTTAATCTCGCCCATAAAGTCGCCAAGCTTAATCTCTGGTTTTAAAGGAATAGTTGCTTCAAAGACAAAATCTTTGCCAAGCTCAAAACTCTTAATCTCAACTCTTGGATTACCTGCAGGGGTTATGTGTTGTTCTTTTAAAGCTTGTGGGTAATAGGTTTGAAGAACTTTATTTACAACCTCCCCGTTTACCTTGCTCATATCAGCTTTTTCCATAACCTTTTCTTTAGGTGCTTTGCCTTGCCTAAACCCTGGTACTGTGGCATTTGTAACAAGATTTGCGAGGACGTTCTCGTGAACGCCTTTAACATCTGCCGCGTTAATAGTGATTAACAATTTAATAGTATTTTTTGGTAATTTTTCTGTTTGAATGTTCATATCTGTGGAAGTTTAGCACATTAACCTGTTAACTGACAATACTAGAGAACAAAATACCCTCTTTCCTTAAGAGGGTATTTAGCTCAAGACTTAAGCTTCAGGAGTCTATTTATACATCATTCGAAGACCGTATGGTCCAACATTTCTTGGAGTACTGTTTGTATATAGTACTGCTTCATTTGCCTTTATAGTTACTTGTGTAACTGTACCTTGTTGTTTAGAACCAGGTGCTAGCTTTACTTCAAGTATTGACTGCACCGGATATGTATTTATTGAGTTAAAGACCACAGTTTTTGAAGCACCCCTGTTTGCAGTGATAGTTCCGAGCTTTGCGCCATTTGCAAATACTTCAACTGCAAATTTAGTTATGAGTGATGGATTTTTAATTGTAACTGAAATGTTTTCAAGTCTTGTTGGCCCTTGAGTTACAGGATCTAGGAAACAATAGCCTGTTCGTACTTCATATGAACCTGACCATTTACATAGTGGTCCGTAAGCTGCCGGATTTGCTACTGCTTGAGAGTAGGTAATAGAGCCAAGGCTTGGGTTTGATACGTCTTTGAGATATTGGTAGGTTGGGTTAACTGCAAATATACCATCTACTAAAGTTGTGCCGTCCCCTCCCCACCTTGCGTTAAGAGCATAAACTCCTGGTTTTAATGTGAGATTCCATGTCTTACGGCTTGGGAACTGGCTTGCATCGGCTGGGTCAAGCGCGTCTAAATATTTGTTATCTAAAAACCCGTGATCTGCTGTTAGAACTCTTGTTTCTGTTGTTTCTGTTGACAGGTAGACCCATGCATCTTCGTTTGATTGCGGTCCGCATTTGACTACACTTCCTTCATTTTTAAATTCAGTAGCTATACTACCAGCGCTTGAGGTTTTGTCTCTAATTGGTCTGTATTCATACACAATGTTAACTCTCTTGCCTTCCGAATTATTGGGGACAGTTATTAAGGACAACGCTTTAGGTGAATTAACATCAAAGCCTTGCCTATGGCTTCTATACTGTTCTACCCAAGGCGAGTACATATATGTACAGCTAATAACTTCTGGCTTTTCAACAATAATCGATCCCTTACAATTGTTTCCACCAATATCAGCTCCGTTATATGTAACTCTTGATGTTACAGCAATTGTTGATGTTGGCGTAGCAGTAGGGCTAACTTTAAAGTTTAAAACAACATGCTTGTCTGGTGAATCTGGGTTAAACATACATTGAACATCAGTATGTTGTTTCACACAGCTCATTTTACCAGACGCTGGCTGAACAAAACTTATGTATTCAAGCTGTGAGGGAAATACCGGTAATACAAAGATTGGTGTCTTTGCTTTCATTTCAAGTGGAGACCTGTCGAGCTTAATATCTACCTTAACAAACTGCCCTGGCTTTACAGATGAAATAAGTGCTGTTCCTTGGTCATTATAAAATCCAATGCCTGTACATGTTAAGGGCTTGCTTTCAACTGGAGGTGTTGTAGTACAGCCAACGACTCTAATAAATGCTGCTGCAATAACTCTATCTGTTGATGGATTAGCGCAGCCTGTTTTACCCGGTTGGCCAAAAGCTTCTGACCCAAGGTCTAATTGATAGACTCCACAATCAGTATTTGTCGGTTTCCACTCAGCTGTAAGAAGCTTTTCTTGTCCAGGTAGCATTGTGTAGGTTCTACCTGAAAAAATGAGTCTACCAGATTGCGAAGTGTTGCCGTCAGCATTTAGTTTATTAAATTGAGCTTCGCAAAGTGGTGTTGTACTTGTTACCGGAACACCGATCGGTGCTTGGGTTACTTTCCCTATAAAAAATTCATAGTTATCTGTAACAGGAGCACTTGAATTGTTTTTCATCTTAATAGCAAATCTAACAACCTCACCTTTACTCACGTCGTATTTTCTAACAGTGTCTCCAAGATCTCGTGATGCTCCTCTTGTGAATTGGGATACATTTGTAGGAACACCGGAGGTTCCAAGATCAAACATTTGTGGACCAACAATAACGCTTAGTTTATTTTTGCTCCAACAACCGCCTTGTCCTGTGTAGCCAACCCCGGGACGGCTGCAAAGAGATTCCGGTGCTGAGTCATAATCACCGGCAACTTGACCCTCTTGAGAACTGATATCGGCCCCAGTTTCTTCGGTAGCTTGTAAAGGACTGCTTTCAGTAACACCGGCAAGAGCTGTTGATGAGTTCATGCACTCATTAATCTCATTTGCCGTACACGTTTCCCCAGCACATTCCCAAAGTACTTGGCCAGTCTGAACTGATACACATGCTTGAGTGCCCTGCATGTTTGCGATAACATACATCTCACCTTGAACCTCACTTGGTGCATACGCGAGTCTGCTCTGTGAAAGTTTAAAAGAATATAGTTGTACTGCTGAAGCAATAATAAGCATCAGAGTTGCACACCCTAGTGCGAGTTTAAAGTTTCTGTCATCATTAGTTGAGTTCATTATCAAGCCTTACTAAAATTAGCTACTATATTAATGGTAGTATTATTCTCTCTATCAAGTCAACAAGCGGCAGTTTAGTTTAAGTATAGACTCCTTGCCTGTGAGCTATGGTTATTAAGTACAGTGAGTTCGTTTTAGAGTCAATAGCATTAGTATTCTATACGGCTAAGCTTTTAAGGTATAAAGTAAAATATTTTAAAGCTTCAATCACAAACCTCTCCGCTGGAATACCTAGTCTGTGTTTATCTTAGTAGCTCTTCTATCTCACTGTTGGATTTTAACTCGGCTGTCGCATAGGACATGTATTTTAATGAGGTCTCGTGCTGTTCTTTATCGTATCCATCAACACAGTCGATAGCTAGGATAACTGGGTAATCTAGCTGGTAAGCATCAATGACGCTAGTTCTTACACAGGTCATTGTATTTATTCCTGCGATTATTAACCTTTCAATTTTGTTAACTTTTAGTGTTTCAAGTAAATCAGTTTTAAAAAATGCACTAAATCTCTTTTTGATAATCTTTGTGTCTGTTTCTTGCACATCTAGCTCGTGTAGGATATTTGTATCACTTGTACCCTCCCTAGTGTCGTTTTTGCCTGTTCTTATGTTGTATAGAGGGGCATCGCTAAGGTCTTCTTTATATGTTTGTGTTATCCAGATGATTGGTATGTCGGTTGTCCTGCAAATTTTAATTAATTCATTAACTTTAGAAGTTAGTTGAGGCCTTCTTTCTAATAAGGGTCCTGTTTTAAAAAATCCTTCTTGGAGATCAATGATAATGAAAGCGGTTTTCACTAACTACAGTATAAGGGTGGTTAGTTTCTGAGGCAATGTGATTATTGGTGGGCGAGAGAGGACTCGAACCTCCAATCCTTTCGGAACACGGTTCTAAGCCGTGCGCGTATGCCAGTTCCGCCACTCGCCCAGTGGTGTATTGCCATGTCATTTTAGCAAAAAATTGAGTTACTAGTTAGTTAATCTTATTGTAGAAATATCTAACATTGCCTGCCCACTTAACTGAGTTTGACGGGTTATATATAACAGCGATTTCTTCAACAGTTTCGTAGCCTTTTGAAACATAGTTTATTGAAAGTCCTTTGGCAACAGCCTCAATACATTCTTCCATAGTATTAAAGCTTGTAACTGTATTACCATAAATGCCCCAGCCAAATGGGTTGTTGGAGCTTTTAATGTAGAACTTACCACAGCTAGATTCAAGACAAGCAATCGAAGGCAGTAATCTGTAGTCAAGCTCGTATTTATCTGCTATTCGAACAAATGCTGCTGAATAGGGCTCAAGAGGGCCGTCAAAGCTTTTGAAGAAGTCACTAAGTATCTTTACCCTATCTATTCTCTGCGAGTTTATTGTATAAAAGACATTATTCTGCTCTGTAGAAGCTTCAACAGCTTCAGCCGCAAGCACGTTACTTAGGGGCTTAGCAAAGCCTGTTATAAGACAAATAGCTATTAAAATGTATATTAACTGCTTAGTCATATTAACCTGTAACTATTTGGAAATTAAGCTTCGATACTGCTATTATAGGCCATATAGTTATCTCACGCAAATCAATATAGGCCTATAATACTTATAAGATTTAGGGTTGGGAAACAGGTTAAAGTTTAAGTGACAGGTTTAAGGTGTTTCGTAATCTAGGATCTCATCTCTAAAAAACTTAATTCCCTCGCACCACGATCCTTTAGAAGGCGGTGTGTAGACTTTCATTATATCACAAGGTTCGGTTATACCTTTTGATATAAATTTGGTGCTCATATATTTTGATACGGTTTCAATTCCTTGGTCGATCGAGTCAAACTTATGGACATTTTTACCCCAAACTCCCCACCCATAAAGGTTAAAAGTTTCATTTCCTTGAACTTTTGGAGTCATTTTTCCACAGCTTGATTCTTGAAAAGCTACTGCTGCAACAAGCCAGTATGGGATCTGGTGTTTGTCTGCTGCTTCAACAAACTTCTGGCCATGCCCTGTTATTGGGCATTTATACTTAGTAAAGATCATATCAATGCGCTCGCCTCTACCGTCCTCCCCCGTTATTGCTTGGGTTGAGTAGCCAAGGACTTTGGGGTTCGCTGAAAAAATCGCATATTTATATGCGGTTTTTGGAGATGAGCTATCTTTTACTATTAGTACAACGGATAAAATAAGGACAAAAAGAGTTGAAGAAAACATCCAAATAAGTGGTAAAACTAGTGGTAGAAACTTAACAGCCGGGTGTTGTTTTTTGGACTCGGGCAGAATATCCATTACTATAAGCGTAGCATGTTTAGGGACCTGTGCAAAGTAAATTTTTGTTAAATTTAACCCTAGTTTAGTAGCATCAGATCAATCAAAGAGTGCTGCCGTTAATGAAGTTGCCGACTAAAAACCCGATGAGAACTGCCGATGCTGCTAGAACCGCCATTTTAATACCCGCTTTGGTTTTTTTTCTTGGTAAATAGCCAAGGAAGAAGAGTGCTCCTAGAGCACAAGCCAAAGATACGTATCTTGCACTTAGTGGTTCTAGGAAAAGATATGGGGTAAGAGGAACAAATCCTGCCAAGTAGTAGGATAGAAACATAATAAGACCTTCAATATAAGGCTTGTCTTTATGCTTTTCTCCATCGAGTTCATGCGCCGATTCTTCGGATAGATATGAGCCTACTCCCATCGATAAAGCTTCGACAGATATGATTATGAGCCCTGTTGTAAAAATAGTACCTTTATCGATTTGCGCCACTGCCATACCAAATAACACGCCTACTGTTGATACAAGACTGTCTTCAACTCCGAAAATCATATTGCGAAAGTACTCTGGCTGTAACTTCTTAAATAGCATACTGAAATGCTAACACTTTGATTTTACTTATGCTACCATCATTAAAGTAGTTGATTTACAGGAGACATATGGAATTCTTAAAAAAGTTAATGTCAAAGCTTGGTCTTGGTGGAGCTTCAACAGAGCCTACCCAACCAGCACCACAAAGCTCAATGCCACAGGAACCTGCGCAACCTCAAGCTTAAGCTTTTAACCGGACTTATCAAAAAAGCCCCTTGTTACAAGGGGCTTTTACTTTTAATGCTTGATTAAAGTGTTAATACTTAACAAAATTTATGATCTTAGCGTCTTTTTTTAGCATTTCAAGTTTTGTTTGGATTAATTCCCCGATCTTTTGTTCAGTAAGAAAATCTTTCACTTGAGTATTAAGCTCTGCTGGCTTTAGATTTTTAGGCAATGAATCTTTGTTTTTAGCTATGTAGTCGGCGATGTCTTTATCTGTTATTTTTACATCTTTTTCAACAAGTTTTTTAGCTGTAAGCTGCAGTGTTACATTCTTTTCAAGGCTTTCTCTTGTTAGGTTTTGAGTTGTAAGCGCAGTCTCAAGTTTTACCCCTTGTTTCGAGAGTGTTTCTTCAATATTCTTGATTTCTTTAGCTACGTCTTCTTTTGTAACTTTTATATTTTGTTTTTTAGCTTCTTGCATTAATAATGACTCAGTTACAAGCCCTTCAAGCATTTGTTTTCCACTTTGTTGCTCAAGTCTTTTAACTAGTTCGTATCTTGAGATTGGTTTGCCGTTTACTGTTGCTGCAACAAAAACACTCTTGAAATAAAAGGCTGAAACACCAAGAAGTATTAAAAGAAGAGCAAGTAAAAATGCTTTCTTACTTACTTTTGGCATTTGAAAAACTTCTTCTTCTATATCTTGTGTTTGATTTTCAGAAGGAGTCTGCTCTGTTAACTTTGTATCTTCCTCGTTTGTTGGTTTTGTTTTTTCTTTTGACATTGCCATATTATATAGGTTTTTACTGTTTTGTATAGACAAATTACCAGTAAAATCCCAAATGATATTTATTTTCTTATCACTTAAAGGTATGTTTAGTTGCTGTACTTCTGATTCTTTTCCAAAGCGGGATTGAAATAGCTAGTAGTACTAGTGAGGTTAGTATTAAAAACTCAGATAAGTTCATAGTTTTAAGAAGTACTCCAGCCCCTAAGGTATAGATTGCATAAACTATTCGAAGTACTAAACTTTTTAACGATAAAACACTTGCTCTTATGCTATCAGGTACTTGTTTATTAAGCAGCTGCTCATATTCAACCTCAAAAAAACCTTGAAAAAGGCTATATAGAAATAACGCAAAGATGGTAATAACAGCAGTCTCAAGAAAGCCCATTAAAAATATCGATGTTATGAGAGCAGTAACAATAAGGCCGATGTTTAACACTATCTTTTTTCTGTAAATTATCGCACCTATTGCTGTGCAAAACATGCTAATGCTTGCAAACACTCCCCACAGGCTTTGCTCAACTCCGTGGTCTAAGAAGATAGTATTGTAAAACCATTTAAGAGAGAAAAGAAAAGCTCCAAAAACAGCACCAAGAAGCAGTGTGTGCAGAACTGAGTCAGATCTTTTAACGAAGCTAAGGCCTTCTTTTGCCCTTGAGAATATATTGCTTTCCTCACTTTCCACTTTCTTAATTGTTGGAACTGTTGAGATGAGTACAAAACCTAACATAGATGTTACTGCTGTTAGAGTAATTGGTATATCGGTATTGAACTTGCCAACAAACCCGCCAATAATAGTACCTGTAAGAATAGCAACAAGTCCGAGTGCTTTCACATCAGCAACATCTTTTTTAAAATCAGAACTTACTGAGTGAAGAAAGGCAATATCACTTCCTGAAGCAAGCGACAGACCTAGTGCCTGCAGAATGACTATTAAAAAATAATAGAATCTTGGTATAAACAATAGTGATAACAGTGTTGCAATGGCAACAATCATATACCCAAGCTGAACTGATAGTTTGTGCGAAAAGTGATCCCCTATAACGCCAGTAGGGTACTCAAATATGACAACAGCGATTGAAAGAGTTGTAACTAGAAAATAAACATCACTAAGTGCAAAACCTCTGTTTTGAAAGAATAATGTGAATATAGGTATCCAAAATATCATGGCTGAAAAAGCCATCCCTAGTTTAAGTCGTGTTATTGCATTCAGTATTTTCATTACCGCCCTCTTTTTAGAAATGGTCGGGGTGGGCAGACTCGAACTGCCGACCTCGCGATCCCGAACCGCGCACTCTACCAAGCTGAGCTACACCCCGACTTAGTAAACTATAAGCACTTTGTTGTTCGCTTGTAAAGTTACTGTACAGTTACAAAAACCGGAGGCACCATGCCCATTGAGCATGAGATCTTGTATGTTCCTCTTTTTTCAGGAGTAAAATTAACAACATTAAGACCTTTGTTTAACAAAATAGTGTCGTTGTAAAGTCCAGGTGCAAAAACAGCAGTCGCACATCCTACTGCACCGCTATTAAATATTTCCCATCTAACAGGTACGCCAACTTTAAGTGCTATCTCTCTTGGCACATACTCAAAACCTTTAGCCTCCATTTGCATTAGTTGTGTTGCACCAGTTAATTCAGGTAGCCTCTCTTTGCTTGAGGATGTGAGTTTGCTTACAGCTCTAGATATATCATTCAAACTAAAAATTCCAAGTGCATTTAGTTGTGAGTTAAAGCTGTATAGACCAATTAATAAAATTAAAGTTGCCATGAAGACTGAAAATTGCCTAGACAGCTTTGAATTTGTGAGCATTTTTGTTGCTGCAAAGCTCAGAACTAGAAGTGGTGGTATTGTACCTACTGCAAAAGACAAAAGAAGAATCGCCGATCTCCTAAAGTTTCCGACAGCTAACGCATTTGTTTGAGCTATTAGTGTGAAAGCACATGGTACAAAAAAAGTAAGAGCACCTAAAATAAAAGGAATAATTTTACTCTGCCTTGCCTCAAGCCTATTTAAAATATTCGAAAGTCTTGGAATAGATAGGAACTTTGAAGCGCCTTTAAACCCAAGCATCTGAAGACCAAGGTAAATCATGATAAGCGATACTACCAGTGAAATTACCGCTGTTGCTCTTGCTGAGATTGTAATTAATCCGCCAAGAAGACCGAGTAGTCCTCCAAGAATAAAGAACGTAAAAACCCGGCCACTAAGAAATAGAAAATGAGGTTTATAACTTTTGCCGTAGCTTTCAGTCCAGGCTTTAGTAGCTGAGACTAAAAGTCCTCCGACTAGTGCCGAGCAAGTTGAGAGGCCTGCTGCTAAACCAAAGAAAAAATACCCTGTAATTGTTGAAGCTTCAGTTAGATTTGAAGCCCCAAACTTACTTGAGTTCTGAGAGCTATAAAAAAATACAACCACACCTATAGCTAAGAGAATCGGAATAAAGTGTAGTTTAATCCAGTCAAATAAAGATCCTTTTTCATCGCTTTCTGAAGATTCTGAAAATTGATATCCTAGCTGTTTAAATTTGTCATTAAGCTCACCAAGAAGTATCTTTTTATTGTCTTTTGTCTCAACTATTACCTTTCCTTTATTAACGGACACTGATACATGTTTAACACCGTCAATCTTAGAAATCTCTTTTTCTATTAAAATCTTACATGCAGCGCAGTGTGCTCCACTTACGTTTAGTAATTGACACTTTTTATTCATAATTAAGTCTGTTAATTATACCTTATTTATTTGTTGTATAAAAAACTTTCTCTATGCTTGCTATAATGTTATAGATGAAACCCGTAAATAATGCTGAGAAAGTTGTAATTGTTTTAATCCTTATTTTTGCAACATCTCTTGGTGTGTATTCTAATACCCATGAGAAAATTACCGAAGATAAGTCAAAACTCCCAAGCTATGTTGAAGATAGCCCCTTGTTTCAGAAATGGATAACTAATCACAAGAATAAGAATATTAATCTTGAAGCGGATGCTTTTAGACTGGTTGAGGAAAATGAAGTTTACAATTCAAAAAGACTTAAAATCTATGATGCATCTACCTCATCAATCTGGCAGAGATATAAAGACATGCTCGAAGTAGACGTGAAAAAAGGTGTTAGGTTTTCTGAGAGCAAAATTCAGCTTGTTGATTTTAGATATGAGACAAGGTACGGACTTGAAGGTGAAGAGATTAGACCCAATGAGCTTTGGTATTTGGGGCTTAGAAATGGCCGAATAATTTCAAACAAGCTACTTGCTTGTTCGGAAGTTAAAAACTGTATTCATGATCGTGCTTTTTTCATAAGCGAGGATATTGTTGTTGCTTCTGAATTTTCAAGGAATGTAGAAGCCGGTGAAGGGGTTGTCGTTCCGGTTTGTGGAATGACTGAGCTTTGTGAATACACAGTTAAGCTTTATGTTATGGATATAGCATCAAATTCAAATCTAGTTTACGAGTCCCCTCCCTTTAAACTTATCTTAGCGAATAAGATTAACGGGTTTTAGTAATTCTTATCTTCAAAACAAAACCCAGCTATAAAAGTATCTTGGTTTAACAACATAGCCAGTGGTGTAAAATAACTCTCTTTGTATTTTATCTTATGCCTAAAAGAGTAAACATTTAAAAATCCCGGTGTTTCTCTACTATTGTGTATCGGTGGGTTTGTAATCATCCTGCCAATGGTAGGGTCTGTTTCAAGCTTATTTAATACTTTGTATAGAAAACCAGAACCACCCTCAGTATATTTTTGAACATGACAAACAAAGTTCCCTTCTATCTGATTGGTATTAGCATTTCTTGGATCTTTAAACTGACTTGTGTAAATGTATCTTGAGTAAACCCCACTCAGTTGTATGCCGTCATTAATTCCCCATTCCCTACTTATCCTATCTGCAATCCTCCATTTCAGTGTTTCTGAGGCGAAAAAATCGTATGTAAGAAAAGTAGTTATTGTAATTAGGAGTATAAGCCCCGGTATCAAAGCTTTAGCTGTTTTTAACCTGCTACCTACAAGTGTAAATATGAGTATCTCGGCGATTACAAAAAAGTTAAGATAATATCTCTCAAGTGCCCCGTTTGTTACAAAGGCAGCAAGCACCATGCCTACTAAGAGCAGCATCAAGCTTATGTTAAAAAGGGATAGACTTTTTAATCTTAAACTTTCTTGGAGTTCCCTATTTCTAATAAGACATACGGTAGTTAGTGCTACAAGATAACTTAGAGATAGTTTAAATAGTACATTATCAAATAAAGATAATGTGTGAACAAAATTTGACTTTGCAAACAGCCCTTCTATATGTAAAACATTCCCAATTGGAAAAATATCAACATTGTACAGAACGAAAGCTATTGGAATACTAAAGACTAGAGAGTAAAGGAATGCCTTTGATTTAGATACTAATACTCCAAGAAGTGGCAGTAGAAAAAAGCCAAGATAAGTAAGTACGAAGGGTAGATCCTTTAAGTTGCCAAGTAGATCCTCCCCTGTACCAAGTAGGCTAACTGTTTTTGTTGCAAAGTTTGTATTAGATGCTCTAACTTGTGGAAACACAGCAAGTACATAGACAAAAAGACTAAAAACGCCCGAGAAAAGTAATACATGCTTTAAATTTAGAATTCTACTTACTTTAACTTGAAAAGCCTCTAGAATAAGTGCTCCGACATAAGCAGCAAATAAAACAAAGCCAAATTGCCTAACAAGGAGACTGCCTCCAGTAAGAATTGCTACAAAAAACAGCGTCTTTAATGATCTATTTTTAGTATATGAATTAAACAGAACCAAAGACCAGATGAAAAACGCTAAGAAATAAATCTCAGTCATAAAGCTTAGTCCTGAGATAAAGACAATAGGGTTGAAAGCAATTGCTAAAACAAGCAGAGCTAAGACTTTCTTGTTTTGAGTAAAGGTACTTCCAAACTTATAAACACCTAGTAAAAAGCTTATAAAGAAGATAGTCGTCAGTATCTTAAGCTTAACAAAGCTTAGCCCAAATATTGTTGACCAAAGCATCCCAAGAAAGCCTTGAAGGATAAAAGCTGAGTCTATAAAAGCATTTTTCATAAAATAGCCGTCTAGAAAGTATCTAACGTGCAGGTAAAAGTCCCAATCATCGTTAATTGGAATATTTGAGTTAAAAGGGTTGATGGTAATAATTGTTGCTAGAACAACCACAACACTTAGTATTAATAGACTATGGTTTTTTAGAAACCTGATCATAAAGTCATTATGCCTTGATAGACTCAGTATAGTCAAAGCTATAGGTACACCACATGCTTTAAAAACATATACTTAGCTGATAGAATAGACTGGTTTAGAAACATAGTCGGGGTGTAGCTCAGCTTGGTAGAGTGCGCGGTTTGGGACCGTGAGGTCGCAGGTTCGAGTCCTGTCACCCCGACCATTAAAATTCTTACATATGCTGCTATGAGTACTACTCAAGGTCTTATCTCAGAACTAATAACATCAAATACAAACCTTGTAAGTAAGCGATTATCCCTACTCGAAGTTCATCAAAGTATGTATGAGGCAATTGTTCAGGAGTTGAACCTGCTTATAGACATGTTTAATGCGACCGAATACTTTCCCTTAGGCAAAAACGCAACTTATCTTAAATCCATTCTGAAAGAACAATTGCCTGATTACTATCAGGTGTTAGAAATACTTAAAGATAATCAGAAAACTTGCGAAAAAGTAATCATTGAATTTAATGAATCAAAGTACCTTAATGAAGTCTGGAAGCTTAAAGATTTAGGCTATTTGTATATTAATTTTCTAATTTTAATATATCGGACCACTCTTTTAAATCATTACACTTACCTAAGAATAGAACATGCTCAGGTATCCTCATCCTTAGAAGAGATGTCCACTCTAAAAGCCTTAGACGGAGAGAGAATGAAAGTATTCGAGGCAACGAAACACTGGATCAGAGCTTGGAAAGAAGAAGATTTTTCCGATCAGTTGTTCCACGCTCTGAAAGAAAAGAATCTACTCTGAGAGAGCTGCAGTTTCAGGGAAGTTATGTATATTACTTTAGCCACTAATCTTACTTTTCTTAGCCGCTGAAACCTCGATAATAATCTTATTAAACTCTCGAGCGAGAGAGCGGACTGGCATTATGCAGCAGTTGCAGAGAGAGAGAGACAGTGTTTTAAAGCTTCTTTATAAGCAACTTAGCGGTACCGGCGTTCAGATTAAGATCGGCTTTAATACGTGCTTTGTCGTAGTTCTTAGATTGATAAGCTCCGTCTACTTCTTCGTAGTTTTCTGTTGAAAAATTGAGCGTAGTTCCTTCTGCTGGTGTAATTCTGATACCATCGATGTCGTCCGGTACACCAATCTCTAAGTTGCCTGCTACAAGTGTGATTGACATCTGCGAGGATGTTTTTGAGGGAAGTTCGATGTATACGTTCCCGGCTTGCGAATTTACCCTCAGGTCACTAACAAGAGTTTCCCTCAACAGAAGATTGAAATTACCTGTTGTTGAGGTTAGTTTTATATCTACCTTTTTATTTTGTGGAATAGCTATATTGACTGATTTTGCTGTTTGACCTTGTATTGTATACTCACTTCCATTACTGACGAAAGCTGGTGCCTTTCCTTTATATACAACTTTTGCATCATATTTGGGGCTACCTTGTGAATTTATAATATAATTAGCGGCATTAAAAACTGCGGTTATCTTAGGATTCTCAAGACTTGAAAGGTCGGTTGAGGTAGTTTTTGTTTTTGGGCTAAAAAAATAAACTATGTACACAACTACAAGTAGCAAGGGAATTAGGATAGCAAGTTTACTTTTCATAATTAAATAGTACATCAGAATTTGCAAAAAGGTACCAGGAAGGGATAATTAATTTAATTTTACTTCTTCTTTGCTGTTGAGACTGTAATTATTGTCTTGTCTGCAGCATTCTTTAAACTAAAAAGTTTTGATTTCTTGTATTCAGGAAATCTCGTATCGGTTTTGAATGTGAAAGGGTTTTTAGTTGCAATTACAAACATTTTCTTTGAGTTACCGTGTTTTAAATTAAGGTAATAGCTAACAACCCCTGGATAGTCATTTGTTACAAATGTATAGTCATCATAATCTTTGAAATCCGCCATCAGTTTTTCTCTGACTGTGTTATAAGGTCTACCATTAGTGAATCCAAGCTTATAGTTTGGTAAAGTACTACTGGTATATTTCTTGGTTTTATATTTCCCAAGAATCTTTTCTCGTTCCCAAGGGTATTCTTTCGTACTATCAACGAAGAGTATGTAGCTTTGATACCAAAAGAAGATCAACGGCAAGCTTACCGTAGCTAATAATGCGGCTTTTCCTAAAACGGGAATCTTGTTAAGCAGGTCATTTATGAGTAAACCGCAGCAAATACTAAAAGGAATAAGGATATTATAGATATGAGTTCCAGCTGTTTTAACTATAACAAGATAAAAAGCGATGACAAGTACAAACCACAGAGAATAAAAAAACCTTTTCTTTGCATTAAGGAGTGTGAATAAAGATAAAGTTACAAAGAAGTATATAAAAACAAATGGATTATAAACTTCTGTTGTAAATCTAATTCGCTTAATTCTTTCTAGTACATTTGAGTTTACTTCAAGTCTGGTTGCTAGGTAATCTTGGTTAACTTGGTTTGATATTAGATTATATCCGTAAGGTATTGCAAACACACCGCAGCAAATAAAACCAGTCAAAGCTATCAAAGCTATTTTTTTAACATCTTTTGTTGACAGTACATAGTAGGCAACAAGCGGAAGAACTAGCACTGCGTCCCAATGTGCTGTGAATGATACAGCAAAGGAAAGAGATCCAAGTAGGGCAAAATACAGTTTTCTAGTCTTATTAAACTGAAAAAATAACACCAAAGAAAGAATAGAAAAAAACATATTAATGCTCTGATACTGCACAATACGAGTTAAACCAACAGTTAGTCCGTTTACCCCAAAAATAAGTGAAGAATAGACACCGGCTACATGAGATGCAGTTATATTAAGAACAAGTAAATAGATTAACAAGATTGATCCGATGCCAAGCAACGCAAAAGGAATTCTCTGTCCCAATTCATCATACAGACCGACACCTAAAGCGCTTGTTATTTTCGGTACTGCGTATTGAAGCGGGCCTTTCTTTTTACTGTAAACAAACTTCTTTGAAAATATATTTGTACCATCCTTTGTTGGTTTTAAAACAGTAACCTCGTCGATTGTGAAATTTGAATAATTAAGCTTATAAAGTCTTAGACTTCCAAGGATAGCGATAATTAGAGTTAGTGATATAACAAGTTTTAAGATGTTGTTCGTATTTAGGTTTGGTAGACTTGTCACCGTTAATCGCTTAGTTGTAGTTTTGTATTTCCGCCAAATCTATTAAAGAAATACCGTTATGCAGACTTATAAGTTTATTACCGTATACAACAAAATCATTAATGATTGGTGAGATTAAACCATTTTTTGGCCCTAGGACTAAACTCTCACCTGATTTTGTATTTAGTTTTACAAGACCTCTATCAGTTCCTATCCATAGAAACTCATCAACTACCTGTACTTTTTTAATAACTGTTGTATTGTCCCAATTATCAAACGGACTGTATCTTGGAGGAAGTACTTTAACTTTGAAGTCTCTGCCTCTTGTTCTAACAGTTACTGATGTAGCATCACCTGATATGGCTAATCCAAGATCCTCAAGCTCTTTTTTAGTTCGACCTATTTTCAAGTTTCCAGTTAAGTTAAGATTTGTGCCAAGTTTATATGTGTTCTGACTAGACTTATTAAGCATTTCATTTGAAGCCTCGTCATCTGTATATTCTTTAGTCTCAAGTAGTGCTAGGTTTTTATTTGCTGGGTTAAATCTATAAACTTTTACCTTTTTATCTAAAAAGTTCACAAGAGAAAGCTCAAAGTTAGTACTATCAAACTCGTGAATCATCATCCCACGATCTTCCTTTGTTTTAAAGGGAATTTTAATTTCTTCAATCTTGTAGTTTGTATGATTTAGTAAAAACATCTTTGCTTCGGAACAACCCATACCACAGGTTTGAAAGAGTAGAACACTGATATTACTGTTTTTTTGTGGTTCAAAGTAAACAATATCCTCTTTAGGGAATATGTCTGCGCCTATTTGTTTTAGCTCCCCGGTGTTTATTGCAAGTTCAAATATTCCTTGACTGTAATCCCCTCCACCAACAAATAGCTTGTCGTCCACTATGTGCCATGCTTTATTGACAGTGAAACTTGGTTTTGAATCTACGACACGTTTTGAAACTTGCATGACTAATTCTCTTACAGCCTCTTTATCATTAACAGATACTTGTGAAATGCTTGCATTTCGATTGTTGGCAATTTTAAAGCCAGTTTTATTAGACACAGCCTGCGAAAACTGTTCATCAAAGCTCTCTATATTGTGGAGTGTTTCAAACAAATATATTGTTTCCTCATCCCCATCTTTGTATAGGTCAAAGTAATCAAGTCGTGCGTACTGTCCTGTTTTATTAAAATCACTATGTGTGAATATGCCCCACCTACCAGTATCTTTATAGTATTTTGCAATAGCCCCCGGGGATTCTGCACTTGCAGCCACTGATATGTATACAAAGTCTTTTGTAGGTAGAATTTGAACCACATTTAATTTATTTGATTCTGGTGAAATTTCTTTTTTAAATACCGTAACTTTATGTGTTTTTAAATCAATTAGGTTGAGTCCGTCAAATGTACCTGCCCATAGATTATCTCCATCAAGTGTCAACATAACATTTGAGTTATTTGAGAGCCCTTCTTGCATTCCAATATGGCTAGTTTTACCAGTCGCTAAGTTATATATGTCTATGCCGTTTTGATTACCTAAATAAAGTTTATTGTTATACTTTACAATTGAGTTAACGTACTCATTTGTTAACCCGTCAGCCATGGTTAGTGTTTTTTCAATCCTTTTTGTTTTTAAGTTCTGGACTAAAACACCCCCATCACACCCAATATAAGCTGTATCGCCGTCAATTAATACATCTCGCTCAGAGTAACAACCAAGATAAATTTTCTTCTGTATTTGCTGAGCTTCTTGTTTCTCTCTTAATTCTTTTATTTCTTGACTACCGTTTAAGCTTATTGGTCTATTTGGCGCAGTTACATAGCTAACAACAAAAATTGTTCCTGAGATTAGTAGCAATATTCCGATTAGTAAAAATGTTATTTTGTTCATGCTAAAAGTATACTAAGTTTTTATTCTACGTAGTAGATTCTTATATTCTCTCTCCCGTTTTTGTCATAGTAGATTTTTATAGGATCATTGTACTCTATAAAATCTCTAACTCTTGTTCTTGTTACTTTATCCAGGAATGATTGAGGCCTTGGGGTATAAACATAATAGCCAACCAAAGCTATATCCCGTTTTAAAGTAAAATATGTACTTATTAACGAAGGTCTTTCGTTTGTATCATAGTAGCCGTTTCTTGGGTTCTCGTTTATGTATTTACTTATACTTTCCCAGTCTCTGTAGTAAGGAAAACCAAACAAACTTAAGTGGTAGTTAATACTTGGCTTTGAGAATTCCCAGATGAAAAATTGTTCGTTTTCCCACGGGTATTCTCTGTTATTGTCTACAAATACAAAGTAGGACTGTAAAAAGAGAAATGAGAAAAGCACGGTTAGCCCAGCAAAACTTAAGTATTTAAGTTTGTTGTGGGCTCTCATTATCATGTTTTCAATAAACTCGATGCCAGTTGCCATTAGAACAAAGACAGGCATAAGGTAGGTATAGATGTGAGTGCCTGGGATACTAATTAAATACTCCATAAAAAATAGAGGCGGAATAAGCCATGCAAACAGTGCAAGCTTTTCTAATCTTTTGGCCTTTGCAATTAGCGCAAAAAGAGACACACCAAACATTAGTCTATATAAGTGAATTACATATATTGGATGGTACACACTAAAAAGATATGAAGAGCTTGAAACTTTACTAAATGCTCCTTCAACTCTTTCAAGCCAGTATTTTTTCGTGTCTGCAGTTATTGAAAGAAAAAATGGAAGGTAAAAGAGAGCCAGCATTAAGCCGGATACAAGGCAAGATAATATTAGTATTTTAACTTTTGAATAAGCTGCTTGTTCCGGTAATCTAAACCATATGAGTAGTAGAAATCCGGCAAAAGGGGCAATGAAAATACCATCATAATGAGAAAGAATTGATAGTGCCCAGAATATAAACCCAAAAACAATGTTTTTTGAATTTGAAGAAGAGCTGGAATAAGCAGCTTTTGCAAAAACGAGCAAAGCTAAAAGTCCAAATAGGATAACAAATGATTGATACTGTACTATTCTTGCAAAGCCGATAAAGAAACCATTGGTAGCCATAAATAGCGCAGCATAAAAAGCTACTTTAGCTGAAAAGATGATTTTGATAAGTTTATAGAAAACAAAAACCGCAAGAATTCCAGCTAAAGCAAATGGAAGTCTTGTTAGCAGTTCACTTGAATAAGTAGGGTCCACAAGCTTTATAAGTCCAGTAACTATGAATTGAACAGGTCCTTTACGCTGTTGGAGCAGGAAGTTAACTAGACTCTCCCCCACCCCAATATTAAATAAAGCTTTAATTTCATCTCCTTGGTAATTGGAATAACCAAGATTTGTAAGCCTTAAAGCTGCAGCGATAAGGACTGCAATAATTCCCATAAGGTAATAGTATTTTAATGACTATATGTTTGCAAATTACTGATAGCGAGGAACACTACAGGATTGCATTAAATAAATAGCCCATTAACATAATCCCTATCAATGTGATGCCAAAAAACATAGCAAGTAATTGCCACCTCATAACTTTTCTAAGTATCATTGCCTCTGGTATTGATATAGTTACAATTGCAGTCATAAAGGCAAGTGCTGTTCCAAGTGGAACTCCTTTATTTACGAGTACCTCCATTACAGGAATTACACTAACTGAGTTTGCATAAAGTGGGGATCCCAGAACAGTTGCTAAAGGAACAGCCCACAAAGACTTAGTTGAGAGGTATTTTTGAACAAATTCGGCTGGTACAAAACCGTGTATTAGAGCTCCAATCCCAACACCAAGTATTACATACGGAAAGATCTTTTTAGTTATAGTCATGCCGTCTTGCCAAAAGTAGATGATTAATTTCTTTACAGAGAGAGATTCTTCACCATTTTCAATAATAATATCTTGCCTTGATTTAAACTTTAGAAGTTCGGGTTTAACATATTTTTCTAAATGCAGTTTCTGCATTAACACTCCCCCAAGTACTGCAATTGTTATCCCAACTAGGTTATAGATTAGTGTTACTTTAAATCCAAACATAGCTGGAAAGAGGTAAAGGGATGACTCATTTACCAAGGGCGAGCTTATAAGAAATGCAAAAGTAACACCAAGTGGTATACCTGCTCCTAAGAACCCAATAAATAGCGGAATTGAAGAGCAGGAACAAAAAGGTGTAACTACTCCAAGAAGAGCGGCAAACAGGTAATCAAGTCCGTACCATCTACGCTTAATTAAGAGATCTCTCACTTTTTCCGTAGGGAAATAAAATCTTGTGATCGTCATAATGTAGTTGATAACTATCAACAAAAGTCCAATTTTAATGACATCATAAATAAAAAAGCTTATAGTATCTCCCCAGTATGAGCTTTTCTCTATACCAAAAAGATTGTATGTAATTTGGTCAGAAAAAAGCTGAATAGGTAGAAAAAGATCCATGTTAGCAATTACCTCCACAGCTACAAGCTACTTTTGGTCCCTGGAAAGAAGCTTGAGATGTAATGGCTTTTTTTATCTTTTCGATATTCGGTGTAAACCCAACCATTACAGGTTTACCGTTTACAGCAAGTACTGGGCTGCTCATAATTCCCATTTCAATAATCTTTGAAATATCTGTTGAGTATTCAACTTCAGCAGGTATGCTTAATTCTTTAACCGCTTGTTTTGTAATCTCGTGTAATTTTTTACATGTCGGACATCCAGAACCTATTACTTGTATATTCATAATATTTCCTTTCAAATTAATAGCTTTATCTACTGAAGTAGTAATTGCTTCATGTTTATACTTTAAAGATTAAATCAGTGATTCTTTTTCCTTCACTGGTTAAAGAGTAGTAGACATATGACCCTCTTTTTTCATCGGAAACGAGCTTAGCTTCTTTTAGATCTTGGAGGTGGTGTGATATAAGGCTTTGAGACAGACCTAAGTGCTCGATCAATTCGCATACGCAGTGCTCGTTTTGACGAAGCATGCAGAGTAGTTTTAGGCGAGATGTTTCGGCTAAAACCTTGAGTAGTGATCCAAGTTCTTCGACTCTGCCTATTTCACTTGAATTATTTGTGCAACATACATATGAATCCATATTCATATGATGTGCTCTTAATCGTTTGGTGTCAATTACATTACCGAACGATTATCTGAATTTAATATTGAGTTTAATTCAATGAGTGTCCAGTAATTAATGTTTGTTACAATGTCAGTACTTATTTATTATAGAAAAACCCCACTTTCGTGGGGTATAGGAACCGGAGTAATTCTTAAAGATAGTATTACTCGGCACTTTTTACTTGTATTTTTTTGGGTAGTGATTTGGAAGCTTTCTTAAACTTAACAACCATCACGCCGTGTTTATAAGATGCTTCCGGCTCATTGTCTGTATCCACATTTCCTGGGACAGCAACCCTATAAGAAAAGGACTTAGAAGCTTTTCTATAATATTTCTTCTCTTTATCCTTTTCCTCTTCTTTTGTTGACCCCCTTACCCAAAGATAGTCATTTTCTACAGTAACTTCTACATCGTTTGGGTTTATGCCTGGAACAGCAGCTTCAACATAAACGAAGTCTTTATCTTCGTATATTGATAAGCCGCCTTGGTTTGATGGTGTTAATGAGAGCTCCTCATCGTCCCAAAAGCTTGGGAATTTGAATGAAGGAAAAGATAGTAAATCTCTAGGTATTAATTCTAGTGGCATCACTAATCACCTCCTTGTAAAAAAATTAATATCTAAAAAATTAATTTTTGTCAAGAATAAAATGGACGGAAAAAAGACAGGAAACATATTATTAATTATTTCTTCAGTCAAGAACCGTGTTTGTTAATCTCTCATGATACGTAAACTATTTTACAGGGTGATTTCTCTTACTATTTGGATAAACTTAGAGTTTATCTCATGTTTACGTGGCGACAATCTGATATATTTTCCTTCTAAACCCTTGAAGTCATTGCCATCAACAGCGTTTGCATCTTTTTTATTGAGCTCATAGATAAAGGATTTAGAATCCTTAAATTTAGAACTGATGTTAACTAATAAATAATTTGAATCTGAGTCAATAAATTCAAACCCAAGTTTAGTAAGTTCTGTTTCTATAAATTTTCGCTCTGTAATACAGTAATCTTTTGTAACTTTTAGAAACTCTAGATCATCAAGAGCTATTTGTGAAAGCTCTTGCCCGAACACGTTTACCATAAAAGGTGTTTGTCTTCTTTGCATAGCGTATATTAACTTTTCAGCACCAAAAACAAAACCTACTCTTAAGCCAGCTAATCCAAAACCCTTCGAGAAAGATCTAAAGACCAAGATATTTGTGTATTTATGTACAAAAGGAAGTAACGAAATGCCACCAAAATCTATGTTTGCCTCATCTATTAAAAATACTATATTTGGATTTTTAGAAATCAAACCAGCAGTTTTGGCAAGATCAATTTGCTTACCTGTTGGGTTATTAGGATTACAAAGTACTACTATCTTTGTGTTAGAGCGTACTTGCGATTGTACCTTATCTAAATCAATGTCAAGCTTATCTGTGAAAGAGATGAACTTTGTTTGACCGTGAGTAAGTATTGCTAAGAATTCAAAAGGAGGAAAGCTAATTTCCGGCACGATAACTTCATCGCCTGGATTCATGAAAGTTAAGTAGGCTACATGAAGTAGTTCACTAACCCCTGCTCCAAGTAACACATTAGTTGATTTAAAATTATAAGTCTTGGCAATCTTTTGTCTTAACTCCTCAGATGTTACAGCGCAGTAGTTTGAAAAATCAATATCTTTAGTCTTGTAGTGAGCTAGCACTTTTGGTGAGCAGCCTAACGGATTAACCCCCAGTGATAAGTCATAAGAAAAATGTCTATTTTCCATGTAAGCATAGTCCATCATTCCGCTCCCAATGAATTTATCAAGACTAGATGCTATCAATGAGTTTTCCATGAGACTTATTATACACTGAGCGCGTGATTACTCTTAACAACCAGCCAGCTATAGTCGTAAGATTCTATATGCCACATTGCTCAAGAGGTGTTAAACTTTAGGTAATGTATTCGGGAAATTTAAGAAAACTAGTTGATCTTTGCACCAATTCTGGGGAGGACGGGGTAAAGGTTGTGGCACTAGAAGGACAGGTAAGAGCTGGCAAGTCCACGATCATAGACAAGTACAGCAAAGACGGGAAATTAGGAATACAAGAATACTCAAGTTATGTTGATACTCCCAAAATAGACTTTCCAGAATTTCCACCAAAAGACGCAGACGAAGCAATGCAAAATAGTGATTTTTTCTTAAGGCTGGAATCACAAAGATCTAAAGTCCTAAGAGATAGTGATTTTACAGGTACTGCGTTAGTTGACAGGAGTATTTTCTCACTTATAGCTTTTGAGCATGGGGCTTGTGAAAGCACAGGTTTTGATATTAGTGACTCAGTTATTGATAATATTATTGATAAAAACCAAGAGTTTATTTTACCAAAACATGTAATTTATCTAGACATTGAGCTGGATGAGGCTAAAAGGAGAGCGGCGGCGGCAGGAGTTTGGATAGCTGATTTTCTACTCACTCAGGGGTTTAATTTCAAGTTTAAGGAATTTTTTGTTAATCTAGAAAACGAATTTCCCAGTTTTGTAACTATCCTAAATGCTAATAAAAGTGCAGAGGATGTATACAGCTCTGTTTTAAAGACCATTAATTCTCTGTCTTAGGTTTATACACTTCTTTACCGGTTAAAGAATGTTTTAGCTCGTTAAAAAGAGAAAAGTATGGCGGTATTCCATGAAATATTACTGCAGGAATGCATAGTGAGATAACACCTAAAAATGTTAAAAGCGACTCTTTTGTGAACTTTTGAGACTCCGAATTCTTAATTATTAGCGGCGAGTACAAGTAAACTATCGCTGCTTGTAAAGGTCCGTACACAACCAGAGCTGTATATGAAAGTGACACCAACCAACCGTCTACAAAGATAGGACTAAGTAGTAGTAGTAAGACTAGAGGTGCAGAAATAATCCAAGCAGTTGCCGATATCATTCCCTGGATAAATAAAATTATTGGGATATACATATTTCTAATGCCCAAATCTTTACAATTTTTTAACACATATAAAAGATACTTAGGATACTGCATAGGACCCCAATACCATACATATTTTTGCTTCCAAAGACTTTTTATCGTTGTTGGGGAGTCTGAAAGTTCTAAACCTGGAATTGGGTAGATGTTAAGACCTCTAGACCTTAGTAGATAAGCAAGAAAAGTATCCTCATTCATCATCTTCTCGGAAAACAAACCTATCTTTTTTAACTCTGCAAGCTTTATGAAGAGGCCATGTCCTACGCAATTTACATTAGCATAGGTTCTTATAGCTTGAGACTTTGAGCTTGACTGTCTGATTAGTCTAGGCATTTCGTGTGCGAGTGTCCACCTTGTTTGCCAAATCGCTTGCGTTTTTAAGAAGATATTTAGATTCGTGAAATTTTTTAAAAATGTTGCTGATTGCTGAAAGACTTTAGCTTCAGGATGCCTGCTTAGGAGGTGATAGAAATTTGTAAGAGTGTTTGTAGCTGGCCTAGAATCGGCGTTATAAACAACTATAAACGCGTTATCGTCTTCTATGTTCTTTACAACAAAATTTAACTGACTCGCCATGTTCCCTTTTTTCTTAGGGTAATCTACACACGATACAGAATGAGCAATCCTTTCTTGTCGTATATAATTAGTGACCAGAGTATTTGTAGACGCACCGTCAAACGGTATTTCAAACTCTCTTTGAGTAGTTACAACAACAAATTTAACATTGGGAGCAGCAAAGTGTTTGTATAAGTATTTTACCGTTTCAATAATATTTTTCTGTTCTCTTAAAGCCGGTATAAGAATATAAACATTAGGATGTATTGTATTTGGTTCGCTTTCTTTACTACTTAAACAATTTCTTTTAAGCCAAGTCAAACTAGAGAAGAGTGTGAATAGTGTAATTACCCCGCGGATAAGGATTATAAAGGCTACTAAGGTTACTAAAGTTTCCATGCTCTATCGTATAAATATTAAGCTACCAATAACTCAAATACTTGCGGGCGGTTAGAAAGTTATGGTGGGCGAGGAGGGACTTGAACCCTCATGACCTTGCGGTCAGCAGATTTTAAGTCTACCGCGTATACCGATTCCGCCACTCGCCCATGAATATAGATATATGGTGCGCCTGGAGGGAATCGAACCCCCGACCTTTTCCTTAGAAGGGAACTGCTCTATCCGCTGAGCTACAGGCGCATCAAACTGCTGTACCGCAGTATTTTACCTTAAATAGTGTTAATTATTCAATAAGTGGGTTAATTAGGCAGACTCAATCAGTTTCTCTAAAGTTCCAGCCCTGTCTTTAGTTGTTTCAGCGCTCTTTTGATACTCTTTGTGAAAGATAGTTCCTCCAGTAAGTAGGTGCATTTTATATCTTTTAACAAGTTCATTAACTAGGCTTTCTAGCGCTTTTCTGTATTCAATACTTTGAGAACTATAGAATTTTTCAATAACCTCAGGTTCTGTATCCCCCATTTCAGTTAGAAGTCTTGTCTTGATATAGCTAGATAGATTTAGATGCTCAACAAAGATATCTTTTGTTCCAACTTCTTCAAGTCTGACAAATATACTTTCTAGATTATCTTTAAATGCAACAAAGTGTGGAAGGAGAGGACCTATAAAAGCATAGGTTTTAATCCCCTGTTCGTTTAGCTCTTTGAGAGCTTTAAATCTATCATTCACATTTGGAGCAAACTTTTCAAAATATCTTGATACCCCATCATCTGTTGAGGTGACAGTAAGTCCAACCGCACAATTTAGTTGTTTAAAAAGATCAATGTCTCTTAAGACCAAATTTGATTTAGTGAGTATTGAGACAAAGCCTTTAAACCCAGAGTTTATTATTACTTCAAGGCACTGTCTTGTAAGCTTGTATTTGGCTTCAAGACCTTGATAAGGATCGGTAACTGAGCTTAAAAATATCTCAAGCCCTTCTCCTTTATTTTTGAGCTTTTTAATCTCTTTTGCTAGGAGTGTAGGTGCGTTTGTTTTTATGTAAACATAGTTTCCCCAATCAGAAATCTTTTTATCTTGTAGGAACTTACCCATAAAACTTGCATAGCAATAAGTGCAGCCAAAGCGACAGCCTGTGTAAGGGTTGATTACATAATCAATTCCAGGAATACCGCACTTAGTAAGGATAGTTTTAGCCTCGATCTCTTTTACATCTATCTGTTCGGGTTCTATTTGGGACACTGTTTAATTATAATTATGCAGTCTGGATATTCAAGTATTACTTAACATTACATCCAATAGCTTGATATATATTAGTAAAGCCACGTGCCTCAATTTCTTTAATAAGCCCTTTGTTAATGTTTTTAATAAGTGCGGGTCCTTCAAAGATCATGCCTGTTATAAGTTCAAGAAGAGTAGCTCCCCTGCTTATTTTTTCAAAAGCATCTCGTGCGCTAAATATTCCACCGCATCCAACAACTTTGAGTGTTTTACCAAAGTTTTTATATGCAAGTTCAATTAGTTCGTTTGATCTATTAAATGTAGGTTTACCACTAAAATTACCCATTTTAAAAACAGCTGCCTCGGCAGGTATTATTGCCGGATTATCTTTATTTGTTTCAAGATTGCCAAAAACAACTCCTGTTAGTTTGTGGTCTGAGATTACTTGAAGCATTTCAAGAACCAAATCATTTGAAAGTATGATTGGCATTTTTACAAAGACTGGTTTTAAGATATGAAGTTTGTCTACCTCACTAAGGAGTTGTTCCAGATTTTCTTTTGAATAAAAAGTTATCTTTGTATTTCCATGAATAAGGTTTGGACAACTTACGTTTAGTTCATAATAGCTAATATTTAGATTACTTTGCTCAAATACAGTAAAGGCCTGGATGATATCTGAGACACTTTGTTCTTGAGTTTGCAGGAGGGATGAATTAGTTCTTCCAATACTAACTCCGATTGGTATCTCAAAGCTTTTATTTGATAGCTTACTACTTATGTTGTGAGCGCCCTTGCTCTTAAAGCCTTTATTTACAAGAAGTGATTTTGATTTAGGTAATCTTCCAAGTCTTGGGTAAGGATTTCCCTCATACGGCATGTTTGTAACAGTGCCGATTGTTTCAAAACCAAAACCTATACTTGGGAGAATCTGAGTAAGCTTTGCATCGTAATCAAAACCTGCAGCAAGCCCGACAGGGTTTTTGAACTCAATTCCATTTATTGTTTGGGTTAGTCTTTTATCGCTAAAACTGTATAAGCTACTAAGTACCGCTGGAACAGCAGGTAGATTTCCACAAAGTTCTCCGATGTTTAGTACATTCTCATGAACTTTTTCCGCATCTATTTTAAACAGTATTTCTTTGGCGATCTTATACATTAAATTGAATCCATTATAGTACTAAGTTCTTTTTGGGGCATCTTGATTTTACGAGGTGTTATTAGAAGAGCTGTGATGGCAACGACAACAAGAAAACTTCCTACAAAAATGAATGTTGCTTCGTAATTAAAATATTTAGAAATGAATCCAAGTACAACTGGGCCTATTGCATACGCAAGGTTTATTGATATCTCATTCGCGCTTACAAGATCGTTGCCTTCAGCTTTTAACCTTGAAACGAAGTCTTCAAGTATTGCATCAATTAAAATGATGCTAATTCCGCTAAATGTAGAGCAAAGCAGCACTGTTCCTAAAATAACCAGAATGTTTGACGACAACCCTACTAAAAAAAGAGTTATACCTGCGAGGATGCCAAATACAAAAGCAGCTCTTTTCTTTCCAAGTGACCTTAGGGCAAAAGGTGCTAACAAACCCACAAATAAAGCAGGGATACCAAACACAGTCATAAAAAAGCTTCCCAAGTAGCTTTCTGCACGCAGTTTTTCTGCGTATAAAATACCCGTTGTCCAAAAACTTACATCAAGAAGTATTACTGCAAAATTGAAAAGAAGAAGGGGCCAAGTTCTTTTGGTTAGTATTTTAAGTATCTTTAACTCTTTAACGAGTGATTTCTTTGAAAGACTTACCGAGCCTTTATGTGTTTTTGTAGTTAGCTTCTTATTTAACAATAGATAGAACACCGAAGCTGCTATAACAATCCCAATAACTGTAATAAACGGTGAGTTAACGTGCCTATCTAGTAGATAAACTGCAACAAGCGGTCCTGCCATATAAGCACTCCATTGAAAAGTATTGATTACAGAAAAAGCTTTTGTATGGGACTTAACTTCAACAAAATTATGAACAAAATTATACTTAGAGTAGTTTCTTAGTTCGTAATAAATAGACCATACAACCATGGCAAAAATAAAACTTAGAGAAATCTTTGGTAATAATAAAAAGCTTAGTGGGAAAAGAGCTGCAAAAAACAGTGTTGTGACTAAGAAGAATCTGTATGTTCTTGACCCGAGTTTTTCTCCCACAAAGATATCAAAAAAGATACCAAAGAATGAAGATAAAGAAAGGATAATACCAACAAGGAAGGGATCTTTTAAACTCTCTTCTATATGAACTGGTGTTACATAAGACATGATTGCATCCCCAAACGAGACTAGAAACATCAGAACTGAGAAAACGCCAATTGGTAAGACAGCTTTATTTTGTAAAAAAGGATTAGTCATTGAATTAATCATGACACACAAAATAAGTTATATGAAGTGCGCTAAGCTTAAATACTAACACCTTGTTATTTTGGTAAAATTAGACAATGAGTCGATATGTTTTAGTTTTAATAGCAGTATTGTTCCTCATAGCTATTATCTTTTTATTTAGTAGATCAAAAGACGTAATATCATTACCTAACCCAGAAAATGTTATTACAGAGACACTCGTTAAGCCTGTACCAGAGATAATAACACCCCCTGTAGAAACTAAAGTCCCAGAGAACTCTTATCCAAAAAGTAAGACTTTGGTCAACGATTACCATGTTTTCCAGACATTTAATAACTGTGGACCGGCAGCTCTTTCAATGGCTTTATCGTATTACGGTATTGAGAAAAATCAAATTGAGCTTGGTAATGAGTTGCGTCCCTTTCAAAACTCCCAAGGGATTAATGATGATAAGTCGGTAACACTTGAGGAGATTGTAAAAAAAGCTGAGGAGTATGGACTTGTTTCTTTTCACAGACCAAACGGTTCTATTGAGTTAATCAAGAGATTTATAGCAGATGACATTCCAGTTATAACTAGAACAAGATCAACCGAGTACGATGATATCGGTCATTACAGAGTTGTCAAAGGCTATAACGATGAAATTGAGGAATTTCTTCAAGATGATTCGCTCCAAGGACATAATTTAATTTACTCCTATACACACTTCGTGGATTTGTGGAGGATGTTTAATTATGAATATGTTGTTTTAGTTCATAAAGACAAAGAAGATATTGCAAAAAGAATTCTTGGTGATGAGATAGATCCTAAAATCTCTTGGGAAAAAGCAGTAATATCGGCAAAACGAGATCTTGAGCTAGATCCAACTGATATCTATGCAAAACTAAACCTATCTGTAGCTTTCTATCATACAGGGAATTTAGAAGGGGCAGTTGAAGCTTTTGAAGAGGTGGAAAACAGCCTTCCATTAAGAGCTTTGTGGTACCAGATTGAGCCTATACAAGCCTATTTTGAACTCGGTAATTATGCGAGAGTTTTTGCTCTAACTGATAATATAATTAATAATCAAAACCCGGCTTTTTCAGAGCTTTATCTTATCCGTGGCAATATCTATAAACTCCAAGGTAATTTAGAAGCAGCAAAAGCTGAGTTTGAACTTGCTTACAAATACAATGTGAATATGGTTGAGGCAAAAGAGGCACTAGACCTTAGTAACTAAGCAAATATTTTAACCTCTCAGAAGACATAATTACTAATTAATCAGTTGTAGTATCTGTTAGCTCACTTGTGTTTGCAATCTTATTGATTGACTCATATTCGGTAAGCCCAATATCCCATGAATCTCTGCCTTTTTTCCATAAAACATACGGGTTACTTGGCGGACCAAACTGACCGTTCTCCGGTATAAGGCCTTTTACAGGTGCTGTATCTTTGTTTGCGACATCAAAAATATACCAACCATCTTCCAATAGAAACTCACCAACTGAGTGAACCATGCCGGTTTTAGCGTTCCTTAGTTTTACAAAATGTGTATTCTCTACTCCCCCAGCTCTAGCAAGTGTAGTAAACGTAACTACTAAATCTGTACACGCTTTTCCTTGATAAACAAAACCATCGCTTAATATCTGAGAACCTGTTCTACGCCACCGAATTCTTTTTTCTTCCTCTTGTGTTATCCCGTCATAAGGGAGAAAAGCTAAGTGAGAGTGTAATTCATCTCTCAGCTTAATCAGGTCTTCTGGTTTACTAATGTTAGTCAGTGACCACTTAGCCAGTATGTCGAATGCCTGATTAGTTGGTTCGATTTGTGAATCTAGCTTAGCTTCAGTCTCTGTTTTAGTCATGTGTTCAAGATTGAGTGTCTTGTTTTATCAAATCAAGTAGAAGCGGAAACTCGGTAAAACTGCTTCCCAAGTGACTCCCGTTTGGTACTATATGAGTTTTACTACCAAGCTTATTTGCAAATAGAATCGGCTCAGATATTGGTACGTACGGATCGTTATCACTGTAAATTACATGAGATGCATCTACCTTTTCTTTAAGTTGGTCAAAATTGAAATCATAGGAGTAAAATGTTTTATTCACAGGGTAGAATTGCCAAGTACTTGGGTCAAATGGAATATTAAAGAATGGAGCCACAAAAAGAGCTGTCTTAAACTTTATGTCATATTTAGCAAGCATGTGCAGAATGAAAATCGGTGCAATCGAGTGACCAACAAAACCTATTTTCCCATCTTCTATCTTTGGAAGAACATGAGCTACAAAGAATTCATCCCAAGAAGTCAATGATTCTATAGGAGAGTAGTTCTTAATTTCTTCAGGACCTATTTTATTTACCTCGTCCCAGACATCTACTGGAAATTGTTCAATTATTACTTCGTGTCCAAGCTCCTTTAGTTCTCTCTCTAGCCATCTAAACCAGTTTTCATCTGGTGAACCGTATGAGCCGTGTACTATTAAGAATTTCATATGTATAGTATATACTACCGAGCGCTATTAACTGTTCGAACCTAACACTACCGTGCTTATAGTTAAAAACAATATATTAAATCAGGTCTATATACAGCATGTTCGCTGATTTCTCGTTTATTTTTGTAAGCATAGGCATCAAAATTAGTCCTCATCTTCGAGGAGTTAAACC
>CAZILK010000003.1:0-34895 GCA_964540135.1 uncultured Candidatus Saccharibacteria bacterium | reverse complement strand
CCAAACATTGAAATAGCATATGCTCTGTTTTCGTCGGCAGCGCTGGCGGGATATGGTGAATTAAGTATAGTATCCCCCTGAGCGCTAATAGCTTCTAAAAAATCTGCATATTCGATGATCTCTGGGTTGGGTTTATAGTAGTAAACAGTATGCCGAACATCGCTTACCAGAACTGGTTCCCACTTAGAAATAGATCGATCAAACTTTCGAAATAGTTCCCAAAACGCAGAATACAGGTCTTCGTAGTGTTGGTCATCTTTTATTACACGACCTCCGGTTCCCTTATTTATCGCTGCTCTCAAGGGAGCGTGGTCGAATAAAAGTTTTCTTCTGGACTTACGGAGATGTGGCGGGGAGTATTCGTTAGATTCTACCATTTTTCTGAACAAGGCACTTGCTAGTCGCACAGATTCTTCTCTGATAGTTGCAGCGCGGTCAATGGGAATTGATTCCAACTCTCTGTATTCGGATTCATAGTGCGGGAATAGTCTTCCGTGACTTATTCCTTCACTTCGAGCTCTATCTTCCGAATGTGGTTTGATGGTATTTCTAGAAGATCTAGGGTCAGAAATTAACTTTCTAAGCTCATCCAGATCCTTGACAAGCTGTGAATGAGATGGAAAGTAGTAGGCACCACCTAACAAATACTCCCGATACCTTTGTTCTATTTTTCGAATTTTCTTACTAACTTTACCTATTTCTCTAACTGATATCTCAAAAAGCGCTTCCCAATCTGACTCTTGTGCTTTTAATCCAGCTATTTCTAATTCAGGATCTACTCGATGTTGTCCGTCGCGAATACTCGTCACGGGGACATGTCCTATGATTACTGGTCTTTCTTTTGTACCCAGTTTCCACTCAAGGTAAGAACCCAGTCTCAGAGTGTTGTTGTTTGAGGCAAAAGTGGATTTGAGATCTTCTATTGCAGGTCCACGGGCTATACTAGCTGCCGATGTAACTGTGTTAAACGGCCTATTGCCTTTCGAATTGAACGAGTCAATAAACTGCGCCTGTCTTCCCAATAGTGTCAAGACATGTTCAATCTTACTCAAATCAAGATCTCGTGTTAACTCTAAATTTATTTGGTCTCCCCAGTTTTCATAGATGTGGCCATTTCCTACAACTGCTAGGGATCTCAAGTACCAGTCTAGACCCCTTAAACTAAGTATTGTTTCGTTGCCTCTATCACTACCGAATAATCCTTGTTCGTTTGGAAACTCAATATCAGTTTCACCAACTTGATTCAAGCTAATCATAAAGTTGCCACTTGCAGTTTGTTTCACCTTCATAGTAGGAAAGTCAACACTGCTCAATGTAATATTTTCTGAGCCCTCCAAACCTATAACAGGGTTGGAAAAAATATTTGATTCATATCTTATTGCAGGATGAAATCTGCCTTTATAGGGATCAAGCAACTGCACACAAAGTTCTGTTGGTGTCCTAACACCGTCTTCAGTTTCGGAGCTGGCACCTCTACCCATGCTTTTGTTTCTCATATATTTTACGTTGGGCCCTTTAATATATGGGAGTCCTGTATACTTAGCCCAGCGGAGCATGCCACTATGGAATTTATACCCTACTGCATCATCAAAATTGTTAAATGTTGGTAATTCGACTATATCTCTAGCTGAGGCTACTGGATCAAAATCTGAGCGTTCGTACTGTCTATCAAAATTATAGATTCCTAGTCGGTGCATGTAAATCAATGCATCTAATCTGTTTCCCATATCCAAGTCCTGCCTTAGTAATTCAACACCCGCTGCCTCTTGAGGTCCGTAAAGCGCTACTACACCTTTTGCTACTACTTCTGCTAAAGAGACAATATATTCCTTAAGGCTAGAGGATTCTGGAGGTGGTGTTTGCCCTTCTGGTGGGAATAAAAACAGATATGACTCTAAGCGGCTCAAATCTTTAGACAATAATAGCCCGTATTGTTCTGTATTCTCCGCTTTGACCAGCTTCATTTCACCTAACCAAAAATTACTACCAGCGGGAATGTACTTTTCACCCGTCTTACCTAAGAGTGTTACCGCACCGTCTGTTTCAACAACTGGATTTTTTACGATCTCCATTTTTCCCATTTTGGCAGCATGGAGTTCAAGACGGTTGAAGTTAGGGTAAAAACTTTCAAGTATACTAGAGTTATCTGTTTCGCCTGTATGTATGCCCAGCTCACCTGTTGCCATATAGTTTATACTTGCAGTTCAAAATATTGTTGTCAAGACGAGCTCTAAATATAATTCATTCATGTTGTCCTATGTACGATTAAATTTATGCTTATGTACTCTGTTGATTGCCGTAGAGTGGTGAATTTATGATGTATTCAAAGAATTAAAAATTTAGTAAAACTATTCAGCGATAATCCCAGATAACAAAGGGTAGCTCTATGGGATTAGAAAAACTAATTATTGAGCTTTTTATTAACTACTGCTTGTAGTCAGGGCTACGTCCAAGTTGTATGTATGAGCCGGTCCACGGACGATAGGTGTCGTTCCACTCATAATCTGGTCCGAGCACCATTTGATTGGTTTCCCGGCCGTATTGATCTAATATCGGTGTTCTTTGGAGCAATGTAGCATAGTCGCTTAGTGGCTGTAGAACATTATAGGCAATTTCTTCTGGTGTCATATTTATGACTTCAGTACCTTTTAGTATGTTTATGAATGGATAGTTTAGTTTTCTTATTTTATCAAGCATGTTAGCTGGCTGAGACGGATCGTACTCGCCTTCTGATCCATCTGCTACTATGAATGTAATATGCATTGGCGGATTATTATAAGCATTCATCCAATCAAGACAGTGTTCAACCCTTTCCCAATCATCAGAAAATCTCCCGTCTGTGACCACAATTAGAGTCGTTGGTGTTTCCGCTTGCCTGAGTTCGCTATAAACATTATGAAAATAGGTAAATTTACCTTCTGGAGAGATATTTTCCAAAGTTCTTTCACCTGCTCTTTGGTTATCTATCGTTGAGGCTTTGTTTTTTACATCTTGAGGGGTATCCGATACTGTTTTAAAAAGTCGTCTTAATTTATTTCCAGGTTTCAACTCCTCGAGGCTCTTATCATTTGTTGATTTCCCAGCATAGTAGCCTGCATTCTCAGCCGTTATTGGGTCAAGATTTTTGAAGTGATCGGCAAAAGTGAATACAGGAATTTCCTCTTGCTTCATTCCATAACCTAAGGCGAGAATAACTTTGCTTACTAACAATTGTGTCACGCGTTCTTTAATTTCTCTTGTTTGGCTTTGAGAAACGTCAACTACTAATTTTACAGACCAATCAACCCGCGATATATTTAGAAACTCTTTTAAATTGTCGACTTGCTGTTTTCCAAATTCACCGTCAGGATCTTTTTCATCAAAATGGGCAAAAACATTATCATCAACAGTAGCTTCAGCTTTAAGGCTTGTGTTTGGATCATCGTCATCACGAGGAGCATCGACAGTAATTACTTCATTTGCAGCATCAACATCTGCTGGAGTAATAACCATCGCGCCGTCTGTATCAGATGGTTGAATAATTATATCATCAAGTAAATCCTCAGGCCCGATTGTTAAAATTGTGTCAGTCATTAATTATAAAGGTATAAAATACTCCTGTTTTAAGTATTTATCAAAATCTATTCACAGTCAATCAGCTATTTATTTAGCGCAGTAATTGCGACAGTTTTTTAGGATCAGTATAAGTCGTTGATAGTGTCCGTGTACTAGTTGAATTACAAACCTATTTTAACTATGTTGAAGCCAGGTTCCGTTATGGTATTGCAGCTCCCCGTACTAAATGAATATTTGTATAAGTAATGTTCAGACTCGGGGGAAATATCGATTACATGAGGAAAACTCTTGCGTGATTACTAGTGTTTTTGGAGCGGCGAACGGGATTCGAACCCGTGACCTTCTCCTTGGAAGGGAGACATTCTACCACTGAACTACCGCCGCGCTACTTTTCAATACAAGCCATTATAGTCAAAAGTCTTAAAAATATCTACGTCTTACCTCTTCCTAAATAGCATAATATCCCCGTTACTTGCTTTTAAGGTTAAAAGATCATCTTTAAGCTCGTATGATACAACACTCCGCAGTCCTGTTAAGTAGAAGCTCTCTTGTGATCTGCTATCACAAAGCATTAATGTTGAGGCTATTTTGGTGAATATAATTGACTTCTCACCTTGATAAAAAGTTCCACTTAGCGAGTTACAGTCAGTTGTTGATTCAAAGCTGTGGTTTTCATTAAAGGTGAGTATGAAGACCTTGCTTCCTGAAATAGATGGTTTGGTAACAATATCCCCTGTTTTGCTCTCAATCCAAGCCCATTTGGTTGTTGCAAGACTTTTGTTTGCAGGAGAGCTAAGAACAATATTATCTACTATAGTTTTTGCTTCAGAGTTATCTGGAATTAAAGTTTGCTTAACAATCTTAAAAGCATAATTTCTGTTTGTTGTGCTTAGAACAAATTTACTATCAGCTACGGTATAGGTACCGTTTATGTTTATCACCTGTTCTTTGTCCGGTGTCTCTACTTTTAAGCTTGCTTTACCGTCTTTGTTTATTATCAGAAGAACCGTTTTGCTTAGATTTGAAGCTTCATCAAGCTTTACTCCTGTATACCAGTTGTAAACAAATGTTCCTTCTTTTGGTGTTATTTTTTCTGAAACTTTTTTTTGCTGAGCTGCTCTATTCCCAGCGATTGAGATGTATAGGACTAAAAGGAGTACGCCGATTAGCGTGTAAAATATGCCTTTTAAACTAGTTAATTTTCTAAGTCTTTCCATTTTTATGTCATTGTCTTTAATACTTCTTTTCTCTTTTTCTCAAATTCTTTTTTTGATATTCGTTTTCGTAAAAGAAGCTCGTTAAGTCTTGAAAGAGATTTTTCCACTTCATCAAGATGAATATCTTTCCCCTTCTCTCTTTTTCTGATAGAAAAAGTTTCTTTCTGGTCCCCTGCTTTAATAAACGGTTCATCAGATAGTCCGTGTATTTTTGCATCAATAATACGTTTTGCGTGTAAAGCTTGTTTTGCTGGTATGTACTTTATGACTATATCTTTTGTACCACCTGTATTAATAATTTCAAGTGAAGCAAAGTATATGCCTCTGACTAAATATACTTGAGCTACATGGTTATAAGAGATTGTTACTTCCGTAACTCTTATCAAGTATGTTCTCGCTCTATAAACAAGCTTGTTATCGTAAACAAAAAGCTTGTGCGCAAATACTGCTCTGTTCATGACCTTACTTGCTTCTATAGTTAACAATAAATGCGACATGCCCTCATTATATTACAAATTACCCCGTGGTATACTTTTCCTATGGAAAATCAAGTCGATGTAATAATTATTGGTTCAGGTCCCGCAGGACTTACTGCTGCAATTTATACAAGTAGAGCCTATTTAAATACCCTTGTTATTTCAGGTAGGCCAAGTGGCGGGCAATTGATGCTAACAACCGATGTTGAGAATTTCCCTGGTTTTCCTGAAGGTATACAAGGCCCTGCACTCATGGCTAATTTAAGAGAACAAGCGGCTCGTTTTAAGACAAGGTTTGTTGATGAAAATGTTATAGCTGTTTCAGGAAATGCGGGATCTGGCTTTACTGTTACAACAGACGAAGCTGGTAAAACTTTTACCGGCAAATCAATCATCATTGCAACTGGCGCTGAGGCCAAGTGGCTTAATATTGAAAGTGAGCAACGGCTTCGTGGTAAAGGAGTTTCTGCATGTGCAACATGTGACGGATTTTTCTTTAAAGACAAAATAGTTGCTGTTGTTGGTGGGGGCGATGCTGCTATGGAAGAAGCAAACTACTTAACAAAGTTTGCATCAAAAGTTCTGTTACTTGTTCGTGGTGAAAAAGAAGCTTTAAGAGCCAGCAAAATTATGCAAGATAGAGCTCTAACTAACCCCAAGATTGAATTTATGTTTACTACTGAGGTTGTTGAGATACTTGGAACCGATAAAGTCGAAGGCCTTATTGTTAAAAATAATAATACTGGTGAAACAAAGACATTAAATGATGTTCAAGGTTTTTTCACTTCAATTGGGCATGAGCCTTCAACAAAATTCCTAAAAGGTTTTGTTGAGCTGGATGAAAAAGGATATCTAAAAGTTACAGGTAACACCATTACATCGGTTGAAGGCGTATTTGCTGCTGGAGATGTTTTGGACTTTAGATATAGACAGGCAGTAACTGCAGCCGGTATGGGTTGTATGGCAGCACTTGATGTTGAGAAGTATTTAGCCGGTCACTAGTACTACGTTGCATAGTACATAGCTTTGACACCTCACCTGCATTGTTTATCTCTCACCTAAAACTCTAGTTAAGCTTAGATTAGCATCTTAGCTTCTTGACGTATATTTCCTCCACACTCTTCTAACAGCAAGCGCTAGAACGAGGCCTATGAAGATCACAGGCAGGTAAACAAAAGCCCAGATTGCAAAGGTTCCAACATTTCTTGCAAATAGCACAAGAGATCTAACTGCGTTTTTAAATATCTTTTCTGGTGCCCAACCTGTATCAGGATTGTATGGAAGCGCATATTCGTCAGTTCTGAATTCAGCAGTAACAGAAACAGTTTTTGACAGCTCGTCTAGATATTTTTCTCTTCCTTTCTCTTGGTCTATTTGAGTCTGGATGTTAATTATTTCTTTTTGAGCTGCTAGGAGGGCGTTTATGTCTTTTGAGGTACGTGCGCCTTGCAGAATCTCCTCAATTGCTGTTTTTGTTTCAGTTAAAGTTTCAAGTCTCGCCTGTGTGTCGGTAAATTCTTCTGTAATATCATACCCATTTTCATTAATGTTTATAACTTTTAATGAGTTCTCTTTTAAAAAGTTTATTAGTTCATTTGATTTATCTCTTGGTACCCTTGCATTGAGTGAGCCGTAGCCGCCTTCTTGCTGTGAGTTTATAGTTTTTGAAACCACATACCCTCCAACTGTTATGACCTCTTCCTGCAAATCTTTTAATGCTGTTTCAATATTTTTAACAATCAAAACAGCTGAAGTATCAAGAGTTGTCATTCTTGGACCACCCGTATTAGTTGATATCTCAGCCATTGGTAGAAGAGCTGATTTGCTCACCATCATATCTTGGCCAGGACCGCCGATAAATGAGTCAGTACCACTCATATATTTCTGAGATATATCGTTTCCAAAACCAAGACGCATTATCGGGTTCGCGAATCTGTAGATAAATACTGCAATTAAAGCAACAATAAGATATTTGAAAATTTGTTTAGTAGTCATGCTCAAATTTTACTATATCTACTATAACATGCAACTTGTTTAATCAAGCCTTTGCTCGACAAAATCCCAGTTTACAATATTCCAGAATGCTTCAATATAGTCGGCTCTTTTGTTTTGGTAGTTTAGATAGTAAGCATGTTCCCAAACATCAAGACCAAGTAAAATTTTTATACTCAAATCATCCATTATTGGGTTATCTTGGTTTGGAGTTGAAGTTATTTGCAACTTGTCGTCTTTAAGTATAAGCCATGCCCATCCACTTCCAAATCTTGTAAGTGCTGCGTTAGCAAAGATTGCTTTAAAGTTCTCAAAGCTTTCAAACTGTGTTTCTAGCATTGTCATTAAGGTGTTTTTAGGATGTGTAGATGCGTTTGGAGTAAGCATTTCCCAAAATAGCGTGTGGTTAAAATGACCCCCACCGTTATTTCTAACAGCTGCTCTGATGTCATCAGGGAGAACCTCTAAATCAGATATGAGCTCAGCAAGTGGTAAATTTTCATAAGCCTGATGTTTAGCAATTGCGTTATTTAAATTTGTAACATATGCTGCGTGATGTTTTGAGTGGTGAATCTCCATAGTCTTCGCATCAATAAATGGCTCAAGTGAGTTGTATTCGTACTTTAGTTTTGGAACTTCAAATGGCATATTAGTCTCCTTTTATCTATAATCAATTAAATGGTAAAAGTTAGTGTTATTATCGTTAATTATAATACAAAAGACACCTTAAGAGAATGCTTAACTAACCTATTAAAAGACGTGAGTCCGTATGAAATAATAGTTTGCGACAATGCATCTAGCGATGGATCGGTAGCTATGGTTAAAGAGTCTTTTTCTCAAGTGAAACTTGTTGAGTTGCCGACAAATAGAGGCATCGCCTTTGCTGCTAATAGAGGGTTTGAGGTTGTAACAGGAGAGTATATTCTCTATCTTGGTTCCGATGCATTCCCAACTCATGAAGATCTCACCGAACTTACAAGCTTTATGGAGAGCAATAAAGACGTTGGGCTTATCACACCAATGCTTATCACAAAAAACGGCGCAATTGATATGGATGCTCACCGTGGGTTTCCAACACCTTTTGCCGCACTCACTCATTTCACACAGCTTGGAAAGCTATTCCCAAAAAGCAGGATCTTTAATAAGTACTATCTTGGCTTCAAAGATTTCTCAAGTCCTCATGAGATTGATGCCTGTATATCACATTTTATGCTTAGCAAAAAAGCTGTAATTAGTAAAATCGGTGGCTGGGACGAAGACTTTTTTGTCTATGGAGAAGATATAGATCTGTGTTTTAGAGTTAAACAAGCAGGATATAAGATCATGTATTTACCGCAAGTAAAAGTACTTCATCTTAAAGGCATATCAGTTGGAGTTAGATCAACAACTAAAAGCATGACAACCGCCACTCTTGAGACAAAGCTTGCAATGAAAAAGGCCTCGGTTGAAGCTATGGAGCTTTTTTATAACAAACACTATAGTACTAAATACCCGAAAGTTCTTAACTTGACAGTTCTTACGGGAATAAAGATCCTCTCTGTTTTTAGGTTGTATTTATTTAAGTTAAAGAATCATTAATGCCAACCAAAATTGCAATTATCGGTGCCGGGTTTGGCGGTATTTACACTCTCTTAAGTCTTCAGCAAAAACTAACTAGAGATTGTGAAATTATTATTTTTAATAAAAGCTCTGACTTTATTTTTACTCCACTTCTTCACGAGGCAGCCACTGGCGGGGTAAATATCAGTAATATTATTGTTCCAATTAGATCGTTTATAAAATCAGGTCTCGTAACTTTTATTAACGACACAGTAATTGAGATTGCGTTAGATACAAAGTCAGTGAAAACAACCACATGCTCTTTTACTTTTGATTACTTAGTTCTTGCAACTGGCTCTGAAACTAACACCTTTAATATTGAAGGTGTTGTTGAGCATTGCCTTTTTTTAAAGACAGTAAAGGACGCGCTTGCAATTAAACGGAAAATAATTTCAAGCATTGAGAGCTATTATACAACTAAAGATATAACCTATCTTACATTCACCCTAGTTGGGGCTGGATCAACAGGTGTTGAGCTAACACTTGAGATCGATGAGTTTATTAAAGATACCTTGTCTAAACATTATAACGATCCAGAACTGCTGAAGAATCTGCGAATAACTTTAATCTGCTCAAATTCCCAAGTGCTGTTTAGATACGATCCTTACGTTCAAAAAAAAGCTACCGCTAAGCTTGCTAAAAGGAAGATTAATTTAATTCTGAATACTTCAGTGATAAGGGTTTCAAAGGATAGCCTTGTCCTTTCTGACGGCAGCCTTATCTCCTCTAGAACTATAATTTGGTGCGGAGGTGTTAAGCCGGTTTCACCTGTTATTGAAAGCGCATTGCCTGTTTTTGGTGCTAAAGCTTTATCTCTTAACCCTGATCTAACGGTTGGCTCTTACACTACTGTGTTTGCGCTTGGAGATGTAGCAAACTATAAAAATAAACTCCCGCTTGATGCACAAGTTGCAGTTTTGCAAGCTGAGGTTGTAGCTGCAAATATCTGTAATAGCAGAAATAATAAAAAGACAATTCCGTTTGTTTTTAAGTCAAAAGGAAACTTTGTTTCACTTGGCAGGTGGGATGCTGCTGGAGTTATTCTTGGGTTCAAAGTATCTGGACCAGTTGCTTGGTGGATTTGGCGAACAATTTACTTATCAAAGCTCCCAACGATATCAAAGAAATTAAAAACTGCTTTAGACTGGACACTGAGTATCTTCTCCCAAAAAGATATGTCAAATTTTTAAGAAATGTTGTAAACTCAGTCTTATGAATACAAAACTAAAACGATTTCTACATCAATTACGCCTTCTTGTTAAAACTATAAAGAAAAATAATGTATTTATTCAGATGCGACCATTGTTTGTTGCATGCCTTGTGTTTATTCTCTTTGGCTTTCTAGGTTCTGTGTTCTCAACAGTCAGACAGAAAATGAGTGACGACTCAAAAACTAACGTTGCAGGTGAAATTCCAGATAAGATTAAAAAGCTTACAAAATCTGATCCTGTTCGTGGCAATGAAAATGCAAAGTATGTCTTAATCGAGTACTCTGATTATGAATGCCCTTTCTGTAAAGATTTCCACACCTCATTAAAAACTTTAATTAAAGACAACAAAGAGTTTAAGTGGGCATATCGCAATTATCCATTAGCTTTTCATGCAGGAGCTAAAGATAAAGCAAAAGCAGCTAGCTGCGTCTTTTCGGAAAAAGGAAATGATGCATTTTGGGAGTTTTCAGATGCTTTGTTTGAGGATCAAGCACTTCCTGTAAACAAACTCTCAGAGTTAGCAGTTAAGAATGGTGTTTCAAAAAGCGACTACGATAAGTGCATTGAAAGAATAGATAACGATAAGCTAGCTGATATTTATGATGAGGCAACAGCGATTGGAGTTACTGGAACTCCTAGTACAGTTATTGTTAACACTGATAACAATAACGCAGTACTTGTTGTAGGTGTTGTTCCTGTTGAAGAGTTACTAACAAAAGCTAAAACACTAGATTAGATTTTCTTTCTTAGAATAAATAAAAACACAGGGTTATTCGCCCTGTGTTTTTTTGTTTGTAAGTTAATAAATGGTTACTTTACTGCTACTGCGTCAACAACAAACTTAAGATCGATATCATCAGAAACGCTGAACACTTCAAAAAGTGAAGGTGCTGTTATACCAAAATCACTAATCTTTGCTTTAGTCATTCCTTCTGCTGCAAAACTTGTTTTGGACAAACTTCCTTTTACATCAAACACTACTTCTTTTGTAACTTCCCCAACAGTTAAATTACCTGCGATTTGTGTTTCAAACGGTTCAGCAAGTGAGAGTTTACCATCTGTATTATCACCGATAAGCTCAAACATTGCTGTCGGTGGTGTAAATAGCGGCATTATATCTGCATCTCTCTTTTCACTGTCAGATTTAAGTTTTGTTAGATCTATATTTGCTTTTAAGTAGTATCTCTTTGACTCTTCATCATACCAAGCAGCTCCAACAACGCCGTCGGTAACTCCTGTAACTGTAATTCCTGGTTTTTCAAAAAATGTTTTTGCAACAGTGTAGCTTGCGTTTGATTTATCGGTTAATACATACTTGAAAGCAGTTTCAGGAACATCGCTTGGAATAATTGCTGTGAATTCTTCAAGAGTTGCGCTCTTTGACTCTTTTTCATCCATCGCATTGTTTGTTTCTGTTGATTCATTTGTAGGAGTAGCCTCGATTGATTTTTCATCAGTTGTTGCTACTTTTGGCGCGGGTGTTGAGGAGGTTTTGTTTATAGTCATTAGACCTACAACTGCTCCTAAAATAATTATTAGTGGAAGAACGAAAATTAGTTTGTTGTTTGAATTTGTCATGGGTGTCATTCTACCATTTATAAGCTTTAGGAACAACCCTAAATTCAGTTTAGTACCTTTTTAATTCATACTTATTAGTATAAAATCACCGTAATGAGTAAAAATATATTTATTGGAGTTGCATGGCCGTATGTGAACGGCAACTTACATATAGGTCATTTGGCTGGCTACCTTTTGCCTGCGGACATATGCGCAAGGTTCAATAGACTTATTGGTAATAACGTTTTAATGATCTCAGGGTCTGATTGCTTTGGGACTCCAATTACGCTTGAGGCAGATAAAAAAGGCGTTAGACCCGAGGATATCGTTGATAAATACCATGAGAATGATGTTGATCTTTTTCTAAATGTTTTAAACCTGTCTTATAGTCTATATACAAAAACTGATCATCCAAACCATGCAAGTGTTGTTCAAGAAGTCTTTTTAGCAATGCTTGCAAAAGACCTTATATTTATTGATAAAACGCTTCAGTTTTATTCCCCAACACAAAACAGATTCTTACCTGATAGGTATGTTATTGGAGATTGTCCTTTTTGTGGTGCCAAAGAAACTAGGAGTGATCAATGTGATTCTTGCGGGAAATTGATCTCAACAACTGAGCTTAAAAATCCAATTAATACAATTGAAAAAGGTTCAGTTATTGTTAAAGAGACCCAGCACTACTTTATAGACTGGCCTAAGCTTGAGCCGTTTTTGAAAGATTATGTTCTGAAAACAAGTGGCAATTGGAAAGACTGGGTAAAGTCAGAAACAAATAGTTGGTTTGTCGAAGGATTACTCCCAAGACCTATTACGCGCGATATAGATTGGGGTGTTGCCATACCAGATGACAGAATACCAAATGAGCTTAGACTCGAACACTCAGGAGATAAAAGATTTTATGTTTGGTTTGACGCAGTTATCGGTTATCTATCAGGTTCAATTCTTTGGGCAGACAGTGTCTTAAATGAACCAGAGGCTTGGAAACGTTTCTGGTATGGGGATAATCTTTATCACTACTATTTTATGGGTAAAGATAATTTAGTCTTTCATACCCTTTTCTGGCCAGGCCAACTCTATGCCTACGACTCAGAAATCCATCTTCCAGATCAACCAAACATTAATATGTTTTTAAATCTTGGAGGTGAGAAGTTTTCAAAGAGCAGAAATGTAATGATTGAAACAAGATACATTGTTGAAACATATGGCAACGATACAGTTAGATTTTATTTAACACTCATAATGCCTGAGTATAGAGATGCTAGTTTTAATTGGCAAGATTTCGAGGAGAAGAGTAACGGTATACTAGTTGGTAATATTGGTAATCTAATCCACAGAGTCTTTAGCATTGCTGCAAAAGAAGATTTATCTAGACTCAAAGATTATGTTGTTGACCCTGAAATTGTTTCAAAGGTAAAAGAAACACTTGCCACGGTTAAATCAGACTTAACCGATTGCCGTTTTAAAAGTTATCTTGATGAACTGATACTTTTATCTGGATTTGGTAATAAACTCGTTGATTCGTGTGAGCTATGGAAACTAAAAGCTAGAGATGAAGCAGAGTTCTTCACACAACTTAAAAATATACTCTTTGTCATTGTATCTTTAGGCCTGCTTCTTGAGCCAGTAACGCCGCACGGTATTGCTAAATTTAAAGCAATGCTTGGTGTTATATCCGTTTCGTGGAACGAGAGCTTTACAGGAGAAGTAGATAGTATTTTAGATTCTCTAAGTTTTAATTCGAAACCAGAGCCTCTGTTTACAAAAATAGATGTGTCAGGAGAACTGGTAGAGTAGTATTATTTGCTAACATGCTTTAAACCCATTAAACTCAAGACATGCGGATTGCAATTAGCTGTCAAAATCTAACGGTTAGCAAAGCTGCAGGACCTGATGTTTATTTGCTAAATTTACTGCGAGCAATAGCTAAGATAGACACAGTTAATCACTATACTCTGATTTGTTACAAAGATTCGGATCTTGAGCTTAAAGATATTGGTGATAACTTAACTAATTTTACACTTGTTAAGTTGCCAAAAGTCTTATCTTTCACACATGTTACTCTGCAGCTGTACTTACTGATAAAAAGCTTTGATATTTATTTTACTTCTTATCACACACTGCCTTTGCTAAAAAACCCTAGAACCAAATATTTCTCTATGATTCATGGGCTTGAGTATCTGACAAATTCACTTACTCATAGAAAGCTTTCAATATTTAAGGGCTGGTCGGAAAAAGTTACTTTAGTTCTCTCAGATAAAGTAATCGTTCCGTCAAATTATGTAAGAAATAGGATCAAGGAGATGTTTAGCTCATTTGTAGATATAGCTAAAGTTAATGTTATAAATGAAGGAGTCTCCACACACTTTTATGAACGAACTGAGATTGAAATAGCTTCTGTTAAGAAAAGGTATGAAATTATAGGTGACTATCTTCTTTTTGTTTCAACTATTCAGCCAAGAAAAAATTTACCTAAAACTATAGAAGCATTGTCTCTTTTGCTGACTGATCCGAAATATAAAAGCATCCAGTTAATTGTATGTGGCAAAAACGGTTGGGAGTATGAAGAGTCTCTTAACGCACCGAAGAAATTTAATATAGAGAGAAATGTAAAGTTTGTTGGCTATACTGATCTTTCTGATATTCCCGCTCTGTTTAGCGGGAGTTTGGCTTATGTCAGTTTTTCACTAGATGAGGGTTTTGGGTTGCCTATTCTGGAGGCATTTTCATGCAGAACTCTTGCATGTATATCAGATATTCCTGCATATAGAGAAACTGGCGGAAAGTTTGCATTTTTTGCGGATCCCACTAACGCTCAAAGTATTCTTACAACACTTAAAAAGGTTTTAAGCTTAACTAAGTCTCAGAGAGAAAGACTTTGTGATGATCAGGTTATTTTTGCTAAGACGCAGACATGGGATTTAACTGCAGTAAATACACTAAAGTTATTCGAAAGTCTTCGTTAAAACAGCTAGTGTCTTTTGTGCTGTAATTTCCCAACTGTAGTTTTGAAGTAAACTCGTTCCTTTTTGGATTAAGTTTTCTCTAAGCTTTTCGTCTGAAGCAATAAGCCATAACTTAGCTGAGATGTCGTTAATCTCACTTGGGTTAAAGTACAGTACTGAATCACCGTAAATCTCTTTGTGGCAAGGGATGTCTGAAACAGAGCAAGCTTTATTGAAAACCATGCACTCCATTGGGGTTAAGCTAAATCCTTCTTTAAGAGATGCAAATATATAAAACTCACACCCTTTGCGTAAAGTATTCACTTCCCTATCATCAAGCCTCTTTATCTGCCCTGGTAAAAATATTCTGTTTTCTAGCTTTAGGCTTGTAATAAGCTCAACTATTCTTTGTGAAAACTTATCACTTTTACCAGCTATAACGAGATTTAATTTACCGCTGCTTTTGCAGTAGTTATCAAATGCATGAACAAGTCGCACTATATTTTTATGTTCATACATACTTCCAACAGTTAACATGTATGGTGCTTTAATACCGTAGTTTGCAAAGAAAGTGTGTTCGTCCGTAAGAACATTAGTTATATTAATATCTTCGTCTACTCCCTCAGGCGCATAGACCAGCTTATCTTTGGAAGCTAAGTTAAAGTATTTCGCTATATCTTCAAGTGTTGTCATGGAAGGTACAATAACCTTTGTTGATCTGAAAATTGCGATACAGGTTACGATTTTATAGACTAGTTTTTTAATTTTAAAGTAATTTTTAGGCAGAGTCGTGCCTTCTTCAGTACTAAACGAATGCATAATAACATCAGGGATAGCGGTAATTATTTTCTTGGGATACAAAATTGGGATATTAAAATGCGGTACATACAATATATCGCATCTAAGGAGTAGTAGTTTTAATAAGAAAAGTGTTTGTTCTTTAAATGAATACCATGGGTAATCTGCAAGCACTTTGATAAAGTTACCGCTTGCTGGCATGTAGTCATCGAAGTTATGCTTTCTTAACAACACGTAGTAGGTATTTGAGGTATCAAGCTTTTCAAGGCCTTTTAAGATATTTTTAACGTATCTACCTGGGCCTGCTTCGTTATAGAATCTTGCGTCGAATGCTATTTTTAAATGTTTAGTCATATTTCTTGATGTGTTAGAATGGGTCAGTTATGGATAGTTTAATACATTTGTTTACCAATATGCAAAGCTCGCTTATTAAGTTTCCTATCGTAATATATGTTTTTATAGGGAGTTTTGTTGAAGAGCTAGTTGCACCAATACCATCGCCGATTGTTCTTACAACAGCTGGATCTTTAGTAGACCTTCAGCATAAAGGTTTTTTATACCTTTTTCTAGTTGCTCTATTCGCTGTAACAGGTAAAATGCTTGCCACGCTTATCTACTATTTCGCTGCATTTAAGGGTGAGGAGCTTTTAAATAAAAGGTTTTTTAAGTTGCTTGGTCTTGGTGCTCTTAATGTTGATAAATACGGAAAGCTCATTGAAAATACAAAACAAGGTGAGTTATTTTTCGTTTTATTAAGGGTTATTCCTATTTTTCCAGCAGCTCCGGTGTCATTTTTGGCAGGACTTATCGGCATGACATTTAAGAAATTCGCAATACTAACAGCAATTGGCCTTTATATTAGAAGCATGATTCTTCTTGTTGCAGGCTTTTACTTTTATGAACAACTTGATGGAGTTTTGGAACTTCTTATTCATTGGGAGAGCAATATAACTTACATAATTGCACTAGTTATAGTTATAATTGGACTTTTATATACGTATAAGAATAAAGATAAGTTTGAGACTTTACTTCTGTCAAAGCTCAAAAAGAAAACTAAAAACTAATCTTAAATTCTGACATCAGCTTCTTTTCAACAGCTTCATCAACAGATGCTACAACCTCGACATACTTTTCAATGTTTGAATTTTTAAGCTTTTCCTGCATAAGTTCTCCGATCTGAAACATGCCAGCTGTATTAAACATATTAACTTGAATCTTAATCGGGGTTGTATCTCCATCTAAAATCTCAACGCTTTTAATCGCCGCATGTGATAGTGAATGAATCGACATAGAGCCCGCTTCATGCGAGACTCTTGATCTTCCCTCAGTCATATCAAGTGCATCAGCAACTCTTACAATACCAGCTTCAATAGTAATCGGCTGACCATTTTTTCTATGACTAATAATAGTATGCAGTGTTTCTGAGATTACAATTGTTCTTTCATCAACAGGTAGAAAATCAAGCAACTCTCTTAAAAGGGTATTTGTTAAGAAGAGACTGAACTCCTCATGATTTGGCCTACTAATACTCATGCCTGTATCGTGAAATAGACATCCAAGCATAACAATAAGTTCTCCATGATTTTGAGTAAGCCCAAAGTCTTTAACAACAGATAGCGGTATTTTGTTTTTTTCAAGTGTTCTTGCAATTTTAAGACCGATATTGGCAACTATTTGAAAATGGACTATGCCGTGATCAGTCATTCCAAGTCTATCTATAGCGTTTACATTGATAACTTTCCAAAGTGTTTTAACCTCAAGGTTATCGTTTAGTCTCTCAAGAGCTTGTTGGATAAGTGGGTTCTTGTTAGCTGGTACTTTGATTGTGTCTAATTTTGAATTTTGCATCAGGAGTATTTTGAACTAAAAGGTTAGGTTTGGCAAATTGCTTAGCCTGGTGGATGTGTGTTTTTTAATGTGGGTAGATTTGACGATTTAGCTGCTAGTACGGTGTGCGTATAGCTTACATATGCTTTATCAAAAGAGCTAAGCTTGTAAGAAAGAATTAATCTATGGTATTTCTCAAGTTTAACTTGATGCTGGGTTAGTCTTTGTTCTTGTTTTTTACCTTCTTTGGCAGAATCAAAGACTTGTTTAAGTTCTTTGTATTCCTTTGGATCAAGAGGAGTTATCACTTGTGTGAAAGAAACTGTTTTTGATTGAGCCCCGTAAACTGTTTTTGGTAAGAATATTGTTAATAAACAAAGTAAAAAGAATAGAAGTAAGCGGAACATTCTGGAAATTATAACATACGAAAAGTAATAGATAAGATCACATTACAAAACAGTCAGTGTCATATCTATATTGTATGTTGTGGCATTTTGTTGAGCTGGTATTGTTTGAGATAGTGCTATATCAATAAAATCCCAATAACATCCAGTGTCCGCACTTCCACCTGCTGTTAAGAGTGTTATTTCGTCTGTCGCTCCTTGATTAAATGCGGTTGAAGATCCTTTTGTAATACCAGTTGATGAACAGCCTCCTTCTGGAGTTACCGTTCCTGCTGTAGGGTTTATGCTAAGCTGTCCCCCAAGACTGTCTGCGTCTCCCCCATCGCCTGCTGAGGCTGTTGGATCATTAAAGTCATAATCAGCAGTGCTACCATCCCAAAAGTCTGTTGGTGCTGTCGATGCTGCTATTGTTAAATTCCAAGTTGGCGAGGCAGTTGAGTTAGTAACTCTAATCTTCTCAGATGCAGTACCCAGAGTTGCGGTACTTGTTTGGTATAAGAATTGGTACGCTTTTGTTGCCATAGCAACTGATGGACTTGCAACAGGGGAGCCTCCTGCATCAACAATATCAGTCGTAAGGGACCCGAATAACCAGCAGGATAGATCATTACCGGATATACTATTGCTTGTTGCATCAAAAGTTATCGTGTTTGTTGCTGTGTAACACCCTGAGTCCTGGACATCAACATAAGTTGAACCTACCATTGATGAATCAAATTTTGCAAGCCACTGACTTCCGTTTGTATCAGATTGAATAACTATTTCGTTGCCAAGTGCTCCTGTCATTGAGAAATCATTTTCGAATGTAAAATAGGGCGAGTTTGCTGTGTGTTTTTGAAACTTTATTATCTTACCTGCTGCTGATGATGTAAAATTACTAAAGGTTGTTGTACCACTAATTATCGAAGTACCTGAGCCTACAATATAGAAACCACCTGTTCTTGGAACAAATGTACCGTTATTCGACCAATTGCCGATAAGCTCAATATCATACGGTGCGGTTGTAACGTCAAGTGTGGCTGCGTTAATAGTAATGTCGCCTTCGACATCATTTGCGCCAGTTAAATCCCCTGTTAAGACATATGTATCACCATCAAAAGAGACTGAGTGATAGGGAATTGTTGGTACATTAACATTACCGCCAGAGTTTGAAGCCTCAAAGACAACCGTAACATTATTCGTTTGTAAATCAATAGTACCGGCAACAACAAGGACGTCAGCAGTGCTTCCTGCGGAAAGTAAATATATATTATCTCCTGCCACAAAAGTATCTGCTTGTCCACCAGTTCCATTGATTGTTAGTGTTTCATAAACAGTATTAGTTGTTGTTGTGAGTTTGTTATTGGTGCTTGGTGCTACTGTGTCTGTTTTATTTAATATTACAGTACCAAGGTTGTCTGCAACTGATGCGTTTGTTAGTGTAGCTGCTGTCGTACCGTCAAATGTCCAGGTGCCGGTACTTTTAGTATAGTTACCGTTAGCTCCAATTGTTACATTGCCTGCAGTAGTAATTGCGTTTGTGCCGTTTTGCGAAAGAGTACCGTATGTAATATTCAAGTCTCCATTTACATCAAGAGACGATGAAAGATTAAATGTTGCAGTGCCCGATGTTTCTCCCAATGTTAAGTTGTTAAATGATGCGGCAGATGCACCAGATGAATTAATTGTTTTAGTTCCGCTTGAACCTGTGAGTATAAATGTGCTTGTTCCTGCAGTCAGAGTTCCCGCATTTGCATAACTTCCTGCAATTCTTACAGTCGAACCGCGTGCAGTATATGTACCGCCGCCACTAATTGTAAATGTACCGGCTAGAGTTGTGTTATAAGGCGTCGCTGTTGCATCAAGAATCGCACCGCTGTCTATTGTAATATTGCCAGTAGGTGCATTGGCACTTGTTAAATTACCTGTAAGGTCATATGTTTCAGTACCAGAAAATTGTAAAGAACTGTAAGTTGTTGTTGTGATATTTACATTTCCACCTGAGTTTGTTGCTGAGTATTTAACAGTAGATGTTCCTGGCGTTAGTGTTCCTGAAACTGTAAGGACAGTTGCGGTCGCACCTGAATTCGCTAAATCAAGCGTATATCCTGAAGACCCAAGGTCAAGTGTATCTGCCTGTCCCCCAGTACCGTTTATTGTAACTGTATCCATCTGTACCGAACTACTAAGTGTTACTTTGTTGTTTGTTGCAGGGGCGACCGTGTCTGTTTTATTAAATGTTACATTGCCAAGATTATCAACAGTCGCTGCATTAGAAAGAGTTGTTGCTGTTATTCCATCAAATGTCCACGTACCGGTACTCTTAGTATAATTACCACCAGCAGCTATTGCTACATTACCTGCGGTTGTAATATTATGAGCGCCGTTTTGGGCAAGTGTTCCAAAATTTATTGTTAAGGCTCCATTTATATCAAGAGCTGAACCCAAGTTCCAAGTTGCTGTCCCTGAACCACTACCAAGTGTTAGCGCACTAAATGAGTTTGTTGAAGAGCCAGTTGAATCTATTGATTCAGTACCACTAGTAGCGGTAAAAGTTACAGTACCAGAAGACGAAAAGTTACTATCATTGTTCCAAGAACCTGAAACAGATACTGCATTTGCTTCAGCTGTAAATGTACCATCAATTTCAATATCGTGAGTTGCTACAGTTCCGCCTGGTTGGTATGTATTTCCCTCAATAATGTATAGTTCTTCGGTTGATGACTGAGCAGTTGAGTCAACTGTTAATGCGCCTGAACTAACATCATGAAAAATATCCTCGTCAGAAGAAACTGAGTTGTCGTATTGACCTAGGTTTGTATTAGTTAATGTCTGGGTTGCCGCGTTGCCAATTACTAGATGTTCTTTATATAATTTGATTCCGGCTAAAACTCCCGAACCAGTATATTTTGAAACATTAACCGCTTCGTCGGTATCGCTGGCCCCGTCTATAAAAGTTGTGATAATATCGTCTGTGCTTGGTTCCTCGATTCCGGATATTGTCCAGCTACCTGCAACTGTGTCTTGTGCTGCAAACTGAAGTACTCCGTTGACGGCATATCTAATCGATCCGGTATCACCACATGCAGTTGTTTGATCAAATGCATGACAAGTGCCTGACATTGAAAATGAGTCGTCATACTCAACAGTTAGCCACATCGTTGAAACAATAAAAGTATTTGTTCCTCCATCAACTGCAAGTCTTAGGCCTAGTTCTGTCGAATTAAGTTCGGCAGTGGTCCATGCTGTTGTTTTAAGCGGTAAAGTGTACAGTGTTAGTGGTGCTATCCTTGGTTCATCCACGGAGTTTGTATAGTAAGTTCCATCACTTGTTGCGACTGTTGGACCTTCTATCATTGTTCCTGTTGAATCAATTACACGCACAACTGCACCAGATACATTAGTGCTATTTGAAAATCTAAACCCAACTGCGGCAAATGAAATGTTTGTGTTGGCCGGTATTCCCGGTGTTGCTGTTGCATCTAGGGTGAAACTTTCAAGGTCCTGAATAGTTGTCTCGTTTACATTATCGGTTCCATCATTTGGTGTTATCTCATCAACACCAGTATTGTTACCAGTCCATGAGGTTCCGTATGATCCAACACCGTCAGGTCTTAAGTGTGCAACCTTGCCATAACCAGGATAGCTATTTTGTACAGTACCTGAGTTCATGTTAATAGCACAATCATCAAAATACCAAAGTCCTGTGGTATTTGCCTCGCCATTCATGTTCCCACCTACTAAGAATGACCTAACCCCGGTACTTAGGTTTCGTGTAGAAGATGTAGCAAAGATACCGCCGTCAATTTTACCCTCAACAGTATCAGTACTACCTGCACCAGATGCATCAATCTGCATTTCAATTCGATACCAAGTAGATGTTGAAAGAGCTGTTGAAGCACTCCCAACCTGGCCGTCCTCATCATAAAGTCTAAGTAGTCGTGAATTATCAAGAGTCATATAAGCAATTGCTGTACCAGAACTATTTTTTACTTCATAGATTCTGTTTGCTGACCCCGGGGCAGTTGTGATGTAGATATATGCTCTGAAATAAAAAGGTCCGTTAGTGTTAACTCCAGAAGCAGTGAAATTGTATCCTACACTTTCTTCAGTTGTATTTCCTAGGGACCCAACAATTAGTGAAGCAGCGCCGGCTCTTTTAACAGATGTGTCGGTCGCGATTGTTCCTGTAACAGAAGACCATTCAACCCCTGCTGTTGTACTTTGAAGCTCAAATCCTGATGTAAATAGCCTACCGCCTTCAGGTACGTATTCCACAACAATCCAGATTGCCGTAACATAAATATCTGGTGCACAGTCTGTTGTTGAACTGAGCGATGTTTGAATACCGTCCACAACACCCGAGGTAAGTGGATTATAAGAAGAACCCTGGATATCGTAACTAACAACCGAAGAGCCTCTTGGCAAAGTATCGTCATCTGTATACCAAGTTAGTGAGTTAACCGAAATGCTGGCACTGGCGTCTGAGCCTCCTCCTATTGTATCGACTAAAGTTAACGAGTGTACTCTAGCTGCTGCCGGAGAAGCAGAGCTTGTTCGCATCCAGCCTTCCATTAACCTAATTTGATCACCAGATCCAATACCAACATCTGTAGTGTCTTGATAGTTGTAGGTCTCGGTTTGGCCACCACCGTCTGTTGTGCAGTTAATGTAATCAGTTGCATCGTTAGGGGTTATCTCGTCAACAGCAGTATAATCTCCTGTCCACGCAGTACTTGCGCCGTTGCCGTTTGGTCTAAGATAAACAACTTTACCTTCTCCAGGCCAGTTATCCTGTCCTGTAAACGCGTCGGTATTAATTGCAATGTCGTCCCAAAATAAATCAGCTTGAGCACTTGATAAAATGCCAAGCCTTAATACTCCAAAAGAAGCCATAGTACCTGTCGTAGTACTTGCAACCATTACCCCATCAAGCCTAAGACCCATCTCAGCATTACCAGCAGCAGCGTTATCCCCCCAAAGTTCCAGTCTGTACCATGTATTAAGGCTTAGTGCAGATGAGCTTGAGCCTATTTGTGCACCTACCTGATCGCTGTAAAGTTTAAGCTCGCCGCTAGTGGTCATTTTTATCGTAACTCTATTTGTTCCTGAAATTGTTTGATACTGCATAATGTCGGTCTCAGTATTGGGGTAAGATGCGATTCTAATGTATGCTCTTGACACCCATGCAACTGTGCTATCAGCGTCTATAAATTGGATTGTTATGCCCTCAGTGCTGTCTGCTCCAGAAACAGCTGTATTTAAGGCGTATGAACCTGACCTGTAAGTTACAGCTGAGATTGCCGGGCTGTTGATATTAGTGTCGTATTCCATACCGGCTGTTGTTGAATTAAGTTCAAATCCTGAGGTATAAGCTCGCGTAGCTTTAGCATGTCCCACAGAGTCATTTGCAAGCTGCCAAAATCTTGATTCTGTAAATTCGGATAAATTGTCAGTTGTTACAAGCTCAAGCTTACCCAACATATAGATTTCAGGACTTATATCCGGAGGGTCGAACGTATAAGCTGCTGTAATGGACTCGCCTCTTAAAAGTGAGATGTCCCAACTTAAAACTCTTGAGCTTCCGTCTTCAGTAATATTGTTAAAAGTTAAACCTTCTTGAGATTCGTAAATCGCAAAAGTTGAAGGAACCCGCTCAAAAACAGTTCCTGTAAAATCTTTATTAGCTTTAATTTTAATCTCAACTGGATATTTCTCGACTGGATATAATCTTGTAGCAGTTACTCTTTCTATATCAAAATCCGGAGCCTTTTCGACACTGAAAGTGTCGTGAATTGTGTATGTTTTATTCTTAGTTGTTGCTTCTAACGTTAATGCATATTCACCGACCTCTAACGGTTTAAACTGTGATTCATAGTCAGGTGTTAACGTAAACCCATGAAGGTTACATTCTTTATTAACTTTAATTCCATTATCAGTTGTCAGCTTACTAACTTGTTTAAAGTCTTTTGAAATAGTTAGAGTCAGTTTTGCATCACAAACCATATTACCCAGTTCATCTAAAACTGCCATACTAAGTTTTGCCGTATCCCCAAGAGTGTACAGTGATTTATTAGAATTAAGTGCTAGAACTCCCCAAGTAAAATCTTGTGAAAGTGTTTGACCTTCAGAGATAATCTTTATAGTATAGGTGCCGGGAATAGTTAGCTCTTCTTTTGGAATATAGACTAGCGAATTTGTTAAATTGTTTTGAGTACCATCACTTAATTTATCTGTATATATTTCTGCAATATCTAACTTATCGCCGTTTGGCGCTTCAACATATATCTCAGGTTTACTGCTAACAACAGGCGGCGGTGGCAATTGAACTCCCGACCCTGTATCTATGTACTCAACACTTACTGTTGATTCTATTGCGAAAGTTGCCGCGTTTAATTCGTTTATAAACTTCTCTGAAGATTCAATTGAGAATTTTATATCTTCGTTTACCGAGAAATCAGTTTGACTGGGTGTTAAATAAACTCCATTTGATATGTCTGTTGCTGCAAAAACTTTTGTTGAGAGAGAGGTTGCAAGGATTAGCAGTACTAGACTAAGTTTTTTAGTTATTTCTCCTTTTATCATTCGCTTTCTTTGGTGGTACAAGTAGCGTATCTCCTGAGCTTAGCGAATACGGAGCTTTGATCTTATTAACCTTCGCAAGCTTTCTCCAGGATACAGAGTGCTTTTTAGCTATACTTGTTACTGTATCCCCTGTTGTTACAGAAATCTTATGCCAAGTTCTTCTTGCTTTTTTCAAACCAAGTACACTAAATAGTTTGTAAAGCGCTATGAGTAGGAGCGGAATAATTGCAAGGGCATATATAATCAATGCTTTGATTGATGGGATTACAAAAAATGTAATGGCTGGTTTTTCAAGTTTTATAATGTCAGTTCCGTTATGGTAGCTTACTGTAAGTTTTGACTTAAAAATGCCTCCCCAGAACGGATGGATTAATTCAAAATTCCATCTTGCCGTGTCGCGTTTTAAGATACTATATTTCCCACCGTGTTCAAAATGTTTTCTGCCAAAAAAGTTTGTTGTTAGAACTTTGATATCGGCATCAACAGAAACATTGCCAGTATTTTTAATCTCAGGAATAAGGTAGTAGTTTCCTTTATCATTCATTTGAATCTTAAATGATAGTAGCTCAAGTTTACGAATGAGATTACCAGGCATTGTTAATAATACCCTAAGTCCTGTTCTAATAGATAAATTAATACCTGATTTTATTTTCTCAGGGTTTTTCTTTTCCTGAATCAAAACACACCCGTTATGCTCTCCTGCATCAAGAGAAGAAGGAGTTGTAATTGTGAAATCAACAATTTCGGTAGACATAGGATCTAGTGTTACCTCAGATTTAGCAAGTTTAATCCATGTACCAACAGCTATTTGTTTCTCAAGAAGTTGCCTGCATGCAAAACCCCCATCACTTGAAGGTATGTAGTCTGCAGGATACAACATTAAAGTCTTGGTAACATTTGTATTGTTAACAACTTTAATACCTTCGTTAATAACTTGGTTTTCTTTTATAGTGTGAATAAAGACATTGTCTGATTTAGGTTCTTCGCTTCTAGGATAAGCGGGTCTTCCGCCAATACCACCATATTCAATACCAAAGACATTATTTGAAATAAGAGCTAGGAATAAAAGTATAAATATGGAGTTTTTGATATAAAACATCTTACGCTATTCTATACGATTGAAAGCGTCATGTTAATATCATAATCCGAAGCTGCCGGTTGCTCAGCTGGAACTGTGTTTAAGATAGACACGCCTGTTAGTTTCCAATCTCCGATGTCATCAGATCCTGCGGCAGCTGTTAAGAGCGTAACTGAGTCAGTAGTTCCTGATGAATATGCAGTTGAGGTACCTTTTGTAATATTTGTTGTGACACAGGCAAGACAAGCACCTACGGCAAGCGTAGCTCCCGATGCATCAACTGTCATTTGACCTCCAACTGTGTCAGGAGAGTCGGCTCCATCTCCACAACCCGAGCTTGTGGGGTCGTTAAAATCATAATCTGTTCCGGCACTGTCCCAAACTGCATCTACCGAAGATCCGGCAAGAGAGGCTGTCCAACCACCATCAGCTGCATCTGGGTTTTGGACATAAATTACTTGAGAGGCAGTTCCAAATGTTCCTGATGTTCTGTTACCAGCTGTTCTGCAGGCAAAGGAGAATGCAACATTACCAAAAGCAACACTTGGCGAACCAACAGTTACGTATGAACCGTCGACAATATCTATACTTAATGTTCCCGCTGTTATTGTTTGAGTGAAGTTTGACGTTGCAGAAGCAAGGACAACTCTGGCTACGACAAAAACATAGAAAGCGTATACGCCAACTCCTATCAAGTTAGTTTTAAGTGATCTTGGACAGGTCATATCTAATGTTTAAATTATGTACACTTAAATATGGTTTGTAAAGCTGAAGATTTTTATCTGAATAAAACAAAGCTCATTTAACACCGCTTTTAGACGATTGAAAGCGTCATGTTAATATCATAATCCGAAGCTGCCGGTTGCTCAGCTGGAACTGTGTTTAAGATAGACACGCCTGTTAGTTTCCAATCTCCGATGTCATCAGATCCTGCGGCAGCTGTTAAGAGCGTAACTGAGTCAGTAGTTCCTGATGAATATGCAGTTGAGGTACCTTTTGTAATATTTGTTGTGACACAGGCAAGACAAGCACCTACGGCAAGCGTAGCTCCCGATGCATCAACTGTCATTTGACCTCCAACTGTGTCAGGAGAGTCGGCTCCATCTCCACAACCCGAGCTTGTGGGGTCGTTAAAATCATAATCTGTTCCGGCACTGTCCCAAACTGCATCTACCGAAGATCCGGCAAGAGAGGCTGTCCAACCACCATCAGCTGCATCTGGGTTTTGGACATAAATTACTTGAGAGGCAGTTCCAAATGTTCCTGATGTTCTGTTACCAGCTGTTCTGCAGGCAAAGGAGAATGCAACATTACCAAAAGCAACACTTGGCGAACCAACAGTTACGTATGAACCGTCGACAATATCTATACTTAATGTTCCCGCTGTTATTGTTTGAGTGAAGTTTGACGTTGCAGAAGCAAGGACAACTCTGGCTACGACAAAAACATAGAAAGCGTATACGCCAACTCCTATCAAGTTAGTTTTAAGTGATCTTGGACAGGTCATATCTAATGTTTAAATTATGTACACTTAAATATGGTTTGTAAAGTGAGATGTTTAGACAAAAGCATGCCTCGGTTGTATTATGTCTTGTAGTTATGCTAGTTACTTTGTTACCAATACTAATAGCAACGTTAGCTATAAGCCTGTGTTCTCTACTTGGTGCGTTAACTCTTTTTGTAAAAAAAGATAAGTTACAAAATTTTTTAATATATTTTGTTGCTCTTTCTGCGGGGACAATGCTTGGCAGTGCTTTTCTGCACTTACTTCCTGAATCCGTTACGTGGTTACCTATTAAAACAGTTAGCACAGCTGTGCTTTTTTCCTTCATTGGTTTTTTTATGGTTGAGAAGCTCCTTTGCTGGCATCACCATCATGATGTTGTAAACGAGAAGCACTATCTGGGTTTTATGAACCTTTTTGGGGACTGCTTTCACAATTTTCTTGATGGGGTAATTATTGCTGCAGCATTTACAACGGATATAAGACTCGGAGTTATAACAACACTTGCTGTTGCAATGCACGAGATTCCTCAAGAAATAAGTGACTTTGGTGTCCTTTTGCATTCAGGCTTTGGTGCTAAAAAAGCTCTACTTGCAAACCTCTTTGTTTCGTTCGTGGCAGTTGCAGGAGGGATCTTAGGCCTATTATGGATTGAGGGGGCAAACTCGGTTGTTCCTTATATTACAGCTATCGCAGCAGGAGGTTTTATTTATATTTCAACAGCAGACTTACTACCTGAGATTAGATCCGATGAACATAAGAATAGATCGCTAGGAACTTTTGTAATGTTCCTTTTTGGTGTTGGCATTATGTTTCTTTTATAAGTTTGTTTATTAGCTCACACCGCCCAGTCCCAGAATGCTCATTTCCTATGAAAAAGCCTATTAAACCTGTATAATACTTAGTTGCCGGTAAGAAAGCTAAAAATACAATGAAACTTAGAAATATAGCTATAATTGCACACGTTGACCACGGAAAAACGACTATCGTTGATGGTCTTCTAAAGCAATCCAAAACATTTAGAGAAAATGAAGCCATGATGACTCAAGACCTCATCATGGATTCAAACGATCAAGAGAGGGAGAGAGGCATAACAATTCTTGCCAAAAATATAGCTGTTCACTACAAAGATATTAAGATAAATATTGTAGATACCCCAGGTCACGCAGATTTTGGTGGTGAGGTTGAACGAACTTTAAATATGGTAGACGGAGCTTTGCTTGTTGTTGACGCACAGGAAGGTCCTATGCCTCAAACAAAGTTTGTGTTAAAAAAGGCACTTGAGCTTGATCTTAAGATCATTGTCGTTATCAATAAAATTGATAAAGAAAACTCAAGAGTTTTAGAAACAACTCATAAAATTAATGATTTATTCTTGGAGTTAGCAACACATGAGAGCCAGCTTGAGTTTCCTATTCTTTATGCAACAGGAAGAGCTGGCAAATCATGGCACGATATGCCACTAAGCGTTGAAGTGCCTGGTGATTTCTCACCAATTTTTGAATCAATAATTGCTAATGTTCCTGAACCAAAAATAGATACAGGACCTTTTCAAATGCTTGTCACAGCTCTTGATTGGGATAACTACAAAGGAAAGTATGCAATCGGAAGGATTTCCAGAGGTTTTATAACTGCTGGTGAAAAAGTAGTTGTTATTAAGGCTGATGGTTCGTCAGAAAACTGTATTATAGAAAGAGTTTTTGAGAAACAAGGACTTAAGAGAGTAGAAGTACCGACCGGTAATGCCGGGGATATAGTAGCCTTGACCGGAATTAAGAGTGCAGACATTGGGGATACAGTAGCCGATGCTAAACATCCGGAAGCTTTACCAACAATTCATGTTGAGGACCCAACACTTAGCTTAACAATTGGCCCAAACACATCTCCTTTTATGGGTAAAGAAGGTAGGTTCTTTACCGGAAGGCAGATACTTGAAAGAATTGAACGTGAGCTTCAGACAAATGTTGCCATGAAATTTAGAATTGATCCTGCTGGCAAATACGTACTATCCGGTAGGGGTGAGCTGCATTTATCAGTCTTTTTAGAAACACTTAGACGTGAAGGCTATGAAATTGAGGTTAGTAAGCCAACTGTTATTACAAAAAACATAAATGGAGTTGAGCATGAGCCTGTTGAAGAACTAACAGTTGATGTTAACAATCAGTATGTAGGGGCTGTTAAGAGTGAGCTTGGTAAAAGGAGGGGTATTCTTTTAAATCAAGAAGAAGTGACAACTGAGATAACGAGGCTTGTGTTTGAAGTTACAACAAGAGGTATTCTTGGACTTCGAGGAACTCTTCAGAACTTAACTAAAGGGACATCAATTATAAGCTCGATGTTTTTACGAGAAGATAAAAAAGGAACTCAAATTCAAAAACTTAGAAAAGGTGTCGTTATAGCTTCATCTACAGGTAAGGCAGTTCCTTATGGACTTCTATCAGCGCATGAAAAAGGAGGCATATTTATTGGTCCTCAGACAATGGTTTATGAAGGAATGATTGTTGGTATAAACGGTAGGGACGAAGATATTGAGGTCAATGTCTGTAAAGCTAAACAATTAACTAATAATAGGTCTTCGGGTGAGGATGGTATCGTCCTGCCTCCTCCAATTGAAATGAGTCTTGAACAACAGCTCGGGTTTCTCGAAGATGATGAGCTGCTTGAGATAACACCAGTTAGCCTACGACTTAGAAAAAAAATACTAGATACAACAATGCGTAAGAAATCAAGTAAAAGAAATAATTAAAGCTTGTAAGCTTGTTCTCTGTATTCGTTTAACATCCTAAAAGAATTGAAGTATGATCCGTTTTTTTGAATCGTTTTTTTCATAATTGTTCTCCAAGCTTCATGTTCGTTATAGAAAATTGGCAGCACTTTATTTTCAAGTAAATTGTATAGGTCTTCATTTGAATCAAACGACCAACCTGTTTCTCCCTCAAGACAACCTTCTTGCCACCAGCCATCTAGAACACTAACTTGAGGTACCCCATTTAATGCACATTTCATCCCGCTAGTTCCGGATGCTTCGTGAGGTGGGAGAGGAGTATTTAGCCATACATCAACCCCCGAGGTTATAAACTTAGCAAGATAGATATCGTAGTTTTGAAGATATACCATCTTAACTTTTCCGTGCAGTTCTTTACTAAGTTTTATTACTTTTTCAATAAGATCTTTTCCTTCAGTATCCATCGGATGCGCTTTGCCGGCATAAACAATTTGGATTGGTCCGATCTTCTCAGCAATTGCCATAAGTCTTGAAATATCATTTAATAAAAAGTCAGGTCTTTTATATGACGTAAATCTTCGTGCCCAACCAATAGTAAAATAATCATAATCAAGCCCTGCATTACTATAAGAATTTGCAAAATCAATTATTTGTTTTTTACATTCAAAATGTGCTTCCCAAATCTTTTGATTTGGAACATCGACAATTTCCATGAGGTTTGTTGGATTTTGACGCCAAGTTGGAATAAAGTAGTCATAAAGTCTTGTAAAGTGTTTTGCGACCCAAGACTGTGCATGGACCCCATTTGTTATTGAGTGAATAGGATAATTTGGAAACATTGTCTTTGACACCTCGGCGTGTTTTTTTGCAACTCCGTTTATATAATCACTGAAATCAAGAGCAAGAGACGTCATATTTAGCTCCCCTTGTTCTTTAAAGACAGGAGGAAGCGCATTAAAAAGAGTTTCATCAAGTACTCTTTTAACAAGTTCTATATCAAACCTATCGTGTCCAGCAGGAACCGGAGTGTGTGTTGTGAATACACACAGCTTTTTAACGTCTTCAGTATTCTTAATAATTCTATCAAGCTCAAGAGCTAGAAGTGCTGAGTGCCCTTCATTCATGTGATAATGATTTACATTTGTATATCCGAGTTCGGTAAGAAGTCTTAGTCCCCCAACCCCAAGCACGAGTTCCTGCATTAACCTGTATTCACTCCCATCTCCATATAAAGAGTCTGATATACCACGCGCTTTATCAGAGTTTTCTTCAAAATCAGTATGGAGAAGATAAAGAGGAACAAGATATCCATCAGTACCGTATATCTCACAAATCCAACACCCAACAGAAACTTCTTCACCAAGGACTGAAACTTTTATTTTTACATCAACCGGTTTTAAAAAATCATTAATACTCCAAGCAACTGGTTCTTCTGTTTGTTTGTCATCTTGAATGTCTTGAAAAAAATACCCTTTTTTAGTAAGCAGAGTAACCCCAACCATTGGAAACTTTGAATCAGCAGCTGCTTTTAGCATATCTCCTGCAAGTACTCCTAGACCTCCGGTGTAAGTTGGTATTTTAGAGGTAAGGCCTACTTCCATTGAAAAGTAGGCAACTTTAAAATCGGCAGGAGTTAGCATTGATTAAGTTTAGCAAGTAAATGAATGGTTTGAAATAAAGGAAAAACAATTCAAGAACAAATTCTATAGCGGGATTATACTATCTCCTTTGATTTATCGGTAGAGTTCTAGGCGCGGCCCCGCTTTGGGCATTGTTGTATAGGTCCTCAGGAAATACAAGTGCGGGATGTTTTTCACCAGTAAACGGGTTTACAAATTTTGTATCTAATATTTGCTCATGATATTCACTGTATGGTATTCCGTATATTGCGTAGAGCAGCATAAGTCCAGCAGAGTTACATGTAATCTCTTTTGCATCATCTGGATTAAGTCCACTTTCAGAGACTGTAACATCAAGTGTTGCTTGGCAAAGTTCTGTATAAATTATTTTACTCTCCTCGATTAGTGTTTCTCCCAATACCCTTAGCTTTTCTTCTTCTGTAAGTTCGTTAAAATTTATAGGCAATTCCTGTTGTCCTACGAAGCTGACAGTCTTTATACCTGTGTTTGGATTAATAGGTGTAATTGTTGAGCCGTGACCGCTTGTAAAAGCTCCGAAGTTTGGTCTCGGAGATGTTGTTGAAACAAAATAGAATAGTCCTTCTGTATCTACTCTTGCTGCGAGATATACAAAGTGCACTGAGCCGTCTGAATCTGTGTACTCGAGCTGTGTATTATTTTGAGCCATTTCGGTGACCCAGTCGTTAGCATGCTCAAGTGCGTATATGTTTAAAACTCTCTCATGAGAAACATTAAATACCTCAATAGTTCTGTTTCCGGTTCTGAAACTATCGTGTTGATAGACTAATTCTCCAAAAAGCTCTGGGTAGTAATTACCGGTTTCAGGGCTAATCTGTTCAATTGGTAGTGGCTGCGCTAACTGTTCAGAAGGAGGTGCTATTGTAGATATCTGCGACACCTGTTCTGGAGTGGCTGTAGCACAAGCTGTTGCCACAAGTGAAAGCCCTGCCATTGATACGAAAATAGCAACTTTACCTGTAGTTAAAGTATGGTTTCCGTCTGGAGTTGGGTTGAGGTCAGTGGTTTGATGAAATCCAGCTAAGTGCGCAGCTATGTTAGATTTAGATTCTGAAGGTTTGGTTTCTGGCACTCGCAGTTCACCAAGTCCAGTACCAGGTTTACCTTTATACTCTGTAGCGAACGTAGGCTTTGATGGTAAAGCATCTTGTTCGAAAGCTGGCAATCCAGCGCCGGGCAAAGAAATTGGAAATGTATTTTCAACCATATGTGTCAAATTTATATTTATAGTTCAATTTATAAAACTTAGATAATTGTACCTTAATAAGGTTCAAATGACTTTAGTAAATTATTTGTTTTAGATAGAAATGTTTTTGACACTATGTTAAAATTTAAGCTCTTTAATATGAAAAAAATTAGCCTGTTAGTAGCGATCATTTTTACTATTCTGGTACTCTACTTTGTTAATCAAAAGAATTCAGCTGTTGAGCCGTCTTCAAAAGATGGAGGTTTGGAAAACACTGTTCTACCTGCAACAACAACCGAAGCCAAATCTAAGATATACCAATCACCAATTGGGATAGATTACTTAAGAGCCATTAAAATAGATACACAACCGGTAGTAATTGAAAATGAACTTGCTCCGGGAAGCAACTATAAAAGATATTATGCTAGCTATCTTAGTGAGGGGTATAAAGTGTACGGTTTGTTAACAATTCCAAACAGCCCTCAACCTGAGGACGGCTTTCCGGCCATAGTCTTTAATCACGGGTATATTCCACCAGCACAGTACACAACCGAGGGCTATTATGTTGCTTATGTTGATGCTTTGGCAAGAAATAATTTTGTTGTCTTTAAGATTGATTTTAGAGGCAATGCAAAATCTGAAGGAGTATCTTCAGGCACATATTTTTCTTCCAGCTATATGATTGACGCACTTAGTGCTTTAAAAGCTCTTCAAAAACATGAAGCTATTGACCCAAAAAGAATTGGTATGTGGGGTCACAGTATGAGCGGTAATCTGTTACTGCGAGCTATGCTTGTGTCTGATGATGTTAAAGCGGGTGTTATTTGGGCAGGAGCTGTTTATAGCTATGCAGATTTTGGTAAATACGGTATCAGTGATTCAAGTTACAGAGGTGCTCCGAGACAAGGTATACCAAGAGTTGGTGTTCCTGATAAAAACAGAGAGACTTCAGAAGAAGTTCAAAAGGTGAGATCAGACCCTGATTCAATTGATTTCTCAAGTGATTTTTGGAGAGCTATCTCTTTAACAAGTAATATTAAGTACTTAACAAAACCAATCCAGCTTCACCACTCTGTAAATGATGATGTTGTAAATATTAACTACTCAAGAGAGCTTGCTAAAGTACTCGCTGAGAATAATAAAGAGCATGAAATCTATGAATACGCCGGAGGCGGTCATAATATTACATCACCATATTTTGATGTCGCTATGCAAAGGACTGTTGACTTTTTTATAAAGCATTTATAGTACTTAATTAATCTATTAAATTTTTTAACAAAGGAAAATAAATATGAAATCATTTCTACATCACATTCAACTTAACATTAATACTGAGAATATAGCATTTTACATAAAGCTTATGGAAAAGCTTGGATTTGAGGTGCTTGCTAAGGACGAAGGCTATGCTGGTTTTCACTTAGACAGTAAATCAAGCATCTGGTTTATGCCAAAAACAACAGACAGTAACAACAATTACGATGGTGTTGGATTAAATCACACATCTTTTGGAGCAAGTAGTGTAGCTGAAGTCGATGAAATAGTTAGCTGGCTTAAAGATCAAAATATCTCTTTGTTATTTGATACCCCAAGACACAGAGCTGAGTTTGCGATGAGTGAGGATGAAACATATTATCAAGTTATGTTTGAATCCCCAGACAAGCTTCTTTTTGAAGTAGTCTACACAGGTAAGAAATAACTATAACACTGCAATATTGTTTTTTGAGTTAACTGTCATTACATTTGTGCATTCTGAGTAAAAGCCTGTGATAACAGTGTTTTGGCCTTGATAGCTACTAAAGTCAATATCCAAAGTATGGATTATTTGAATAGGCTCTTTACCCTCTGACAAAAGTAGAACTCTTTTCTCAGGTTTATATACAGTTTGCGGTTTGCCTCCTGGTAAGAATGGTAGAAAGTTCCAGATAAAAGAATATTCTCTAGTACCATCAAGAGGAACATCAACTGAAATGTTTTTGACCATACCGATCTTTGAAGTTGATTTCTGATTGCACAGATAGTCCCCTCTTCCGAGTTGAAACGCAACAAACAAAAATACCGGTAGTGCAATTAGAGGTATGGTAAATCTTAAACTAAAGGTAGTTGATTGATGTTTTTTAATATCTTGAAGAAGTGTATAAATTCTTTTTAGTGGATTAGTTACTTTAATGTCAATTAGTGTGTTGTTATCTTCAGTTTCTGATGTGTGGATTAAGCTAGATAAAACTTCAACTGAACCAGAGTGCGTTTTTTTAACATCGACTAATTTAGTTTTACTACCTCGTGGTTGGTACTTCTTGGCAGGTTTTTCACTCACATGTAAATAGTAAAACTTACGAGAACTTTTGACAATATTAATGAGTGAATAATTGGTAGTTTAGTTTTGCTGGTCAATGTAAATTACAACAATGCCATTTTTCTCGAGGTTATCTTTATACTCTTGTCCCCATTTCTTTTTAACTTCTTCGTAGATTGCATTTAGCTTTTCTTTTGACTCAACCCCGGGGAATATTTTGGAGTAGTCCTCATGCTCAAGCATGTCAGAAACACTTTTATAAACTCTTGTACCAAGTGCATATCTAACAACCTCTCTTCCAGTATC
>CAZILK010000002.1:111175-116996 GCA_964540135.1 uncultured Candidatus Saccharibacteria bacterium | reverse complement strand
GCGTTAGCAGTTACGCTTACATAGTCGTTTGTATCATCAAAATCAAGACTCGCGTTAAGTTTTCCGGTTGTTCCTGCATTCCACATCTCATCCGTTGTTCCGCTGGTACCACTACCACAAGTTCCTGCGCTATCGTTATCACCGCTTGAGTTTCCAGCAGTGATAGTTCCTGTTAGGCCATGCCCTGATGAATCATTTGCAACAGTACCTGTACATTCGTCGAATTTCCACCATGCTGTTGGTCCGCCTCTATTATATTCGTACGCAACTTGTCCAGGTGTTCTTGTGTAGTTGTGAACCTTGATAGTATCTAAATAACCGGAGAATTTTTGACTGGTACCGTAGCTTTGTGTTGCAATTCTAAAGTTTGTTGCCTCGCTTATACTTCCAGATATTGCATCTGAGTCTTCTTGCAAGCCGTTTAGATACAGTGTCTGAAGCGCACCGCTTGAAGTACACTCTGCATGATACCAAGTGTTTAGTGCAATAGATGTTGTGCTGACTGAAAGTGTGCTGTTATAAGAGCACGATAGCTTATCACTTGCGTCAATAAATAATGACCATCCATCTGTCGCGCCGTCTCTGTTATCTAGTACCGCTTCAATACCCGCGCTGTCAGCCTGCCTATACAACCAAGTAGATATAGAATAACTATTCAGTGAAAAATTGCCGTTTTCAGTTGTTGCCGTAGCGTAGTCATTGGTGCCATCAAAGTCAATTGCAGATCCATATTTTCCCGGCACCCAGTCGCCGTGGGAAATACTTGTTAGTGTTAAATCATAAGCATTGCCTGATAGATCATAGGCAGTATTTACTCCTGTGTTTTCATCAAGTGACCAGATACCAATTGGATCTGTGCCTGCACCATCTGCAAGATTCGCAGCTTCGGATGAAGTGGTTGAAACACTTAAGCTTGCTCCAAAATTATACTCAACTTTAACTTGAGCTGCGGTTAATGCGTAGTTAAATACTTTTATGTCATCAAGTTTTCCGTCAATGAAATCAGCAGGAGTCGCGTTACTGTTAGCCGCAAGTCTCAATGGTCTTGTGTTGGCAAGTGTGTCTATATTGCCAATTGTACCTATGTCATTGTTATCATCCGGATCGTCGTCTACTCCATTTATATAAATTTCAGAATTTGTCGCACTCCCTTTATCCCAAACTACGACAAAGTGATTCCAGCCCACAGATGCAAATGTGGATGTAGAAACTAAGCTATATTCATCTGATCCATCGCTTACTTCGAGGACTAGTAAGTCTGAGCTATTAATGTACAAAATATAACCAACATCTCCGCTAGCAACACCATCTCTTTTAGCAACTATCACATCATTGGTACCTGTTGTGTCTCTGTAAAACCAACCACTGATGCTAAAATCAGCACCACTAGTGAAATCAAGATCTGAATCATCGTTAACTTCTACATAATCCCCGCCATCAAAATCTAGAGCTCCGTTCATTTTCCCTGACTTATACCAAGTAGGGCAGGCACCGGAGGTTGGAGGGCAGGTAGTTGCTCCTGCAAGACTACCGTCAACAGTAATATCAGATCCTGAGGAGTTAGCACTGTCCCCGTATAGTTCGTCAAGACGCCACCAACCGATTGGCTTAGTAACAGTATCGGCTGTTGTTACTTGCACTGAGATATTAGAGTTTTCTTGTAAAAAGTCATTCCTGACTTGAGCTGGCGATCTTGCATACTGATAAACTATGATATTGTCAAGAGATCCTGCAAAATAACCGCTATAGGTGCTGTTGTTTGAGCTATGTGCGCCTATATATAGATTGGGAGATGCTCCGGAAAGAGAGCCATTTGCAGTTACGGATGATGAATCTACACTAATACCGTCTATATAAAGCCGAATTTCTGTGGTTCCTGTTTTTACAGCCTCGAAGTGATGCCATGCTCCGTCGGCAAGGTTTGTCGAGCAAGCATCATCTTGTATAGAAAAAGTTGCATCATCATCAATACCAAAGCACACATATCCGCTCGTATTCATATACACCGCCCAGCCCGCTGTTACATAGCGATTTATAAGATATGAGGTGCTGCCTGGCGGTGAAGCGCCGTGCTTAAACCAGCCAGAGACTGAAAAAGATCCTGTGCCGAAATTAAAATCCTCGTCGTAGGAGCTGAGTAATCTGCTAGAGCTACCGTTAAAGTCTAAAAAAGTTTGGGTTACGCCATACGCATTGTCTGCTTGTGTCCAGGTTGCAGAAGCTACGTTTGTAAGATTTTCTTGATCTGGAGTGTTGTCATATGTTGTTGCACCAGTGTTCTCATCCATATGCCATATTGCGACAGGATCAGCTCTTTTTTCCTCATTCTTTGCTGTTTTAAAAAAACCAATTGGATCTGATTGATTGGTGTATGAAGTTAGTATGTATTGTGTGGATATCGCTGTACCTACAATAAATCTAACCTCATCTATTTGGCCGTCTGCATTTGAAGAGGTAGGCGGTGTTACACTATCTCCTATAATCAATGGGTTAGTAGTAGTCAGTGAGCCAGTTCTCCCACTTATAACAGTGGTTTCGTTTACAGTATCTACATAAAAAGAAGCACTTCCGCTTCGATCAGCACTTATTGCGATGAAATGCCATGTGTCGTCATCTATATCAGTTGAATTCTCAATATTAATTTGACAGTTGGGGGCACAGGTAAGTTTGCCGTCATTGTACCTGAGCTGAACTGCATCACCGCAGCAGTCATCTCTCCAACCAAGTTGAAAGCCTCGTACGCCGTTACCGGTAGCTTGCCCGCTTATTTTGTTCATAAACCAGGCTATTTGGCCATCTGCAACTGGTGCTAATTTTACCCACATCATAATCGAAAAGTCACCGATTCCTATATCTAAAGATATATCATTACCGGCATCTAAATAATCATCAGTTCCGTCAAAATCAATGCTACCATCAACCTTTCCATTCATTTGATTTGCGGCTGTCATGGAGGTGAGTGCGTCAGCATGACTGAGAGATGTAGAGGTTGAGTTACATATTTCGTAGCTTCCGGCACCGCCATTGCAGTCAGAAGAGGATGATGGATCCTCAGGCATATGCCACACACCCTTATTATTAACCCCAGTCCAAACATTTACAGGGTCCTCTTGATTAGCAGAGTTCGGGTTTCCGTAGTACATATAAATTTTTGTGTCATTGTCCCAGTCTAGCGTTGCTTTTATCCAGGCTGTTATTTGTCCGGATGCTTTATTGTAGCTTTCTATTTCATGATCAAGCTGCGTTACACCGTCGCTACTTGTAAATAAAACATCAGAGAAATCAGATTTTGCTTTATCTGCGAGTTCCGGAAATGTTTGACTTAGTACAAATGGGAAATCAGCGAGGTCCGCACTCCCTGTATCATCTACTTTTGAGGCATCGATTGTCAGTTCTTTTCTAAAAAGCCAGGAATCATTATACCAAGCAGCTTTCACTTGTTGAGTGTTTTTAAGCTGCAGATATATGACAGGAACCGCTACTAGTACAACCCCAATACCAATAGTGAAAAAACTATTTCTTAAGATTTTAACTTTATGTTTAAAACTTTTAGTCTTCATTAATTCTCGTTAACTATAAACCAATCAAACTCAATATCTTGTGAGGCAGGTGAGTCTGCGTTAACTTCAAACGCCGTACCCGCATCTTTTGAGCTTATGTATAAACTTGCGCCTTGAGTGCTTGTTGTTGGTGTGATAAATATCTTTGAAGTTACTTTAACAAGAGTTGATTCTATTGTCACTGTAGTTTCGCCAGCTTCCAGTACTCCAGACCCAACTGATTCTTGCTCAAGAATAAGCTCCTCAGCCTTAACTTGTTTTGCTTCTATCTTTCCAACAGTTTTAATTCCGCCATCTGGGGACAAGACAATACCTGCATCAAATAGGTCTATATTACCAGCAAGTTCTTTTTGAATATACAGAGTTTGGGCATCGCAAAGTGTTTGGTTAGTTGTTTGTGTGTCTGCGTTATAGCAAGCAGGTCCAATAATTCCAATTGAGTTTGCGATAGAGTCTAGTTTTAACATACCCACGTTAAGATCTCCTGTGACAACAACATCATTAAAAGAAGCTTCAGCAAGTGCTACAAGCTTACTATCTATTGTTAGTACGTTTTCGCCTTGGTTGTCAGTTGATGCTGATAATCCAAGATCGTTTGTGAATTCTACAAAATCGTTGTATAGCTGTGTAATTTGTCCAAGTATAGCGCTGGCATCTCCTGAGCCAGAGCTTTGAGTGGATTGGGTAGATTCAGCTGCTAGCTGATTAACCGTAGTTGTTAGTGTTTCAAGTTGTGAGTTGATACTGTCAATCTCAGTCGTAATTTGTCCTAATTGTTCACTGCCTTCAGTTGAGTTTGTATTAAAGTTAGTTGTTAGTGTTTGTAATTCACCCAGAACATTAACTCCTTGAACAGTTAGGAGACCGTCTAGATAAGCACTGCCGGTTAGATTTAAATCTCCTGAAGCGGTTAATACAGTTTGTGGGTCGTACCAAGTAGAGTTCACAAACGTTAGAACTTTATCAGTACCTGAATTCAAATCTTCTAGTGCGTATCCTATTATCCTACCCGCCCTTATAGCTTTCATTGCTACACCTGGAGTAGAGGATGGGGTGAGTGGATCACCCGACATAACTGGCCCGTTTTCTGTATTTGTTTTCAGCGGTACTCTTCCTGCAAGTGCTATTGGGTATGTAGTAAGCCCTTCATAATCTCCTTGTCCCAGTATTATGCCCGGATTAGTTGATACTATTCCAAGTGAGGCGTTTTGGTATGGCGTTGTGGTTTTTTTAACTAATGCGGAGTTAGTGTTATCTACCATAACAATGTCGCCTGGTTCAAGTTTTTGTGAACTAACGTAAAGCTCTGCAAGGTCTGCTCCTGTTTGAGTATCGCCCTCATCCATCCAGTTTATTAAATTCCAAATTGTGCCATCGTATACCCAGGTTAAAATGTCTCCAGCTGCTGCTGCAATATCCAGATTACCACAGTTTATGGTTGCTTCACTTCCTATACAGTTAAATGTTGTATTTGCATCATTAACTTCGATTATCAATATTTGTCCTGCTGTTCCGTCAAGGAAGTTGGTGTAATTTGTTCCTGAGTTATTGTTAGTTATCCAGTGCGATCCTGCAGCAACAGATGGGTCTGTATCATTTGCAGTTAAAGTTTGTTGGGAATCAATTGCAACAGCGCCCTGAAATATTGCTGCACCGCTTGAAGGTAAGTTAAAGACTACATCGCCAGTCCCGAATGTTGTTAATGTAAGATTTTGGTTTTCAAAATTCTCACCGGACTCAATTGTTAGTGGTCCGTAGCTTTGAATTTTTGATGCTGTTTGATTTGTAAGTACTAGATCGTAGCCAAAGCTAGCATCACCCGCCGCATTGAACGCTGTTGGTACTCCAAAAGCTGCTTGAGCTAGTCCAAAGGTTGCAACACTAGTACCGCTTATGGAAAGGTCTAGCAAGTTAGTTGTGGTGTTATATGAAAAGGTTCCTTCATCAGTTGTTGAAGTTCCTATATGGAGTGTTCCTGGGCCTAAGTATAGATCTTGCCACCTATATGTATTGGAGCCAAGGTCAAGCGTATCGTTAGCATTTGGTAGCAGGTCATCTGAGAGCAGGAAGTTGCTTGTGTCGAATCTGAGGTATTCGGCAACACCCCCGCCAAAGTACAAATATTCTGATATTGTTGCATTTCCCTCAACAGAAAGATTAGCTTTATATGTTCCATTGCTATTTGTGATGCTGAAGGTTGAGTCAACTCCACTATCTACAAGATCAAAGAGTACACCGTTATCACCTGATATTGCACCAGA
>CAZILK010000002.1:0-111075 GCA_964540135.1 uncultured Candidatus Saccharibacteria bacterium | reverse complement strand
CAACAAAACAATCACCAGATCCGCAATCACCAACTGCTGTTATATCTCCACCGGCAGGAACAGATCCTGAGGTATACAACCCATCTTTAAACACAAGACCGGATACTGTTCCAGTTGCTCCTTGAGTGTTATCTCCAGAGTAGTAGTCATTACCCCTGATACTCCCATCAACAACAAGATTAGCGTTATATGTCGCAGCACTATTACTTATATTAAATGTCGAATCAGCTCCACTATCTACAAGATCAAACAAAACTCCGTTATCTCCACTTATGGCTCCGGATGATACTATCTCAAGTCTGTCATCAGTTGTCTCATCATATGCAATTGACCAGTTAGCATCAGTACCAAGATTAAAAGCAATATTGTCTTGGACTTCCCAAACACCGGTTATACTTTCAGCGTCAGCGTCAAAGATGAGAGCCTCGATGGTGTCTTCACTGGTTGCATCAACAGCGTCAAGACCATTAAGCGTACCGGTACCTGTTAATGTGAGAGTGTCAGTGTTTAGTACATCTCCTGTTGCGATAATAATGTTGTTACCTGTAGAGTTGATTGTCAGATCTCCGGTGTTGTCCACTGTGAATCCTGTGTAGTCTGTTCCTGTTGCGTAACTAAGTCTTAACTGTTCTCCCGAGGTCGTAAGAGATTCAAGTTTTGCGCTTGTCGTAGGTGTTCCTATCGCTACATTACCTGAAGTATCTATGACAAACGGGGAAGTATCTGACGAAACGTCGTTTACAACGAATGAATCTCCTCCTGTTGTATTTGTAAGTATTAGTTTTTCATTAACATTGTCATAGAAAAAACTTGCGGTTGCATCTATTGCCCCGATTGCAATATTGTCGTTGGTATCCGTGAGGTAAGTAATTGCTCCGCCATCAGTCCATTTACTCGTACCAGCGGCGGCCGCATTTGGAATCCATGTCAAGCCTCCGGCTCCTGAATCATATGACAATATGTAGTCATCAACAGGAGCTACTGTTATGTTCAAATCTCCTTCAGCAATTGTTTCATCATCTATTTCGCTAGTTGTCACAGAGTCTGCAGCCAACTGGATGTTTAAGTATGTTCCTGAAACATCACCGTTAAAATTCGTTGAGGTGGTGAGATCGTTTGAAGTATCTTGATCCCATGTAGTAAGAAGTCCGCCCGCACTCGTGTCTGTTAGTATAGTTCCACTTGTTCCATTTAGAGTGAACGTGGCATCAGTGCCGGACAGATCTCCCGCATCAATGACTGCGAATAGGGAAGGCGAGGCTCCGGATTCCAGAAGCTTAAATTCAGACGACGAATTGTTCAATACTATGTCATACGCCCCTGTTTGATTCCAATCTGTCGTTAACGCTCCTAAAGAATGAGTAATTTCGTTTGCCGCAGTTCTGGCTACATTAACCCCTGATCCTGATTTTAAATTTACAACAACTTGGTCGGTAATTGCGTCATATATTGTTCCATCTACAGCAAGTGACCATAATGTGTATAAAGCCGTTGGAGTGACATCAACCCATGCTGTGCCGTTAAAGATCTTAAGTTTGTCGTCGCTAGTATTGTATGCAAGAAAACCTTTGCCTGATGAAGGTACAGTCAGGGAAGTGTTTTGCGGAAGTTTAAGTCCTTGCGGTGTTGAGCTTGATACATTAATAGCTGAAAGATCAAGAAGAGTACCGTTATCAAATGATAATGTGCCGCTTGTAAACGAGTCACTCGTGTCTGATCTCAGAAAACTAGTGGAACTTAGTCCTTCGAGTTCTCCTGCATTGATAGTAGTTTGAGCTATCCATACCGGTAAACCACTGCCATCAGATGATAAGATATCACCATCAGAACCTGTTTCACTGTCAAACTGTATTTCGCCTGTTATGTTCAATACCCCTGAGTAGTTAATTTCATTAGCCAGCGCAATGTCATCTATTATGTTTTCATTAAGCCTTGTAGTTAGTAAGGTTTCGCCGATAACATCTCCGTCTATTGAGAGCTCTCTTTCTAGTGTTGCCTTAGTTGTTGCATCTATGTCATTTAAGCCGCTTATTGTTGCTGCGTCTCTCAAGGTTAGATTCGTAGTGTCTAGAACTCCGCCCAGTCGAAGGTTGTTTGTAATCTCAGCATTCTGCTTAACATTTAAGTTTTTTGAAATATCTACACTTTCATCGAAAAGTGCGTTCTGTCTGAATCGTGCCTCGGTGTTAAAATTTATTTTATAGCTAGTTCTTCTAGCTGCTTCAGCTAGTACTTGGCCGATAGAGAAGCTTTGAATACCGAGCGTATTGCTTTGATTGTTTGAGCCGATGGGCGAGGCAGCGTATTTGTTAGCTACTAGTATTCCCGAAGAGATACTTGTTACGACCGCAAGGCTTAGTACAAAAAGTTGGATCTTGTTTTTCAACGAACTTCGCACACTCTCTTCATAGAATATCTTATTCTTCATATCTTCGTCTTTATTAGTCATGTAGTTGCTGGTGTTTTCTAGATTGTGTTGTTTGTCTAATTTTAATTGAGTAGGGAAGTGTGGTTTTGATAAAACAACAACTTTAGCTGCTTGCTTATTTAGCTTTTTCTTTTCAAGTGAGGTTTTTAAAAGGTTTAAGTCATCTATTTTATATGTTCTATAGCCATTTGAAATTCTTTGTGATGTAATTTGATTTTCTTGTTCTAGCTTCCTTAAAGTCGATGCCGAGACACCCAAATAGCGGGCGGCTTTAGAAACAGTTATGTGTTCATTTTTATTCGTCTTTTTTTGGGCAGGCATCGACTCTTTCTTACTTTACAAAATCTTTTCGTAACAATCAAAAGTAAGGTTGTAATAATGGTAGATAATTTAGTTTTTAAAGTCAATAACTTAACCTGTTTTTGTAGAGTTTCTTTTTATAAAGTCCGCCCAACATATATGACACTGTATGCTATATTAAATTCGTGCGCATTTTTATCGGTTAACTATTTTATTCAACTATTTTTCATTGTTTCTAGCTAGAGTGTTTACTTCCGAGTATAGTGTTGACTCTTAGTTAAGTTTTTTTTAAGCTTAGATTGTGAAAATAAAGTTTTTCTGTTTATCTTTTAGCTTGTTAATAGTTACTACATTTTTTCTTGATCCAGTAGTTACCCAAGCTCAATCGACTGGATCCGGTCTTGGGGTCATGCTTGAGATAGAGAACAACGAAGGTGCCGAAGGTAACATTGTATCAATCAGTGACAAAGGTACCTATCGCTTGAGCTCAAGCGATTACGATGTCAAGATGTTTGGGGTAATTGTGAATAATCCTCCGCTATCTCTTGAGGATAGTGAGATAGTTAGCTCTAAGATAGTAGTTTCCTCCGGACAGGTTATGGTTAGAGTTAGTACGGAGTCTGGAGATATAAAAAAGGGGGATTTTATTACTTCTTCAACAAAGAAAGGGGTGGGGAAGAAGGCGCTTAGCTCTGGTTACGTTTTAGGTATAGCGCTTGAAGATTTTGAAAATGCTAAGCCTGGTGAAACTAAACTAATCTTAGTTAGCTTAAACATTGGTAACCAATTCCTCTCAACAAACCCAAGGTCAAACCTTCTCCAGATAGTGAGAAGTGGTTTAGATTCGCCGAGCCTAGCGCCACTTGAATCGTTAAGGTATCTACTAGCTGGTCTTTCAGTTGTGGCATCTCTTCTTATTGGTTTTGCATCGTTTAGCAGAACATCAAGTACTAGCATTGAGGCAATGGGTAGAAATCCTTTAGCCAAGAATACAATTCGTACAACCGTGTTTTTCAATTTTCTCTTAACCGGACTTATAATGTTTACAGGTGTTTTCCTTGCTTACCTTATCTTGATAATCTAGAATCTATACATGTTAAATCAACTGCCCGCTGAGTTAATATTCTTAGCTTTATTTATTGTTCTTGTGCTTTTTTTCCTTCTAAGCGTTGTTATTGTCGTCATCCACACCATGAGGTTTTCAACTAAACTTCTTGCGCATATCGAAAAAGATAAGAATGCAGACGCCGATAAGATTAAAGAAGATGCATATAATCAAGCAGCCAAGATTGTAGAAGAAGCTAAAATAGCTTCGCTAGCAATCCTTAAGGATTCGAATATTAAATCGCAAGAAATTCTAAAAGCCGCCACGTCTTTAACAGATGATACTCATGCTAAAATAGCGAAAGCAAATGAAGATATGTTACAAAAGCACACCGCAATTCTTGAAAGCACGTCCCGGGACTTGCTTTCTCAGTACAGCTCGGTGTTAAATTCAGAACAAGCTAAAGATTTGGAGGGTATTCATTCAATTTCAGACTCTTTGGAGAAACAGCTCGCCTCAGAAATGTCTGTGTTCAGAGAAGCATTGCTCAAAGAGTTAGAGGAGGGGAGAAAAGGAATACAAAGTAACTTTAAAGAACAATACAGCGTGATAGATGATGAATTAACTAAGTATAAAGAAGCTAAGCTGAAAAAGATAGATGAATCTCTCTTTAAAATACTCGAATTGGTGAGTGTTGAAGCTATAGGAAAAACCATGAGCTTTGAAGACAATGTTTCCTTTATTGAGAAATATCTTCAAGATATCAAAAAAGCGATTAACGTGTAACCAATATATGTCATTCAACATTTATTCCAAACTTAAAACTACATTGAAACGGGAAGAAATCCTAGACGAGTTAGACAAGCTTGTGAGTGGGACTTACTCGAGCTCTGGGTCTCCTGTGAATTTTGAAGCTCCTGTCTGTAACGAGTGCGGTATTGATGTCTCAGCGTCTCAAGATGAGCTACAGGCAATTAAAAAAAGTTTGATTGACTGCGTAGTGGTAAAAGTATCTACAGCGACTTTTCCAGATGAGCAGTTACTTGAGGTTATATATTCAAATATTTTTACGCCTAATTATGTCGGTCTTCTTGAGCTAACTGTAGATGAAAGTATAAAGGGTGGGGTAGTAGTGTATCTTGAAGGGCGTGTTTTTGATTACTCTTTAAGTAATTTAGTTGGGGAGTTATTTAAATCTTCAACATTTCAACAGAAATTGTCTGCATTGGTGTAATATGATTTTTGGTAAAGATTTTAATCAGTATCTATCGGAGGTTAAAGAGATTGGTTTTGTAGAATCTTCAAGATATCCTATTGTTTTATTATCTGGTCTACCTAACGCTTTTTTGGATGAGGTTATTCTATTCGAGTCTGGTGAATCCGGCACTGTTTCATCTCTAAATGAGCTTTCAGTAGAAGTAGCACTATTTAGCAGAAAATCAGTATCTATAGGTACTAAAGCAGTGCGTACTAATTCAAAGCTAAAAATGCCTGTGTCTGAAAGTATGTTGGGTAAGGTAATCTCTCCTCTTGGTCATTCCTTATATTCTGAGGATCCGTTTCATGATGTTACAGATTACGTAGAGCTTTATACACAAATACGTACGATAAGTGATCGACGCAAGATAACCAAGCCTTACTATACTGGCGTATCAGTTGTTGACTTATTAGTACCTTTGGGTAAAGGTCAGCGTGAGCTGGTAATAGGAGATAAACAGACAGGAAAAACAAGCTTCTTACTTCAAATATGCAACTCTCAATATAAAAGTAATAATATAACTATATATTGCTGTATAGGTAAGACAAAAAGCGATATTAAAAAGATAGAAAGCTTTTTACACAGCAATGGGATTAAAGATAAGACTATTCTTATAGTTGCTGAGTCATCCGATCCCTTAAGTAGCATTATTATATGTCCTTTTGCTGCTATGTCTGTTGCGGAATGGTTTAACAGTAAAGGTAATGACGTAACTATAATATTTGATGATCTCACTTCACACGGCAAGTACTATCGTGAATTTGCATTGCTAGGTGGGAGATTTCCCGGCAGAAGCTCTTATCCAGGTGATATATTTAATATTCACGCGAAACTGCTTGAAAGAGGCGGAAATTTTGTAGTTGGTGAAGACGAGGCGTCAATTACGTGTTTACCAGTTGCTGACACAGTTGAGAATGATATATCCGGTTATATTCAAACAAATCTTATGTCTATTACAGATGGACACCTTTTCTTTGATCGTGATCTTTTTTCAAGAGGTAAAAGACCTCCGATAAATTACTTTTTGTCAGTTACAAGAGTTGGCAGGCAGACCCAAAATGCGTTGAGGTGGAGCATAAGTAGAGAGTTACTATCTTTCATGTCCTTATATGAAAAAGTAAAAGGATTTGTGCAATTCGGAGCTGAGTTAAACGAAGGAACTAAATCAACCATTGATGTAGGCGAGAGGGTTGAGGCAATTTTTAACCAGGATATAGACGAGGTCTTACCTATAAGCCTTGAAATTTTAATCTTTACACTTGTGTGGGCGGGCAAGTGGAATACAGAAAGCATCGCATCGCTTAAAGTTAAGCAGAAAAAGATGATTAACATGTATTTCACCGATTCTTCATATGCCGGTCTTGTTGATTCGCTTGTTTATAATGCTAAAGATTTGAACCAGTTACTTTTTACTGTGTCTGAGAATTCAGAGAATATATTAAAATATGTCTAGACTTAAAGAAATTAAAGAAGAATATAAGGCTACTCTAGATATTCGTGACCTAGTCTCAACTTATCAGGAAATAGCATCTATTAGAATGAGATCCACGAGAGATTTTGTATTAAAAAATAGAGAATATTACGATGGAGTCAATAAAATATTTTCATTAGTTTTGAACTCTTATCGAAATCAGTTAGATGCACTTTCAAAGAGAGGTAAGTCATTGTTAAGTAAAAAGCAAGCGTCCTCTAGAAATGGTTCGAAGATATATGTTCTCTTATCAGCCAATACATACCTTTATGGTTCAATTGTAGCCGACACTTTTAATAGATTTTATGAGGATTTAAAGAGCGATACCTCTGCCCACGCTGCTGTTGTAGGTAAGGTAGGGAAAAGATTGCTTGACGATTCAGGTTATACAGAAAAATATGACTATTTTGATCTATCTGATTCTTTAGGGGACAATAGTCATCTAAATGACATACTTAAATGCATTCTTTCTTATGAGACTGTTGTTGTTTACCATGGAAGCTTTAAGACTATTCTTTCACAGCTACCTGAGGCTACGTTTTTAACCGGTGGTTCTCAGAGTGTTCAAAAGACAAATAAGAATATACAGTTTAATTTTGAACCAGATTTCAATACAGTATTAGCGTTTTTCGAGGATCAGATCATTGCGTCAAATTTTGAGCAGTCGGTTAATGAATCATATCTTAGTAAGTATGCTTCCAGGATGATAAGCTTAGATCATTCGCTCGGTGAGATTGATAAACACGTAAAAAAACTAAATTTACGAAAACAAAAAGTGAAGCATTATGTCACAAATAAAAAACAACAAGACACAATAGCAGGACTACATTTATGGAATTAATTAACGAAAATAAAAAAATAGGTAAAATAGTTAGCGTAAAGGGGAATACAGTCGTTGTTGAGTATACTGGGGCTTATAAACCTGATATTTTTAACGTCTTGGTGGTTGAAAAAAATGAAGCCAAGTTACTTGTTTACTCGTCGCTAAACGATCACCAGTTATATTGTTTTTTACTTGTTGACGGTGTTACTGTCTCTCGAGGGATGAAGGTTATAGACACCGGGCAATCCATTTCTATACCAGTTGGCAATGGTCTTCTTGGTAGGGTTACAAGCTTTCTCGGTGTACCGATTGACGGTAAAGGTGACATACAATATGAGGCATCAAGAGAGATTTATAATACACCGCCAACCTATGAAGAAACAACCTCGCACAGAGAGATAGTTGAGACAGGCATTAAGGTACTCGATTTTTTTGCTCCATTAATTAGGGGCGGTAAGACGGGATTGTTCGGTGGTTCTGGTGTAGGAAAGACTGTATTATTAACTGAATTAATGCACAATGTTGTGAGCGTTGATAAAGAAGACACTGTATGCGTATTCGCCGGAGTAGGAGAGCGTACTCGTGAAGGTCACGAATTAATTAATGAACTTGAGCAACGCGGCGTCTTACCAAACGTTGCTTTAATATTTGGTCCGATGGGTGCCATGTCTTCTATAAGAATGTTAACAGCGCCGGCAGGCGTTACGGTAGCTGAATATTTCAGAGATGATAAAAAGAAGAATGTGCTGTTCTTTATTGATAATATGTATCGATATGTGCAAGCAGGTAACGAGCTATCCACATTAATGAATATTATACCGTCTGAGGATGGTTACCAAGCAACCCTTGCGTCTGAGGTCGCACAGGTTCATGAAAGACTTGTTGGAAAAAAGGACAATTTTATAACCACAATAGAAGCAGTATACATTCCTGCAGATGACATATTAGATCAAGGTGTGCAAGAGATACTTAGATATTTGGACTCCACCATCGTTTTATCTCGCGATGTGTATAGAGATGGTAGATTGCCAGCTGTTGATATATTATCGTCAACATCGTCAGCTCTTAACCCATTAATGGTAAGCATGGATCACTATGTAGTCAATATTGCAGCAAGACAGCTGTTAAGTAGAGCTCTTAGTTTGGAAAGAATAGTATCTTTGGTTGGCGAAGCTGAGCTGTCCGAAGAAGACAGACTTGTCTTTCAAAGATCTATTAAGCTTAAGAATTATATGACACAGAACTTCTTTGTGGCTCAAGAGCAGACAGGTAAACAGGGAGTTTCAGTTGATCTCAAAACTACAGTTTCAGATGTGAAATCTATTGTAAATGGCGATGTTGATAAAATCACAGCTGACAAATTTTTATACATAGGTAGCATTAAAGACATACCTGCAAATTAATACCATGAGCACTACATTACATGTAGTTATAAAAAATAGAAAAAAAACTTTCTTTGACGAGGATGCTCTGTCAGTCACGTCTTTTAATGATAAAGGTGTGTTTGACATATTACCTTATCACGAAAATTTCATTTCTTTAGTTAAAAAAATGGTTACTGTTCGTACATCGGTGAGGGTAGTTCAATTACAGTTTGAATCAGCTGTCCTTTCTGTTAGCAACGATTTAGTAAATGTATTTGTTTCAGATCTAGATCCCTACTTCGAAGAGATAAAAAAGACTTAGAATGTAGTAAGTATATCCGTACTCTTTTTTTAGTTAGAGTTGCTGTTACAACAATGTTTCTCGAGTACAAACAATATTCTAATTATAATTATTTGAATTAGAGCAATAAAGGTTGTATATTCCAAGTATGTTCAATTACTACAAACTTTCAAAAGCAATGTCTGATACGAATAGAATTAAGATAATTCAAATGCTATCTGATGGGGAACAGAATGTAACTTATGTTGCTGACAACCTTGATGTTGAAGAGAACCTTGCATCCCACCACTTACGTGTATTAGCATCGCTTGGCTTTTTAAAAAGTGATAAAAAAGGTAGAGAAGTTTTTTACAGAATAAATAAACCAAGCCTAGTGCGTATATTTAAAAGCTTAATTAAAACCCCTCTGTTTAGAGACATCATTGCAGAATCCGCTTTAGAGAAGTAAAACCATTCAAACTTTGTTACGTTAAACCCGTGTTGATCTAATTTTATTCCATTATAATGCGGTAAACATGCGGTAAATAATAGATTCCCGGCAGTAAGATTAGCTATGTTCGCGTATCATTAGCGGTAAATACGCGGTGAATAATGAGCTTCCAGTTTAACTAGAGTGCCTGTTCTTCAAGAGGTGTCAGTTTTATGATTAAAAGATTTTGTGAAAAAGTTTGATCTTGTACTATTCTTTAACCTTCTAGATCACTACAAGTTACCAATACTATCTGTAGTATCTCTTTCATTGGCAGTGTTTTCTGCGTCATTTTCAATTTACCAGGTAGTCAAGATTCCTGGTTCAAAAGTACAGCCCTCAGCTTTAACTGTTACGTCAAGACCGGAGCAAACGACTAGTGGATCTGAGGATATTCTTAATGAGATTGATGACAGTATAGTTGTAGATATAGGAGGTGCTGTCAAGGAGCCAGGGTTTTATGAACTGCCGTCCGGTAGCAGAGTAGGGGACATCCTGACCTTTGCTGGGGGTATTAGTTCGTCTGCTGACAGCCATTGGGTTTTAAAACATATTAATTTAGCTCAAAAGTTAACAGACGCTGCTAAAATTTATATTCCCTTTGAATGGGAAATTTATCAGTCTACTAGCTCAGCTAGCGCTAATATTTTATCATTTGAAACTGCCAGTTCATCTTTACCTGAAGCACCTGTCAAAACTCAAACAGGTATTAAGCCGAGTCCTTCGACACCGGAAAGTACCTCAAAAGTAAGCATCAATGCATCTTCGCAAGAAGAACTCGATACCTTACCTGGTATAGGAAGTGTTTATGTAGCTAAAATTATTGCTGGTAGGCCGTATAAGGACTTCCAGGATTTATCGGATAGGTCTGGTGTACCGCTAGGTACATTAACAAAAATTAAGAATGACATTGTTTTCTAGAATACATTCATATTTCGTCATATCTCTTCTTTTGTTGCTGCTATCAATAAGACTTGGTGTCTTTCAGAGCAGGGAGCAGGTCAAAAACGAAAGCTTAAATAGTATTAGTAGTTCTTTTGAGAAAAGTAGGAGCGTGTTTTACGCAAGATTCAGGAGATATTTTCCAAGTCCTCACAGCGAGGTACTAGCTGGAACAGTTCTCGGGCTAAATAAATTATCAACTAGTCCTACGTTTAACGACATCTTACTTCGTTCGGGAACTATCCATGTAGTGGTCGTATCTGGATTTAATATTGTGTTGTTATTTAGTTTTGTTGAAAAGCTTTTAGGTTCTATCTACAAATTAAAAAACTTATTAATTGCAGAAATCGGTACGTTAATTTACGCATTATTCACAGGTTTTGGTTATCCGGTTATTCGTGCTTGGTTGATGGTAACTTGTATATATTTTGCAAAGTATTTAGGGTTAAAAGTCGGTTCAGTTTATATACTTGTGCTAGTAGCAGCCTTCATAGGTGTTGTAGATCCCGGTTCGCTTTCTAGCTTAAGCTTTCAGCTAAGCTTCCTAGCCGTATTAGGCCTTATTGTGTTTTCATCCCCAGTAAACACCTTCCTAGTTGCTGTTTTTGGGAGAGATCACATTGTTTTGAAAGATTTCTCCGCTTCTTGTGCTGCTCAGCTTGCAGTTTGGCCTTTGCTATCGTTTAAACTGACATCTATTAACATACTATCAACCTTTGCCAACGCGGTTCTCCTTTGGGTTATTCCAAACGTTACTGTTTTAGGATTATTGTTCGTGACCTTGAGTGTCGTGATCCCCAGTAATTTTGTTTTGAGAAGCGTGTCTTTATTTATCTATCCTTTTCTTGATTATTTTGTTGAAGGCGCTACGTTTTTTGCCAAGTTTAAGTACTCAATTATTGACTTTAAAATCTCAAGTAGCTTTCTTGTAGTCTATTACTTGCTATTTGCGTTGCTGGTATACAAAAAGAGAGATGACTTACTATGAAATTTATTCTTATTTACTATCTTTATTTTGTTTGCAGGTTAGTTTATCTGCACTTTGCTTATGAAGCTGCTACAGGTTTTTACTTTTTAAATGTTGGTCAAGGCGATGCCTCGATTATTAAACAGTCAAATCTCCTTGGGTTTATTGACGGCGGGCCTGATTACTCTGCGGATTATTTTTTAGACAACCTGTCCCCTTTCTTCAATTGCAGAATAGATTTTGTTGTAATTTCGCACCCGCACAAAGACCATATAGGGGGTTTTGACCGTATACTTGAAAGATGTAAGGTTGCTTATGTTTTTTACTCAAGACAAGACTACAACACACAAATATGGTCAAGAGTATTAAACTCTTTTGTTAATTCGAGCTCTGTTACAGAAGCGCAAGATGGTACAAGCGTATCTTTCAATGACTCTGGCCTATCGTTCCTTTTTTTGTGGCCGCCCGCTGCAAAGGAATGCAGTATAAGTGTGAATGATTGCTCGCTTGTGGCTTTAGCTTCAGTGGGGGACTTTGAAGTACTTTATACTGGTGATGTAAGCTCTAGGGTGTTGGGTAACTTGCTTTTACCGCCTTTGGATGCTGATGAAAGTGGTATCGATGTTTTAAAAATGCCTCATCACGGTGGAAAAGATACACTCAGTACAGACCTGCTTGTCAAAATACACCCTAAAAGAGCCGTTGTTTCTTATGGGTTTGCTAATAGGTATGGACATCCAGCTAAAGAATCTCTAGATCTTATGAAAGCTTTTGATGTTCCGGTATCGCATACCTCAAACGGCTTAGTTTTAGTAAAAACATATGATTAATGTTAAAATTTCATCATGCTGAGTGTCATACCTAGTATTCAAGATTTAATAAGCGCAGGTCTTAAAGATGTGTATGCTCTGGAGGTTGCTCCGGCTGATATTTTTGTAGAGTCCCCCGAGAATGAGATGTGGGGAGACTATTCCAGTAACATTGCTATGGTTTTAGCTAAGTCACTAAAGCAGTCTCCATTAGATATTGCTAAAAATCTAAGCTATAGGGTAGAAGAGTTGTCATATTCTTGTATCGATCCAGAGTTTCAAGTGGCATTCTTTGAGGTTGTTGCATTTGCACAACCAGGCTTCATAAATTTTAAATTGTCTCAAGCTTGGTTACTAAGATTACTCAAAAGAGTAATTGTCAATAAAGATGCCTATGGGTCATGTAACTTTGGTAACAATAAACACGTTGCGCTTGAGCATTCTAATGTAAATCCGAATAAAGCACCGCATATAGGGCACCTAAGAAATGCAGTTATCGGAGATTTCATCAAAAATATTTATGAGTTTTTAGGGTATAACGTTAATGTTCAATATTATTCAAATGATGTAGGTGTGCAAGTTGCTACCTCGTATTTAGGGTCCAAAGTTTTAAACGAAATAAAAAGATCAGAATATCCTCGTGTTGATTATTATGCTTGGGATATTTATTCAGATATTTCAGAACAACTTCTCACGAACAATGATTTAAAACTTAGACTAGGTGAGATTCTTGAGGTGCTTGAGGATCCAAACAACCAGGTCTCAAAAGATGTTGCTTTGTTTGCAGATGAGATACTTGTTGCACAACTTAGAACATTTACCGGACTAGATATAACCTACGATATAGTTATCCACGAACGCGATATTGTGTATTTAAAAATGTGGGAAGAGACATTTGAGATTTTGAAAAAAAATCCAAATGTATATTTTGCAACAGAGGGTAAATCTAAAGGATGCTGGTTGATAAAAACTAAGCCCGACTCATTAGCTGATGAGACCTCTGTACCAACTGACTCTGATCACGAAGTAGATAAGATTATAGTAAGAGCTAACGGGGTCCCAACTTATACTGGTAAAGATATTGCATATCATATGTGGAAATTTGGTCTTTTGTCTAAGGATTTTAACTACAAATTGTTTCCCGAAACAGTTCAGCTTTCCGAGTTATGGGAAACATCCAGTGAGTCAGTAAAATTACCTGAGAGTCATAATATAACATACTCCAAAGCTGATATCGTAATTGACGTTATTGATCAGAAGCAGACATATGCGATTAACACTGTTAAAGAGTCTTTAAAGTTTCTTGGTTTTAAAGCACAGTCTGACAATATGTTTCATATAAATTATGGATTTGTATATCTATCCCCTGCGACAGCGGAGTTTCTAGGATTGAAGATAGACGCTACCAAAGATCAATATACAATGAGCGGTAGAAAAGGAGTTGGCATAAAGATTCTTGATTTTACTCACCTTATTGATGAGAAAGTTGCTAAAGAATTCGGAGAGTTTGCAGCGAGTATTGCTATTAGAAATGGTGCAATTAAATTTGAATTTCTAAAATATAATACTTTCAATGACATTGTGTTTGATTTAGCCACGGCTTTGAATATAAAAGGGTTCTCAGGTCCCTATGTTCAGTACACGCATGCCCGTGCAAGTACGCTTATCTCTAAAGCAGGTATTGATTTGAGTGAAGACCTTTACGATCTTAGTCTTTCAGATCTTGGGATACTTCAGCTTTCAGATGCCTTAATTCTAGAGACTACAATACTACGACATCTCGCTCTATTTGATGAAGTTGTTAAAAGAAGCGCTGAGGAATTTGCACCAAGTATATTGTGCGAGTATCTTTTCAAGCTGTCTAAATTGTTTAATAACTTTTATAATGATGTGCCTGTACTAACCTCACAGCCGTTACAATTGCGAGATTTTAGACTTTTCATAACATATGGAGTTAAAATAGTATTACATAACGGGCTTAGTATTTTAGGTATAAAAGCTACGGAAAAGGTTTGATATGTTAAGAAGACACTCATCAGAGACAACTAAAAAGAAGAGTTTATTTGCAAGGTTTACGAGGTCGTTTGTATCTATAACAATAATATCTGTTTTTGTTTTCTCTATATCTTACGGTATGAAGTTTTTATCAGAGAAAAATCCGCAGCTTGTTTTTTATGACTATTCAAGAAGAATTCCGGCTGATTCAAAGGTAGGGCAGGTTGCCGGGATGTTGACAAAAGGCTATGAAAAATATAATTCTGAAGTTGTAAATCGCCAGGAGATTGCCGCTGCTGTTGAAGAGGAGGTCCCTCAAGAAAACAACGCAGAGGCTTCTGATACAAGCACATCTACAGGTATTAGCACTGATGAGCAGGACATTGCTAATAAGACAGAGGCTGATAATATTACAATCGCTATTTTTGCAGATTCACATAACGACTCATCAAACTTAAAGGCTTCGTTAATATTAGCACAGAATCAAGAAGTGGATGCAATAATTCATACCGGCGATGTGACCGATCTTGGGTTAATTGCTGATTTAGAAGCGGCAAAACAAGAATTAGATTTAAGTTCTGTTCCTTACTATGTTATACCCGGCGATCGCGACTTATGGGAAACTACAGGACCTGAAAATTTTATTAAAGTTTTCGGAGATAATAAACACGCTTTTAAACTGGGAGACGTGAAGTTTGTAGTTTTTGATAACAGTAGGAATTTCTCAAGAGTACCAGAGAGTGACTTTACTTGGTTTAAAAGTGAAGTAACAGACGCAGATTTTGTCATACTATCTCAACCTTTGTATCACCCATCAAATAAGGTTATGGGTAACTCTGATGGTGAGAATATTCTTACTGTTAGAGAACAAGCAGACGCCATGCTTGAATTAGTTAGGAGTAGTAACGTAAAAGCTGTGATTGCCGGGGATCACCACTTATCTTCTGAGAATATTGATCCTCAAAAAGAGAGCTTGATGCACTATGTTGTTGGTGCAGTTACTAAGACAATAAATGATAAACCTCAGTCGCTTTTGCAGACTTCGAGATTTAGTATCTTAAGAGTGAGAGCTGATGGTTCTTATACAATGACTGAGCAGCTGTTGTAACTTTAAAAAAGTGTGGTGCTTTTAATGCAAGTTTGCTAATCTTACTCCATGATTGAAAGGTCGCTAGTTCTCTTAAAACAAGATGCTATTAAAAGAGGCATCACTGGGGAAATACTTCATAGATTTGAGCGAGCTGGGCTTAAAATAGTTGGTCTTAAGATGCTTGTACCGAATGACGAGATGGTCAAAAAACACTATCTAACAACAGACAAGCAACTCACTGGTATGGGTAATAACACAGTTAAAGACTGTGAAGAAAATAATATTGATATTATAGCGAGTATGGGAACAGCAGATCCTCTTGAAATCGGGAAACTAATTTGGGGCTATAATGTTGCATTTTTAAAGTCAGGGCCTGTTATTGCGATGGTTTTAGAAGGACCTTCTGCAGTGTTGAATATTCGGGCGTTTGTAGGTCACACAGTGCCTTTTAAAGCAGTACCCGGAACTATAAGAGGGGATTTTGCACTTGAGAGTGCTATTGCTGCAAACAGCAGTAAAAGAAACATATATAACCTAGTACATGCATCAGGAAGTGTTGAAGAGGCTGAAAGAGAAATAGAGCTTTGGTTTAGTAAAGACGAGCTTGTCACTTACAAGAGAGTTCACGAAGACTTATATAACTACATTGATTAGCACGGTGTTTATCTATATTAATTAAAGCCCCGGAACATTACACGCTTCTTCGGTCTTTGTAATCTCGTTTTTAACAGCGTCAAAGTATAAAGTAACATTTCCTCCTAAATCAAATTCACACTCTTTCATAGTTTCTTTCGAGACTAAATAGTTTATATACCATTCTTTAGTTTTCAAATCCCAGTCAAGTGTAATATCTGTAACTTTAATGTTTCTTTTTTTGATATCACTCGCTGCTGCTTCTAGTGCTGCTTGTTTATCAAGATAGCTTAGGCAATCCATCAATAAGACGCAGTTTGGTAAGTCTTCTAATTGTTCTGGAAGTACTAAAGATAAGTCTTGATTTAGACTTAAATTAATAACAACCGGATGCGACGTTGTTTTAAATGCGATATCTTTTTCAGGTATCGTAACTATGTAGGTTAAGTCGTATTGACCAAGACTTCCATACTTTGCAGATCTCTCTGGGCTGTATTTCACGTACGAATCAAAAAACTCTTCACCTAATTTTGCTGCAAGGAGTTTATTTGCACCTTCAACAATTTCCGGTATTTCTGATTGTTCCAAACCACTATCCTCTCGTTTTTCAACATCCCAGAAATAGTCCTCAACCTTAACATTCAAAGCTTTGTAACTTTCATTCCCAGTAGTTTTAGTATCTGGCAGATTATTTTCAATTACAATTGTGTTTTGCTGAACAATTTTACCTTCATTTCTCTTAACACTTATAAAAAAAGCTATAGTAAGACCTGTTATAAGAACTAAAACTGTAAGTGAGATCAATTGGAATCTTTTGTGGTTTGGCATGAGTAAAGTCTACAAGATTAAAATAGGAAATGGAATGATTTTGAAAACTTCTACTAGAGGCTTTTACTAGCTAAATACTGCTCAATAAGATTAATGTCTGCTAAGTGTTTTGGATTCTTTTTACAGTACTCTTTTTTAAAGTTAAGAGTGTCTTCAAGTGAGACAAAAGCCACCCCATTAATAATTGCCGCTCTTTCAAGAAGCTCATCCGTTGTTGGATTAAAAGAGCCTGAGTTCACATCTTCGTAAAGCTCAACAACACCTTGTCTTAAAAATATATGTCCAATCTTCTCAGGATATGTCCAAGGGATTTGTTCCCAATGAGGATCACGACAACACTCTGCAAAAACTTCCGGTGTAACCACAATATCAACATCTTTAAAGTCTTTAAGGCCAAGCGCAATAAGGTGTCCGCTGCCAACAACAATGTAGCTACCTAAAGGAAATTCCAAGCTTTTAACAATCTCAAATATGTCCATACAAACAATATAGCGAAAATCTTGAAAGCAGTCATCTGGTATAAAACCTAGAGCAATTGAGAAGGGAACTCATCTAGAGCTTTCAGTAACAAGCAGATATTTTATATTATAATAAGTAGGTGGCTAATAATCTATTTATTGTGGTAGAAGGAGTTGATGGAACAGGCAAGTCCTCGATATCAAAAGAGCTAGCTAGAAGGCTTGGTGCAAGATATTACAGATGTCCACCCAAATTAATACTTCCTATAAGGCGACTTGCAGACAGTTCCCCTTATCTATTTCGGTATCTTTACTACTTAGTAGGCAATTATATTGCCCAATACGAAATTAAATCTCTACTTAAAAACACTAGTGTTGTTTGCGATTGGTATGTCTTTTCAACTATTGCCTATCATTCAGTGTTGTTAAGAATGAGACTACGCTTTCCGGATATCTTAATGCCGGATAAATTAATCTACCTAACCGCTACAAAAGAACAGATAAAGAATAGATTAGATGCCAGAAGTACTACAAATAAGTTTGAGAATCTAGCCTTCTTGGAAGAAGTGAGGCGTGTATATGCAGAACTGGTAATTAATTTCCCATCGAGACTAGAAGTTGATACAACAAACAAAACAGTAGAGGGATCGATAAGTGAGATTCTTCAAGCAATTAGGCACTAAGTTAGTTTTCACTACCCACTACCCCGTAACGAATGGTAGTTTTGTCCTCTTGGTTCACAATACTTGCAATCCAGATCTTTCCAATCTCTTTTGTTGCTTTAACTTGTACACCACCGTCAGGCATTGGAGAGAAGTCGCCAATTTGAATCATACGTAGAGATTTATTCTTTGGTAAATTAGGCGGAAGAAACTTACAAAGCTTTTCTAGTTCTTCATATGTTGTTTCTCGTGTAACAACAGGTAGATCTTTTTGCAATACCGCATTCACCTCTGCCTCTAGTTCGTCTTTGTGCAACGGATCGTAGTTACCCAAATACTCAATATAGGCTTTTTTACCGTGACTACCTTGTGTTGGTACCAAGTTACTTGTTTTTGAAGTTAGAACATCGTGGATTAGATGTCCTGCTGTTTGAATTTTCATGTGTTTGTATCGCCAGTTCCAGTCAAGTACACAAGTTACAGTCGAGCCAACAGTTAGCTCACCTTTTACTTGGTGAACAACCTCACCGTCAATATTCCTTACATACTCAATCCTAGATGTGCCAACCATACCTTTATCGGAGGGCTGTCCGCCGCCTTCAGGATAAAAGATGGTTTTATCCAAAATGACATTAAGTAAAGCGCCTTTTGTTCAACGGATATAACTGTCGCGTCTAGCTCTTTGAGGTATGGATCTTGGTAGTAAACTTGAGTTGTTCTCATAGTCGCAATATTAACAAAAGGCAATCAACAATTCCAGTTATATTAAGAGATCGCGAAATATCTTCTAAAAAGACAAATTTTAATCTATGGGGAGGGGAGTTGGAAGTTCTTAGAACCTTTTCTTTAAAGGAAGTATAAATTCGTTATGGTGGGTACTGCTAAGGTTCCACTGCGCTTTTACCTAAAACCTTCACTAGCTTCCTGTCGAAGGTATACAGTTTAGTGTTTTTTCTTGTTACAACTAAAGCACCCAAATACGCATCGATATATGAGATGTGAAAAGTATTAAATAAGTCCAGAGCCTTTCTAATCAGCTTTTTGTTACAAGAAATTGAGTCTAGTTCAATAAGTAATGAGACTTTTTCCACCACATCTTCTTTTGCAAGCTTGTAAACCGAAAGGAGAACGTAAATTATCTCTGCCAACACAATATCTGGTATTTCTACATCGCCTTTTGAGGAATTGCTTAACAAATCCCTAACTTTACCTGATTGTAGAGCTGAGTCGTTTGTTAAAAATCTAATTATTAAGTTAGTATCAAGAATTGGTAGTTTCTTCATTTTCTGTAGAAATGTAATCTGATACCTGCTTATCGGCGAGTGAGTCCGAATACTTAACCTTATATTTCACAGATCCCTCTATATCTAGAAAACTGCGTGCAGGTTTTATAATCACACTATCTTCGTGTTTAATAAAGAAAACTTTGTCTGAAGGCTTTAACTTTAAGTGCTTTCTTATCTCTTGAGGAATTGTTACTTGACCTTTTTGAGTCAAACTTGAGGTATAGGTCATAGTAAGGATAATAATACTAAAGTAAGGATGCCAGGTCAAGAGTATTACCTTTTACATGTGTTAATTAACTGGCGGAGGGGGAGAGATTCGAACTCTCGTGTCCGTTAAGACGCACGGTTTTCAAGACCGGCCAATTAAACCACTCTTGCACCCCTCCAAACTGACCTAACCATTATACTTTATAATTCCCAAATATAAATGTAAAATACCCCTGAGTTGTAAAGTCCTAATTTTAAGACATGTGGGCTTAGGTATGCCTCTGTAGTTCAACGGATAGAACACGCCCCTCCTAAGGGTGAGATGTAGGTTCAATTCCTACCTGGGGCACCATACGCTTGATCACTCTTCCACATTCTAATATACTTAGAATATGAAATTTATTCTTAATCTACTTGCAAATACCATAGCCGTATTCGTGGTTTCAAAATTATTACCAGGAGTTGTGCTTGATAGCTTGCTTACTGCTTTTGCAGTGGCTCTTGTACTTGGTTTACTAAACACTTTTGTCAAACCAGTTGTTACAATCTTAACTCTCCCTATAAATATCCTGACATTAGGGCTGTTCTCCTTCATTATTAATATAGGGTTTATCTATCTAACCGATTATCTTGTTGAGGGCTTTAGCATAGCCTCACTTTTGTCGGTTTTACTCTTTGGCTTCCTTGTTTCAGTAGTTTCATCATTTTTGAGTAAACTTTAGTCTTGTGAAAAAAAAACTGCCTGAATTATTAATTGGTGCTGGGATATTAATCCTTTTTTTGACGTACGGACCGGTTATATTTGCAGAAGTTGGCTATAAAATTAAGCAGATAAAAAACCAAAGATATGGTTTAAATGAATCGGGTGGAGTGATAGATAGCCCTTTTGCGCGTCTAATATCGTCAAAACCTATACTTCTAACCCCTGTAAATACAGAATTCTCTGTTGTAATTGAAAAAATAGGTGTAAACGTGCCAGTTGTACGTGATGTCATAGTTACAAATGAAGACGCTTATATTAATTCTTTAAAAAATGGTATAGCTCATGCTGCAACATCCCCATACCCATCAACCGATCCCGGAAACGTGTATATCTTTGCACATTCATCTGTTAATTTTTGGAGGCTCGGTAAGTACGCGACAGCATTCAACCTTTTACGAAAGCTTGAACCTGGAGATAAAGTGCATGTGTTTTATGATAATCAAGACTTTGTATACGAGGTATTTAATAAGGAGGTGCGTAAAGGCTTTGACACCTATCCAATTAAGAGAAAAACAATTGAGCCAATTTTAACTCTTCAAACATGTGATCCTCCTGGAACTACAATAAACAGGATGGTGGTAACTGCAAGACTTCTTGAGGTTAATTAAGACTATCTGATACCGAGAGTATAAAGGTTTGTCTGGTCTTCTGATGTAAAAGAGGTGCTAATTATTAGCTTATCGCCACCAGGAGAGCTGAATACTCTGTCTGTGTGAAGTGAGTTGTTGTATATTTCTGTCTTATTTGTCCCATCAATGCGAATAAGGCTTATTTTGCCTCGTTTTGTTTCTTCAACATCGCCTTCAGTTAAGATCAAGTGGAAGCTATCAGCATACCAGCTGATCTTTGGTTGGGGATCGGTGATACTTGTGACAAATACAAGTGTCTGAGCTTTTTCACCAACTGGAATTGGCTTTTCCATATTGTAAACTCTGTATTCCATTTTCCCGTCTTTTCTTACTTTATAAAGGAACTTTTTGTTATCAGGAGACCACATAGAGTCTTCTCTTAACGCAATTTGTTTGATATTTGGTTCAAGATCAATAGCTTTAATAATTTCGCTTTTAAGCTTGATTTCTTTATCAAGCCATGTTGCTTTTAATAGTTCTGGTGATTCTGTTGATTCAGCTGTTTTGTTTTGAATATCCACTATATAATAGGAGTCTGATTCATTCTCAGGTACTGTAATAAGAAGTTGCTTTTCATCCGGTGACCATTTTATTTCAGTTCCTTTAGAAAATTCATTATATAGAGTGTCTTCAAGAACACTATTTGCATTTGATTTAAACAGATCAAGTCCGCCACCAATCAGTGGGATGACCCAAATTCCCGGAGCTTCTGGATCTCTTGAAAAAAACGCAATCTTTGAAAGGCTTGGTGCCATGACTGGTAATTTTGCACCGGTATTTGTTAGAGGCTCAAGTCGTGGGGTCATTGAGATGAGAACCGCCGTAATGTCAGTTACAAGCTCAGGATAGATATCTACTTTTTTCTTCCAAATAACGAATCCGCTCTTTTTAATAGTAAGTTCATATTTTTCACCTGGTTTTAAGTTTGAAATGGTATCGTTTGTTGCTGTAACAAGGTTACCGTTTAGATAAACGTTAGCTCCTTCTGGGATTGATTTTGCACCAATCATACCTGTTTGTTTAACTTGAATCTGATTCTGGTTTTTGTCATCTTTTCCAGGTTTTGATACTCTATAACCTGAAGTGTATAAAAACAATGCAGTTGTTACAGATAGCAACAAGAGTCCCGTGAGTAATGATTGAATTATGTGTTTTTTATTCATAGAATCTAAACCTAGCATAGATAGTATACTAAATTTGGAACTATATTTCGAATATGTTATTTAAAAAGATCGGGATTGATTTAGGGACCGCAAACTCGCTTGTTTACCTGCAAGGTAAGGGGGTAATTTTACGTGAGCCTACTGTAGTTGCAGTGACTATTGAAGACGAACAAGTGGTTGCAGTTGGGGAAGAGGCAAGAAGTATGCTTGGCAAAACTCCTGAATCTATTACAGCGCTTAAACCTCTTAAAAACGGTGTCATTGCAGACTATATAGTTACTGAGGCTTTGCTTAGATATTTCATAACAAAAGCAGTTGGTAATTTAAGAATCTTTAGGCCAGACGTTCTAATTTCAATTCCAGCAGGCGCTACTTCTGTTGAAGCTCGAGCAGTTCTTGACGCTGCTTATTCGGCAGGAGCTAAAAATGCTTATCTGATACCAGAGCCCTTAGCAGCTGCAATCGGTGTTGGACTTCCAATCGCTGAGCCTACTGGAAATATGATTGTTAATATAGGGGGCGGTACAACAGAGATTGCCATAGTTTCAATGTACGGTATGGTGGTCCATGGTAGCGTAAGAGTTGGCGGTAATGCACTTGATGAATATATTGCCCAAAACCTTAGGAGGAAGTACAACCTTATTGTTGGGGAAAATACAGCTGAAAAATTAAAAAAAGAAATTGGTTCTGCACACCCTTTAAATAAAGAAGAATTTTATGAAGTAAAAGGCAGAGATTCTGTATCTGGTTTTCCAAAAACAGTTACAATAGGATCAAATGAAATTTCTGAATGTATCTCATTTCCACTTCAACAAATAGCCCTTGCCATCAAAAATGTTTTGGAAAAAACTCCCCCAGAGCTTTCTTCTGATGTTATTGATAAAGGTATAGTGCTAAGTGGAGGAACAGGGCTTTTGAGAAATCTAGATAAGTATCTGACCAATTTTACGGGTGTTCCTGTACATTTGGCTGATGATCCGCTTCAAGCAGTGATCAGTGGTATTGCTAAAGTCCTTGATAATATGGATTATTTTGAAAAAAGTATTATGCGCAAATGACAGAAGTAGAAAAATACATACTAGGCGTGAAAGTAAACTTTGGACTATCTATGGAAGATGTGGTCAAAAGAACTGTTGACTTACTTGCCAAGAAGGGAACTCACTATATTTGTACAACAAATCCTGAATTTATTGTTGATGCTCAAAAAGACATTGAGTTTAAGCAAATTATAAATAATTCAACATTGTCTGTACCTGACGGCTCTGGAGTTGTCTTTGCATACGAGTATTTAACTAGAGTAGCGTTGCTGACACCAGGATTGTTATACCCATTAAAGTCATTCTTAATTGGTATTTCTATTCCAATACTTGCCAAAGAGAAACCCCCAGTTACACAAGGTGTAAGTTTAATGTTGCATTTATGTGAATATGCGTCAAAGAACCGACTTACTGTTGGGCTTATTGGCGGGTGGCCCAAAGACAAGTTAGGAAGGCCTGTGAAAAGCGCAACATTTAATATGGCATTTCAAACATCTGAGATTCTTAAAAAAAGATACCCAGGCCTTAACATAGTTCTTGCAGAGTCTAATATACGGCATGCGGAGAGCTTTGACACAGAATCTCGTGCAAAACTGCTCTCACTTTATGACAAAGAGATAGATTTATTATTTGTTGCTTTTGGTCATCCTAAGCAAGAGAAATGGATTGTAAGAAATAGCAGTCTACTTAAAGCTAAACTTAGCATCGGTGTTGGCGGGTCGTTTGATTCTATCTGCAATGGCGATTTTGAAAATGCGACGAGATACTCTAAACATAATGTAGAGTGGTTGTATAGACTAATTAAGCAGCCATGGCGTTACAAAAGAATGTTAAAAGCACTCATTGTTTTTCCTCTTTTAGTTTTCTCCTCAACGCTTTCAAGATACACGTCGTAAATTCGTAAGAAAGTTATTGACATTATTTTTTTACTCTGTGATAGTTATGGCATGACAATACTAGATTTAAAAGATAAACTTTATACATCCACAGAAGTAGCAAACATTTTAGGCGTTAGTTTAAGATCTGTTTACAGATACTTAGATGAAAATAAACTAAACGCAGACGTTAAAACTGCAACAGGCAGACATAGATTCTCAAGACAAAATATATTAGATTTTCTTTACCCTGATAGATCTCAAGAAGCTCAAAAAGAGGCATCTGCATCTGAATCTGTAAGAAAACCTATTGTTGCTAGAAAGCTTGCAACAAGTGATGCTGTAGAAAGTGATGATGTTGTTATGGATACAAGAGTAGGTCAAGCAGCACCAAGTGGTGTTAATCTTTTAGACGAAGAGCGAGACTCAGTAGAACAAGCTAAGGGGGAGGATGATACAGAATTAGGGTCAAATGACATGCCTGATACTAAAGAACCTGAAGAAGAACCTGTTGACTGGCTTGCTCGATTTAGAGCTGCTGCTGAGAAATATAAGACAGAACAAGTTGCTGTGAAAGAAGATGTTACCGCACCTGTAAGAGCACCTTTACATGATAGACCGGTAGAATCTGCAAAGGTAGACACCGAGTCCGTTGATAGCTTCATACCAAAGTATGAGGAAGTAGTTATTGACGAGAAGGGTGAATACTATTACTTAAGCGGTGTTGGAAGTCTTAAAGACATAGCACAAGGACTTGATAAAGCAGCTAAAAAAGCTTCACTAGATTATGCTTTTACAATGGACGCTGGTTTGTCACTCTTTAAACCAATACGCCCATTCTCTTTAATTCACTCTTACATAAGACCTGCTGATAGAGAGTACTTTGAGAAAGCTCTAAAATTAACTGAGGTCTCTAAGAACTCAGCCCAGCTTTGTCTTATAATGTCTGATGATCGCGAGGTATATGAGAGCAAGAAAGAGATGTATGGATTAAATGTTGTGTCAAAAGAGAAGCTTAAGACAGATTTAATCAATGCAGGCGAAAAAGAGCTCGTAGACGAGCTTGAGAACATTGCATAAGATTAGAGGGCATTTCTAGGCTGTTACTAACGCTAAGTGATCTAACTGTGCTAGAATCTCAGTATGACTCCTAATAGGCTTGTAACAGCTTTGGAAAATATCATTAGTGAGACTTCTGATACTTCACCAGAAAAAAAACTTAAAATACTTCTAGTAGGGGCTGAGGCAATGCCTTATGCAAAAGTAGGCGGTTATTCCAGTGTACTTTTGTATTTGGCTAGGGCTTTGAATAATCTTGGACATGACGTCCGCATATTCATGCCTAAATTTGGATTTATAGATCAAACCGAAATGTATGAGCTTGAGATGGTTGTTGAAGGGCTAAAAGTACCAACTGATTCCGCTGTTGAGGAACATCTCATTTGTAATGTCAAATCACATGTAAATCAATATGGTATTACCACATATTTTCTTGAAAACATGGAGTACTATGAAAAACGTGCCAATGTTTATGGTTATAGCGATGATCCGGTGAGATGGGGACTTTTGTGCAGGGGAGCTCTTGAATTCATAGCTAAAGAAGAGTTTATTCCAGATGTAATTCATACCAATGATTGGCATACCGGTCTTGTTGCAAACTATGTAAAAACAGTCTATAAACAACACCCTGTAATTTCTAAAATAGCTACACTTCATACAATTCACAGCATTGCTCATCAAGGCTTTACAGTTCCTCAAAATGTGTCTGAGCTTGATTATGATGATGGACAAACAGGTATTCCGCCGATACTCGATTCTAAATACTTAAAACTAAATTTTATGCGAAGAGGAATCATATATTCTGACGCAGTAAATACTGTTTCAAAAACCTATGCCAAAGAAATATTGACGCCAGAGTATGGTTGCGGTCTAAACAACCTTTTACTTGAGGTCCGAAGCAAACTATTTGGAATTGTTAATGGGATGGATTTTGAAGAATTCGATCCCGCAACAGACAAGTATATACATACAAATTACGATATAAAAGCTCTTGATAGAAGAATTAAGAACAAGCTAGCACTTCAAGATGAGATGGATCTGCCAGTTGATGAGGACATACCGCTATTTGGATTTGTTGGGAGACTTGATTATCAAAAGGGTATTGATCTTATTGTTAATACTCTTCATCAAGCATTAAAGGAATATAATATTCAGTTTGTACAAGTTGGCGGAGGCGATGAAAATATCGTTAACATGCTTAAGGAGCTTAAAGAGAGGTATCCACAAAAAGTTGGTATTCACACTTATCCAAACTTTGTATTACCAAGATTATTTTTCGCGGGAACAGATGTCATCATGTATCCTTCAAGATTTGAACCTTGTGGTATTGTTCAGCTCGAGGCAATGAGATATGGAAGTATCCCGATGGTTAGAAAAGTTGGGGGTCTTGTTGATACAGTTACTGATTTTGATACAAATACGGGGGAGGGAACCGGATTTATGCTAAAAGAGTTTAACGAGATGTCTTTATATGGTCAGATTGCTAGAGTTCTTGAGCTTTATAAAAGCAAAAAAGTGTGGAGAAAACTGCAAGTTAACGCTATGTCTAAAGATTTTAGCTGGGATTACAGTGCTTCCGAATACGTGAAATTGTATGAAAAGACAATGGTTTTAAAGAAAAAGCCGTACCCCAAAGGTCAGGATTTAGAAGAATCTTGACATTAAATACTCATATTATATAATGCAAAAAGTTAAGTAAAGTGCGTTGTATCCCAGTAGGGTTTTTGATTGGATTCTTATTCGATCACTTTCTTATTCTGTGGGCAGGAGAATAAGAAATGCTAAACCCAACTGGGGTAGAGCGCATTTTTTTATTGGTTTAGCAAAACTTTGCCTTTATCCCGGATTAAATTTATAATACCCAAGTTATGAGTACAAAACAGGTAAGCTTCATTTTCCACTTCTACCAACCAAGTATCCAGACTAAAACCGTTTTTAAACAAGTATTTGATACATGCTACAACCCTTTGATTAAACTCATTAAACTCAAAAAAGATCTGTCATTTACTTTCAATATGCCTTTAAGCTTTCTTGAACTTGTAGATAAATACGGCTATACCGATTGGCTAACAGATGTTCGTAAACTCCATGACGCAGGTATTATTGAATTTGTAGGGAGCGCCTCCTACCATTGTCTTTTAACAACAGTACCAGAAAGACTGGCTCTTGAAGAAATAATTCTTAATGAATATGGCCTTGGGTACTATCTCGGCAAGACAACAGGTTTTGAAGGGGAGAAAGCTGTTGTTCTTAAAAACTTAAATGGTTTTTTTGCACCAGAACTTGCTTGTAATAATGAGCTGTGTTATATGCTTGAGGGTCTTGGGTATAAGTGGCTTCTAATTGATTCGTGCGCAGCACCAAACGAAGTGAAAGATAAAGACACATTTTTACATAGCTCCGGGATTAAGATTTTAGTCCGCGATACTGAAATTAGTAACAAGATCGCTTTTTACCGCGGGTATAAAGTAGATGAAGTATTTAATCTTTTCGAACAAAGTACACGAAAAGAGATAACACTTGCATTTGATGCTGAAACTTTTGGGCATCACAATAAAGATGGCATTTTATTTTTAGACAGTCTGCTTGATAAGCTTGCAGGATCTGGGGAGTTTAAAGTCGCTAAAGCAACAGATGCCGTCTTGTATTTAGGGTCAAAGATTGACCGTGATGTAACTGGTAAATCATATGATATTGTATCTGCAAGCTGGGGAGCATCAAAAACTGATGTTCAGGCAGGTGATACATTACCTTTTTGGAAAAACGAAGCCAATGAACTCCAGTCACACATAAATAAGTTACTTCAGTATCTTCATGGTCTTTATGTAGATCTACCATCACTTACTTATGAAAATAGCGAGTTTGCCAATATGCCGTTTTGGAAAGAGGAGTTACTCGCAAAAATTAAAGACGATGAGTTACGCCAGTTCTTGTTTAAACAACTCAGCCTTATGAAACTTGTTGCCAGTGATTTCTTATGGTGGGCGTCAAGAAAAAAACTTTACAGTGGTGCTGTTGTATACGATGCGCCTATTCTTCATAAGTTTATAGCCCTTGCTCTTGCTTTTGGGGAGTACACTGAAGATGACTCAATTAAAGAACTTTGTGAGAAGATATTAGCCAATCTATGATACTTGTTAATTTACTTCATTTTTATCAACCTATAAACCAGCAAGATGACATTCTGGACCGAATTGTTAATGAGTCATATAGACCTATTGTCTCAGGTCTTTTAGCAAGGCCTAACTCCAGAATTAACATAAATTTTGCAGGCTCTCTACTTAAGCTGCTAGTTCAAAAAGGATACACAGATGTCATAGAAGGCATTACGCTTTTGCTTGCAAGAGGACAAATTGAACTAACAGCAAGTGCGATGTACCATCCAATCTTACCTTTACTTCCAAAACATGAATGTCTAAGACAGATTGAATTAAACAATGCAGAGGGGAAGAAAGCATTTGGCGACCTGTATAATCCTAAAGGTTTTTTCCCGCCAGAAATGGCGATGAATGACATGGTTTATGAGTTATGCGTTGAGCTTGGGTATTCTTGGGTTGCAGCTCCAACTGTCGGTTGTCCAAAAGAATATTCTATGGCAAGTAGTAGATTTACATATAAAAACTCTGAGCTTTCGATCCTTTTTAGAAACAAGCCTGTTAGTTCGCTTATTTTATCAGCTCAAGTTCGAACCGCAGAAGACTTGATTAAAGAAACAAAAGATTTTGCTTTAGCTGATAAACTTTGGTTTACCGTTATGGACGCTGAAACTTTTGGACACCACCGAGTTGGCCATGAAAAGCTGCTTTTTGAGCTTCTAGATTCTCCGTTTTTTGACAATAGACTTGGATCTGACGCAGTTTGTGATACAGCCCTGCCAAGTATTCCTGTTAGTCCTATCGAAGGTACTTGGACAAATGACGAACAAGATACTTTTTTGCAAAAAGGGGAGTCTCCTTTCACTTTGTGGGATGATAAAGCAAACCCAATTCATAAGAAACAATGGGAGCTTGCAAACTTTGTAGTTAAGGAGCTTGCAAGCTTTAGTGATAAAGAATCGCCAAGTTGGTACCTAGCTCGAACGCAAGCTGATGTAGCGCTTGCATCGGATCAATTTTGGTGGGCGAGTGCAAAACCTTGGTGGAGTCTTGAGATGATCGAATCAGGTGCTTTTGATTTGAAGCAGGTTATCTTGACTTTGTTTAAGTCCAGCGAGGATAAGAGCAAGACTGTCTTAGCAGAGACTTTGTATAACGAGATCTTAACAATTGCATTTGAATGGCAAAGAAGCGGCTATATTAGAAAAAGACACAGTGAGGAATCAACAACCCACAGACTGCCTCCTTTAAAGGACAGGACATCAGCCGAATGGTTTAATCAACTTGTGCTTGAGTTTGAAAAAGAGATGAATGATGCAGTACTCAGGCAAGATTTTGAACGAGCTATAAAATGGCGTGACGCTGTTATAAAAATAAGTCTTGGAACAGATAAACACGATATTTTACATGTGGTTGATGAGCTCTGGCTTGGGCGGAATGTGCCTTGGGCGCAGCCTCAGGTAAAACCATTTCTTGCGCATTCATGGGTTGAGTTTTCAGATTTTGCTAAAGCACATTTCTTAGATGTTGCATCTCAGGAAGATTTTGAAAATTGGCAAAAGTCTAAGTCTTGATATACTTTTAACATGAAAGTTTTATTTGCTGCCTCAGAAGTTGCTCCCATTGTAAAAATGGGTGGACTTGGAGATGTTATCGGTTCGCTTCCAAAAGCATTATCAAAACTAAAACTTGATGTTGATGTCATTGTTCCATTTTATAGCGCGATTGAAGTCTCAAAATACAAGATATATAAACACTGTGATCTAGAGGTGCCATTTAACGGTGAAACTGTTGTGACCTCAATCTACAAAACTAAATTACCTCAATCAACAGTTGATGTTTTCTTAGTCAGAAACGACAAGCTATTTGATGTCAGACGCGGCTATATTGTCGATGAAGTTGTTCCTTACGCGTTTTTTTGTAAAGCTGTTGTGCACTTTATCAATCACGGCTTTAATATCTACGACATTGTGCATTGTCATGATTGGCACACTGGGATGATTCCGCATATGCTGACTGACGATCTAAGTACTTCAAAACCGCCAGTCTTATTCACAATTCATAATATTTCATATCAAGGGAATACTTCAAGCTCGATCTTAAAAGATATAGATATCAATGTTTCTAACCATCCTTCTGTTTATTATGATATTCAAGACGGCTTTCTCAACTTCATGCAAGAGGCTCTAATGTCTGCAGATTACATAAATACTGTTTCACCTTCTTATGCAAGTGAAATTCTCTACAAAGATATTGGTGGGGATTTAAGCAGTATATTATATGACAGACGTAGCCGATTAACAGGTATTCTCAATGGGATTGATTATTCGATTTTGACAAGAGGCTTTGAACTAGCTGATTGGAAAAAAGGTAAGGCTGCCGCCAAGACAAAATTGTACGACAAACTAGGACTAGCAATTGATTCAAAACTTCCATTGTTTGCATTTGTTTCCAGACTAGATCCAAATCAAAAGGGAATTGATATATTGTATGAATCTTTGCATGATATTGTGGCAAAGTTTGGTGCTTTCATACTTCTTGGTACCGGTGATCCTCATTGGGAGAAGAAACTGCTTGAGTTTTCCGAACAATCTAATAGATTGTATGGCAAGAGAGTAAGTGTAAATATAAGTTTTGATGTAACACTAGCTGAAGAACTATATCAAGCTAGTGATTTCTTGCTAATACCCTCACGATTTGAACCGTGCGGTTTAACTCAGATGCTTGCTATGTATTACGGCTGCCTCCCTGTTGTCAGAGATACCGGAGGGCTGAAGGATTCAGTTACAGATTCTGTGAATGGTTTTAAGTTTAAGACCTATTCTTCATCTGAACTCACAAACACCATAAAGAAAGCTGCACTGCTCTTTAACGATAAGCGAAAGTATGACAAGATGGTGCAGAATGCTCTGAAGACTGATTTTAGTTGGGACAAGAGTGCTGCTGAGTACAAAAGTTTGTACAAAAAAGTACTAGCCTCAAAATCTTAGTGTTGTTGCAAAGGCAATATAGCTAAGACGCTCGCTCCTTGCGCATATTTATTACCCGTAATTGTTGCTAAAACTTACAAGGTTATCTATACTTTTTACAGTGAGAAAACTCATTTCCTGCCTAATTTTAATAAGTGTTTTTACTTTTTTATTTCCAAAATTAGTATTTGCGCAAGAAATTTTTGATATACCGGAGCAGGGTAGTTCTTCTAGTACAGAACAAACTCTTGGTTTGGCGGTAACAACAAGTTCAGATGAGACATTGATTCCTTTGGCTGATTGTTCAAAATATGTATCACTCACTGGAAATGATACCAACACTGGTTTAGCTCCCACTGCTTCATTTAAAACCATAGCAAAAGGAATATCCACTCTAGTACCTGGGGAAGCCTTGTGTATCGGAAGTGGTACTTACAACGAAGTACTAACTGTTTCAACAGTTGGTACTGCTGAGTCCAAAATTAGGATTGGTGGTTATGATGGCGTGGGAGTTGTTAATATTAGCGGGAAAAACTTCACAGCTCCCGTCGGTACTTGTACTAAAGTTTCTAGTCTAAGAGGTACTAACAACAGAACAAAAGCTACACTTGCAAATTGTAGCTCTACTTTTTTAGTTACTATTTCAGGCGCTAAATTCACAGACATAGTTGGTGTTACTGTTACCGAGTCTGCGGGCAGTGGTATTGGACTATTAAACTCTGAGAATATTACTTTGTCGTCGGTTGTAGCATCAAATAACAACTTTTTTGGTGCAGTTGTGGGGAGTACTTGTCTTGATTCGGCAACTTGTGTTGGGAAAACAACATCTAATACCCAGATCTTAAACTCAAGGTTTCAAGACAATAACGCTGCTATCAAGATTAATTCGCTTGCAGTTGGCGCCGGGCTTCAGTTAAACGGTAATGCGCTTAATACTGTATCAGTTAAAAACTCGATTATTTCAAAAAATTTAGGATTTGGCTTATATAGTGATGGAGCAACCGCTTTAACGCTTGAGGATAACTTATTTCACGATAACTTAAAAGATAATCTCAACGTTAAGAATCCAAGCGCCACGGTTATAAATAAAAACTTTGTAGCATGTCTTGAGAACGTTAGTGCCCGGTTGTCATCAGTTAAGAATCTGACCCAAAGAGATTATCCCACCGGTGTTTATATTTCAGGTGTCAGTGATGCGGTTGCTGCAAGCCCTAATTATATAGGCACAACATTTACAAATAACATAGTCTATGGATGTAGTACAAACATCGCAATGTATGCTCAGCGCGCAAAGCTTAAAGATTTTAATGTCGTGAACAATACATTTGTAAATGCCAGGTCAAGGCTTCGAAAGAACATGTCTGCAAGATCAGTTCTTCTGATTGGTTCTGATATAGAAGCACTAACTTTTGCAAATAATATTGTTCTCCAAAAAGATTCAACGGTAAGATCAGTAGTTGGGTTGCTGCCAAACCCTGCTTCAACTATTAAGTCAAACTATGTCTTTCCGGCCGTTTCTAAAAGTCTTGTGAATAATGGATTTGTTGTTGAAGATCCGAAGTTGGCCGCTCCGTTTGGAGTTATTGATGTTAATTCATTATCAACCTCTGGCTTTGAATATGCAGCTGGATCGAGCGTTATAGGCAAGGGGGCGTTGGCTTTGCCGCTTACTGGTCTTGATACTGATTATAAAGGAGTTGTAAGAGGTCCTACAAATGACCCTGGTGCACTTGCATATGTTCCGGTGGTTACATTACCTGTATCAGATGAAAACCTTCCTGCTGATGTTGAGGATCCGACACCGCCTATCGGTGACCCTGAAGTTGAGGATCCAGCGTACGATATACCTCAAGAGGATGAGATTGTTGAATACGAAACGTCTGATGTGCCAGAGTATACGACTCCGCCAACGGACCCGGAAGAAGAGCAATACGAATACCAAGAGTATGAGGATTCTACATATGAAGAGTATGAGGAATATGAAGACCAGGTGTATGTTCCTTCAGATTATTCAGAAGAGGATCTTTTATATCAAGACTATGAGTCCTATGACTTAGCCTACGAAGACCCGTACCCAGATAACCTTTACGAGATGCCTGAGGAAACTCCTACAGACCTAGATTACGCATCTTTTGGAAATTATGATCCAGAGGCATATAATTTAGAAGCTACAAACTTGCTAAAAAACGGCAATTTTGAGCTTGGGAAAACTGAAAAGGGTATGCCCAAAGACTGGTATATCAAGACTGGGGTTGATGGGGCGGTCTCAGTTGGAGAATCTGCAGGTAGTGCGGATGCTGTCAGCGGTAAGATACTAAGTCTGAAGATTAGCAAACTGCCTCAAAAAGGCACAATTGAGCTTTATCAGAACCGGCTTGCGCTAAAACCAGGCGTTAAATATAAGCTGAGTTTTTGGGCAAAATCCGACCTTGGCTCTGACTTAGATGTATCCTTATCAAATTCAGCATTTCCTTACCAGATGCTAACTCAAGTTAAATATAACGTGGATATTAAGCCTGACTGGAAAGAACATACCGGAGTAATCAGCTTTGATTCCAGTGCAGAAGGTGTTTCTGCGGTCAGATTAATGTTTTCATTAAACGGCTTTGTTGGAGACATCTTCTACATTGATAGGATCTCACTGCAAGAGCTTAGTCCCGCAGGGCCTGATTACAGTACAGGTTTTCTAAACGAAGGGACGGAGGTATCGAATAGATTTGCGTATCAAGCTGACTTTTATAGCACAATTTTACAGTAGAATTTACCCCGCTATCACAGGCAGTATATATATGACAACAACTGTCACTAGAACCCAAAGAATCACAGAGGTTAATAACGCTTTATCTGATAGAAGTACTCGTTCGGGAGATTCTCCTTCATTTTTTTCATAAATTACATATAGATATCTTGCTACCCCATAAATTACAAGAGGAATTGTTAGCATCATGAGCTTTGGTGTTCTAAGTATTGACGGCAAGATAGATGAAAGAGATGGGCTGTAAAAACCGGTAGGCGAGATCTGGAATGTGAAAAGAGCATAGGTTATGATGCAAAAAGCAGCTGACATAGAAATCATACTATCGAGTAGGCTATCGGGGTAGTGTCTTAAGGTTTTACGTGTCTCTTTACCCGCATCATTTCCAGCATCATATTTTTTAAGAATGGTTTTTTCTGACCTTCTTTTACCAAAAGCCAGTAGTAAAGCCAAACCAATAGTTGTCAATATAAGCCATGATGAGACAGAGACTTCTGCAGCAAGTCCTCCTGCAAAAACTCTAACTATGAAAAGTGATGCTACAACCATAGCATCTAAAATAATGACATCTCGGAGGTAAAAAGAATACACAAGCTGTATGACAATATATGCTAGAACAACAACCGTGAAATATGTGCCAATGTATGAAACGGAATAAAATAAGCCAAAGATAACTAACAAGATTACTATAAGAAGAGCTGTAGACATCTTAAGCTTGCCCGAGGCTATTGGTCTATTTTTCTTAACAGGATGCATTCTGTCTTTTGGTGCATCGACAATGTCATTAATAAAATATCCTGCTGAGGCTATTAAGCAGAACACAAATAGTGCTCTAAAACTAAGACTCAGTGTTTCGGGGTTACTGAGTGCTCCTGCAAATAGTGGAGCTGCAAATAAACTGGCGTTTTTAAGCCACTGACGGGGTCGTGCTGTCCTTGCAATCTGGTAAATGGTACTAAACATATCTGCTTTGAAGTATATCAAATATTAATAATCTAAGTGCGATATATAACTTTATATCTAGAAACACAAAAAGCTCCCAAAGGGAGCTTTTTGCTTTGATTACAACTTAAAAGCGAGTTATTTTAACTCTACTTTAGCACCAGCTTCTTCAAGCTTTTTCTTAGCCTGATCTGCTGCGTCTTTTTTAGCACCTTCTAAGATTGTTTTTGGTGCTGCTTCAACAAGGTTCTTGGCTTCAACAAGACCGAGTGTCTGGTTGAGTTCTCGAACTACCTTGATAACTGCAAGCTTATTTGCGCCTGCGTCTGCAAGTACTACATCATACTCGGTTTTTTCTTCAACCGGTGCAGCGTCAGCTGCTGGTGCGGCTCCTTGAGCCCCCATCATCATAGGAGCACTTGCTGATACTCCAAACTTTTCTTCTAAAGCTTTGACTAAGTCATTTAGCTCTAAAACGGTCATTTTTTCGACCATTTCCATTACTTTCTCAGCTGTTGCGGATAGTTTTACGTCTGTCATGTTATGCTACCTCCTTTTTTGTAGCGATAGCGGATAGCGCATATACAAAGTTTCTATGCGGTCCACTTAAAACATTTACTATTCCGTAGATAGGGGAGATTAGTCCACCGATCATCTTGGCAATAAGCACTTCTTTGCTTGGAAGCTTGCTTATTGCTTCCAACTGGGCTCCTGTATAAACCATGTTGTCCATAAGCCCCGCTTTGACAACAAACTTTTCATTTTCTTTTGAGAAATCATAGAGCCTTTTGAGCATAGCAAAAGGATCACCAGTACAGATTACTGTAACTGTTTGTTCTTTTAAGAACATATCTAAGTCGGCATTATGAAGTCCTGTTTCTTTCAATGCTATTTTCATAAGTGTGTTTTTAGCAACTTCTGTATAGCCTGAAGCCCCCGCAATAGCGTCTCTTAGTTTGTTAAAGCTATTTGCATTAACGCCAGAATAGGCTGCAACAAGAACGCCAGTACTGCCTGTAAGCTTTTTCTCAAGTCCTTGGACTATATCTGTATTTTTAATATTTGGCATACGATCTCCTTAAATCCAATTAAAAAAACCCACCAAAGGTGAGTTAAAACACGAACTGTATTTTACCTCGGCAAGATAATTAAGCTTTCGCCCTTGCTGTCTTTGGCTGTAGGTCAGTTTAAAGGAAGGGGAGGCGGTTGTCAATTACCACTTAATTAAGGTCTATTTGACTATATTCAACACTATAACTCTTAGGGTTATAAATGCGATCATAACTGGGAATACAAGGAGATACGCAAATACAATCCTCTTTGTAGTTTTCTTTGTGTTTGGGTTACTGCTTAGAAAATATACTATTAGAGAGATGAGGGCGGGCAGGGCGCCAAGTGGAATTAAAAACGTTGCAAGCTACTGTGGTGATATTAGTTAAAAGTACAATGAGATCGGTTAGGCTTGTGATTGGTTTTTCCATGCCAAAATATTAGTTCCGAGTTTTAAAACTGTCAAGTTTTTGCTTTACTTTAGCGTATATTGTCTAAAAAGAGTGGGATTAGAGTTCAAGGAGGTTAACTGAGAAGCTTGGTCCCATGGTTGTTGTTATAAAACAGGATTTAATCCAGCCTGGTTTTGCTTTGACGGGCTTATTTTGCTTAAGTGTTGAGAGAACTTCTGCAAAGTTTTCTTCAAGTTGTTCTTGTGTGAAACTTGTTTTCCCAATAACAGTATGGATTACAGCTTGGTTTTGTTCGTTTTTAAGCTCTACCTGACCTTGTCGTAGCTTTTTAACAGCCTCAGCAGGGTTATCACTAACTGTTCCGTTTTTAGGATTTGGCATCACTCCTGCAGGCCCTAGAGTTCTTGCAACGGTTGCAAGTTTAGGCATATATCTTGGTTCAGAAACTAAGAAATCAAAATCTACATGTGGTTTGATAGCTCCGGATAAAATCTTTGGCAAATCATCTTCACTGAGTTCAAGATCTGCCTCAGGAACTGATTTTGAAGCAAAAACAGCAATCTTAACTGTTTTACCTGTTCCGTTTGGTAAAACTGTAGTTGTTCTGATTGTTTGGTCAGCTTTTGTAACATCAAGATTGAAGTTAAAATGAGCTTCAACTGTTGCCGGGAACTTTGTTTTAGATGCCTTAACAGCTTGAGTAATAGCATCAGTAACAGATAGGGGAGTCTTAACGACTTTTTTACCTTGTTGTTTTTTCTTAACTTCTGATTCTTTCATGTTATTTTTCCACCTCAACACCCATTGATCTGGCAGTACCAGCAACAACTTTGACAGCCTCTGCTAGGTCTCTTGCGTTTAAATCAACCATTTTAGCATTAGCAATCTCTTCAATTTGAGCTTTACTTAGTTTTCCTACTTTATTTTTGTTAGGAACTGCTGATCCGGACTTAATGCCAAGCGCCTTTTTAATAAGATCTGATGTTAGCGGTGTTTTTGTAATAAAGCTGAATGATCTATCTTCGTAAACTGTTATAACAACAGGAATAATGCTGCCTGATTGTTTTTGGGTACGAGCATTGTATTCCTTACAAAACTCCATTAGAGGTACGCCGTGTTGACCAAGCGCCGGTCCTACCGGTGGAGCAGGTGTTGCTTGTCCTGCCGGTACGTTTAGCTTAATAATAGCTTTTATTTTTTTAGTTTTTTTAATTACGTCAGCCATGTTGAATTGTTATAAGCTTTTTACCTGGGTAAAGTCAAGCTCAACTGGTGTTTCACGACCAAAAACAGATACTAAAACCTTAAGCTTGCCTTGTTCTTCGTTAACTTCGTCAATCTTACCTAAAAAGTCTGCAAAAGGACCTTCAATAATTTTAACTGCATCGCCTTCAGAAAACTTGGTTTCAAATTTTGGTGAATCCATACTCATAACTTTCATAAGTGTTTGAACCTCAACCTCAGCAATAGGAGCAGGGTTTGTTCCTGTACCTACAAAGCCAGTAACACCTCTAGTTGAGCGGACTACGTACCATACATCGTCATTGAGGTCCATTTGAACAAGAACGTATCCTGGATATATTCGTTCTTCTACTTTTCGTTTTTTACCTTCAGATACAACGATTTTTTCTTGTGTTGGGATCATTACTTTAAATACCTTATCAAGAAGACCCAAAGCTTCTATTCTTTGTTTTAAAGTTAAAGCTACTTTTTTTTCATGACCAGAGTAAGTATGTATTACATACCACTTTGCACTATCTGTGACTTTGTCTGATATTTCAATAATACTGTCTTTAAGTATTTGGCCTTTTGTGCTTTCTAGATCAGTTGTTTTTGTCATTTTTTTGCTTGGTTAAGTACTAAAAAGCTAGTACTTTAGTTAATAATTAATTCGAGCAGCTTAGTATACACAAAATCTGCTCCCGCTACAAATAAACTTATAAAAATACTCATACCTGCAATAATAAGGCAAAGCCTAGTTGCCTCAGCTCTTGTCGGCCAGCTTACAAGTTTAAGTTCGTCATAAGATGATTGTAAAAACTTTATCACTAGCGGATTTTAGCACCCTATTTAAAAAAGTTGTAGTAGTTTGTTGTAGTACGAAAGTGTTTACAGCTGTTAGGCCTATGTTTTACCAGGCAGAGTCTTTGAGCTATACTACTGGATATGTTACTTCAGACGCTAAGTGAAAACCCAATAATGTTTGGGCTTCTTTTTTCATGTTTAGTTATTTCTTTGTCTATCCATGAGTTTGCTCATGCGTTTTCAGCCCACCTTTTAGGTGATAACACAGCAAAAGACCTAGGCAGGCTAACACTTAATCCGTTAAAACATCTTGACCCTTTTGGAACTCTACTTCTTCTTGTCGTTGGCTTTGGGTGGGGAAAACCAGTACCTTTTAATCCATACAATCTTAAAAACCCAAGAAGAGATGGAGCCGTAATCTCATTTGCAGGTCCGTTATCAAATCTTCTAATAGCTGGGGTATTTGCCGTAATCTTTAGAATTTCAGAAGGGCAGGGAAGTGCACTTTTTATAACAGCTCTATCTACTTTTGCATATTTAATGGTCTATTTCAATTTATTTTTAGCATTTTTTAATCTAATCCCCGTGCACCCTTTGGATGGCTTTAAGGTAGTATTTGGCCTGTTACCAAGAAGTCTTGCAGTACAATGGATTCAGATGGAACAATACGGGATGTTTATACTACTTATTCTTGTTGTGACGCGTTCAACAGGCATTCTTATTCAGCCGTTTGTTGATATATCAATAAAACTTTTAGGTGTTGGTGTTTGACGATTAATCCTGTTTTTTGTATATTTAAAAGGACTATTAGGTCAACCCGCAAGGGTTCCTGATGTGAGAGTGTTGATCTGTACACAAATGAGTTTCCCGACGTTACTCATTTTAGGAGTTCAGTTTTTGCAGGTTCTTTTGAATTTGCAATAGAACTCCACGTTTCCTAAAGGGATCCATTTCAGTTCATACTCCACATCGGGACGAACTTATTTTTCAAACAACACAATGCGCTTTTAGCGCATTGTCCCTTTTTTTGATACCATTTTTCCATGATCCTGTTTGATGGTAAGTTACATGCAGAAAAGTTAGAAGAACAGATACTCAATGCCCCTAAAACTTTTAAAGAAAAAGAACTCGCAATAATCCAAATAGGGGACAATGAGTCTTCTGAAAAGTATGTGTCTTTAAAGCTCAAAGTTTGTAAAAGACTCGGTATTCCCGCAGGACTATATAGGTTAGACTATAAAAGTCAGTCTGATGCTGAGATCACCAAACAGCTGTTGCTTAAGCTCTCAGAAGACGCCAGCGTGGGTAGTATTATAGTCCAACTACCACTACCTGACTCATCTTTGTACCCACTGCTTGATTTATTGCCTCAAGCAAAGGATATAGATATTTTAGGTAAAGAGTCAAAAAACCTATTTTATACAGGTGTAAGTGAGTTTGAATCTCCCGTAGTTCGGGGGGTCCGGTACTTCTTGGGTACAATGCTCCCGCCAAAAGCCGAGCCTCTTAGAGCTTGTATTATAGGGTATGGAGAATTGGTTGGAAAACCTGCTAGTTATTTCTTAAAATCTCAAGGTTACTCTGTTGAAATTAATATTAATTACAACGCTGGAGATAGACTTGATTATGACCTAATAATTTTAAGTGCTGGGATTCCAAATCTTGTTAATCCCCAAGATATTAAATCTGGGTGTAATGTAATTGATTTTGGGTCCTCTGTGTTAAATGGCAAAACGACTGGAGATTTGAATTTAAATCATTCCTTAGATCATTTAGGAGTTGTTTCTCCGTCTCCAGGAGGAATGGGTCCTTTGGTTGTTAGATTTTTACTCATGAACCACTTGCATATTTGACAGAGGTGTTAAAATGAATTTGTGTCAAACTCAATTATCGTAAATGGTGGAATAGCACTAAACGGAACTGTTGAGCCAATTCCAAACAAAAACGCAATTATTAAAGTCATTTCTGCAAGTCTTCTCACAAAAGAACCTGTTTTCTGTAAAAACTTTCCCGATACAACTGATGTTTCAAAAATGCTTGAGATGGCTGCACTTCTTGGTGCAAAGGTTGAGAAAAATCTTCCAGATGTAACTATTACCGCTGATAACTTAACAACTTTTGAAGTTGATCACGAGCTTGGTAGCTTAATTAGAACTTCCATAGTGTTCGTTGGTCCGCTTCTAAATCGTTTTAAACAGGCGAAGATACCTCTTCCTGGAGGATGCACTCTTGGGAAAAGATCTATTGCAGCTCATATTGAGGTGTTTACTAAAGCTGGTGTTTCCATTGAATATCACGAAGATAGTGTTGTGTTTAAAGCACCGGCACAGCCTCGTACAGAGCCTTTAACGATATGGCAAACGGAACCGAGTGTTACAGCTACCGAAAATCTACTCATGTATTTAGCAGGTCTTGATGCAAAAACAACATTAATTAATGCTGCATGCGAACCACATGTTGTTCAGCTCAGTAAACTCCTTGTTGATATGGGAGCAACTATTGAGGGTATAGGGTCGAATAAACTAGTTATTCACGGTTCTACCAATTTAAAAGGAGCAACATTTATTCCTGAGCCGGACTTTGTTGATATAGGTGGCTTTATTGTAGCTGCAGCTGTTACAAGAGGTAAGATAACAGTTCTTGGTGGTGGTGAGACACACATTTCAGGAGGGTTAGTTAATATATTTTCAAAATTTGGAATAGGACTTACAGTTAAAGGTTCTGATCTGTTAATTGATGGAACAGGGGATTTGGAAATAGATACGATAAATTCAGGTTTTCCAATGGCGGATAGCGATTTACCTAAATTAAATCCAGGTCCGTGGCCCGCTTTTCCCGTTGATGTATTGCCTGTTGTTGTAACTTTAGCCTCTAGGACAAAGGGTAGGCTTCTTATAAACAACTGGATGTATGAGTCCGGTCTTAGATTTGTATACAACTTAAAAGACATGGGAGCCACAATTGATGTATTAGATTCCCAGAAGATTATAGTTCACGGCCCTGTGAAATTTCACGGAGGTGATGTTGTTGTACCAGAAGTTATTCAGGCATGCAAAGCAGTGTTTTTAGCGAGTCTTTGTGATAAAGTTGAGACGAAAATTCACGGTGTCGATATTTTAAAAAGAAGATATCCAGATATCATCAATGTTTATAGTAAACTTGGTGCGGATATAACAAGTATATAGTTAGAATTCTGCTCAAAGAAAGAACTAAATATGGAAAATCTTGCAACGGAACAGGGAATACAAGAAGAGCCCAAATTAGCTACCGATGATCTTTGGGCTGCTGCAAAGAAAGCGGCTTGGGCTATACTAGAGTTGGAGGAGACTATATTGAACTTACAAGAGCCGGGAGATGATATTGTTATAAAGGACTCAGCTGTTCTAACATCTGGGACCTCAAGCGGAGATTCTCCTGTCTCAAGTAGTTAAGTCGCATTCTGATGCTATGACAAATAATGTTAGCAAGCTCCAGAAGCTTGTATCAATTCAAGTCTTTGAAAACGAATCTCTTGCAAAATACTCAACTTTAAAGATAGGTGGGCCTGCTGATCTCTTTATAAACATAACTAATATTGAAGATATTGCCCCTGCTATTAATTTCTCACGAGAAAACAACATCCCTTTGTTTGTATTGGGCGGAGGATCTAACACCTTAATTGGGGATAAAGGGTTTAGAGGCCTTGTTATTAAAAACTCTTGTACAGGTATTGAGCTCTTAGATAAAGTTAGAATTGATTTCAACCAAACAGGGGAGGCAAAAAAAGAAGAAAGTCACTGGATGCCAGGGTTTCTGGATCTTAAAGGTATAGATATCTCTCCTACAAGTGAGGGCATACGAGTCAACATTCTTAGTGGTACACCACTATCCTATGCCATTAGTTACTGTATTGAGCATGGCGCTTGCGGACTTGAGGTGTTTGCTGGAATACCTGGAACAATTGGCGGTGCTGTTTGGAATAATATTCACGGTGCCAAGTGGTTAATCGGACAATTTTTAGAAGAAGTTGAAATTCTAACAAAAAGCGGGGAAAGAAAAATTCTCAAAAGAGAAGAACTCGGGCTCAATTATTATGACACTATATTTCATAGTACTGGAGATTATATTTTGTCAGCTACATTTGTGTTGTTTTTGGGAGATAAGCAAAAGGCTAGGGAAGTTGCTAATAAATGGATAGCGCAAAAAACACTTCAGCCAAAGAATTCCATTGGTTCAATTTTTAGAAATATAACTGAGGAACAAAAGGCCTCTTGTTCTCTTGACAATCTATCTACAGGTTACATCATCGATAAAGTTTTAAACTTAAAAGGCTATAAAATTGGAGGAGTTCAGATTTGTGAAACACATGCTAATTTTATTATCACACATCCTGGTGCTACTGCTAGAGATTACGCAAGTTTAATCGAATTTGTAAAAGAAACCGCTAAAAACAAACTAGGGTTAGATTTGATTGAGGAAATTGTTAGAGTAGGAGAGTTCTAGCCATAACTCAGTTGTACAACTGTCGTAATTTATCAGCAGTTTCTACTGGCGGGAAGTTGATCTTTTGAAAGTCAAAATTAAAACCACCAAGTCGATACGTTAATAGGCCTCGTGTTGGGATAATGTGAATGTGGAGGTGTTTAAGGCTTGAACCTGAGTCTTTGCCGCCTTCTCTGTACAGTATATTGAAGTCAACATACTCAAAATGTTTACGCAAAACATCCATCCCTTTTGATAAAAGTTCTTGCGCTTCTGCCCACTCCTTTTTGTTTAGATCAGTTAACCGTTCAACATGTCTTTTTGGAACAACCATCAGGTGGCCATCAATGTAAGGGAAAGTATTAACAGTAAGTACGCAGTTGTCCCAGTCTTTAACAAGATATTTAGCTTTCAAATCACAAAAAGGGCATTTTGTAACTGTTGAGGAGATAGTATCGTACCACTCGTTCCCGATTCGTGCAGTCATCTGAGCTTCATTCGAATAAGGGTCTTTAGTTTGTTTCATAATTATTGATAAACAAAAGTTATTATATATAATAATCCCCACTGTGTACAAAACCAAGCTTAAAAATCATTTAACACGTAAAACAAAACTACTTGATCTCTCTCAGCTTCCACAGTTATCAACAAAATTAAAAAAACAAAACAAAAAGATTGTTTTCACAATCGGTTCATACAACCTTTTACACCCCGGGCAATGCAGGTATTTGGCTGAAGCTAAAGCACAGGGAGACATTCTGGTTGTTGGAGTATCAACAGATTTTTCAGAAAAAGCAAAAGGTTCTGAGTTCCCACTAATCTCGGAAGAGATAAGAAAAGAACTTCTCACTTTTTTAAAAGTTGTAGATTATGTAGTTTCGGTTGATGAAAAAAATCCATATGATGTCGTGCTTTTATTAAAGCCTGATATTTTTTATACAGTAGAACTTAGCTGGGACACCGGTATTCGTAGTGCAACAGATAAAGAAGTTACTAAAATGACCAAAACAAAAATTATAATTGCTCCAGTTCATAAACCGTACTACAGCACAACTGATCTTATTGAGCATATAGCAAATATCAGAGTTATTCAGATTTTAGAATATTATTTAAAAGAAAAAGTGAGGAATTTTTCGTTAACTCCTGGCGAGGATTTACGCCCTGCAGACTTTGGACCTCAAACTCCATCTTCCAAGAAAGCTTACGATCCAACAATGTCTGTTGTTGGCATAGATAGTCTTAGTAAGATTCGTAAGCTTCACAGGAATAAAAAGATCTCATTTGTTGCAGGGGGGTTTGATTTATTCCATATTGGTCATGCAAGGTTTGTTGAGCAAGCGGGCTTGTGCGGAGACATACTTGTTGTTGGCATACCTTCTGATGATGTTATTCGGTATACAAAGGGGATAGGTAGGCCAATTATTTCACAGTTCTCACGTGCATATACTCTGTGCCATTTAGATCCAGTTGATTACGTTGTAATCTTTGATGGAGGCCCGATCCTTGAGTGCTTAAGAGAGCTAAAACCAGATGCGTTTTATACTGTTGATGAGAGCTGGAACAATGGATATAAGAAGAGTAAAGAGTATAAGCTTGTTAAGTCCTATAAAGGGCAGGTGGTACTTGGAAAAAGACAGGCATTCAATACCTCGTCCTCTGGTATAATCGATAAGTTAGCAGGACTTAAAGTTAAGCAAATATTTAAAGAATGTATGGATGAGGAGAAGTATCATAAAATCCTCGCCGAAGAGCCAAAACTTAAAAAATAATTATGCTGCCTAAAGAAATAATGAAATCTGCCTGTCTCCTGTGTGATAACTCGCTTTGTTTTCATAAAGTTGGCTGTATTGTTGTGAGAGATGGTACTAAAATTCTCACCAGCTTTAACGAAACTCTTCCCGGAGAGATATATTGTCAAAAGGGAGTTTGTGATAGGAGGGAAAGAGAACTGACAGCCGGGAGATGTCCTGAGATTACATGTTCTATTCATGCAGAAGCATCGGTTGTAGGTCAAGCCGCAGCGAAGGGGATAAGTCTTAAGGGAACTGAGATTTATGTGACAACGTTCCCATGTCCCGCCTGTGCAAGACTTCTCGTTAAAGCAAGTATCTCAAAACTTTATTACATGACTGACTATATAAATGACGGCAACGCTTCTCTAAGTCTTTTCAAGTCAAATAATATTGAGGTTATAAAAATAGCAGGTGAGGAAGTTTGGGGGGATAAATGGACTTATTAACTGTTAGTGATGCAGAGAAAATTGCCAACTGGCCGATCTATTTTAAAGATGCCTTGATTATAAAAAACAAAGCCTCCAATATTGGTATTGCGACTTTGTGGATGCCAAAAGAAAGCGTTGCAGATGTGTTGGATAAAGACGGGGTTGATTACTGTGCGTGTGGTCAGCTTTATACTAAACGCGGAATAAATCCGATGTTTCGAAATATTTTTGCAAATCCAACAATCCGCTATATTGTTCTTTGTGGAGTTGATCGACAGGGGAGTGGGGACGCGCTTTTAAAGTTTTTTGCCAATGGTTTCACCGAATGTTTTGGTGAAAGCGGTGATCGAAAAGGCTTCTCAATTAACGGCGATCCCGAAGCATTATTGGATAAAGAATTTACTCCGGAGGCTCTTTCTGATCTTAAGCAGGCTGTGGAGATCTTTGACTTAAGAATGCAACCTCTTACTAAAATTAAAGAATTAACAAAAACTTTTGTTCAAAAAGAAGCTTTTGCAAAACCTATTTTATTTCCTGAACCAAAACAAGAAGTGATTTCTAAATTTCCGTCAGACACCTCAGTTTTTAAAATTAGAAGAGAAACAATTTCTGATGCATGGATAGATGCACTTAAAGTTATTAACAGATTTGGGGTCGAAGTTCCCGGAATGTATTCAAATGTTAAAGAGGTTCATAACCTAAGTATTGTTGTTGAAAAAGAAGATCCAACCACCCCAGTATTACCGGAGTTTTTAAATTTTGGTAAAGAGGGGTTAGATTTATACATTAAGGGATTTTTTGATATTGATTTACAAGGGCAAGCATATACATATGGTGAGCGTATTTTTACTTGGGACAAGGTTGATCAATATAAACAGATGGCTGAGAAGTTAACAAGATATCCTTATGACAGGGGGGCACTGGCAGTACTTTGGAAACCGCATATTGATAATTTTCCGCCAAAAAAGACTGAAATCAAAGCAGATGGGCAAACAAAAGGATGGAAAGTACCTTGTCTTGTGATGATACTAGCCCAATGTATCGAAGGAAAGCTCAATATGACTTGTGTTTTTCGCAACAATGATATTTATGGAGCATGGCCTCTTAATGCTTTTGCATTAAGAACTTTACAGCAGAGACTAGCTGTTGAAATTGGCCAAGATATGGGGGTTCTAACAACAGTGTCTCATATAGCTGAAATCTATGATACTGATTGGAGCGATAGTTTAAAGATTGTGAAAGACAATGACAATACAGGAAGAACCTGCCAATGGGATCCAAGAGGCTACTACACTGTTGAGTTAAATGGTAAAGATATTGTTTTGAAGTTTTTTAACCCCGAAGGAAGCACTAAGCTTGCTGAGTTTGTTGAAGACGGGACTAAACCAAAAGTTGCAAGAGATATGTGTGCTCTTGCAATAAAGGATATGTTGATTTCAGATCTTGGTGCAGCAGCAGACTTAGGACGCCAGTTAGCAAAGGCTGAGACGGCAGTTAAGCTTGGACTTAAGTTTATGCAAGACCAGCCTCTAAGATTAACTCAGGAGGCGTGAGAGCATAGATTTGGTGAAGGTTACATCTCTTTGGAAATCTGCAGGATTCTGATAAGAACCCTCATGAGCTAAAATATTATCTAGATGCGTTTTGAGATGTGTTTTAGAGTATTCATTAAGCAGGTCTTTGTTTAAATTCTTTGCATATGCTCTTGTTACTATTTCAGTAATCTCTGTAAATTCTTTTTTATTTAAGTAAAACCAAGAAAAGAGTGCGGTTTTGGCAAGATCATACTCTGGGGGACCAAAGTGTGCCATTTCAAAGTCCACAACTCTAACAATCTCCCCATGTGCAACAAGTACATTTGACGGTGTTAAATCTCCATGTAGTAGTACTTGATGGGGACTTGAGATGCTTGGGACCAGTTCCGAGTCGCGGAGCTGGTTAAGTGCGGTTACAGGGACAGTATTATGTAACTTGTAAAGATATTCAGTTATTTTAATAAGTAGCTCTTCATCAAGAGCAAAAGGCATGACTCCTTCTTTGTGATCGGATATCCTAAGCAGTCTTTTTTTGTTATCAAGATCTGTAAAGGTTACAAGATCTTCTTCATTGGTTGTTTTAAGAAATGTTGGCAGTAAAAACTCACTTCCTAGTACACTTGAGATGAGCATATCTCGTTTAATATCTAGTACTTTCTCTTCACTAAAATCAGAAACACGCGCAACAAAATCTCCCTCATCTGTTTTTATATAGAAGCAATTTGTCGTATAGCCCCAGCTGATAAGCTCAATAAAGCTTATTGTAAGTCCGTAATTTGAGGAAATTATATTGCCAATTTGAATATTATCTTCTCTTGTTCCGAGGGTACTCATTTGAGGATTGTAAAACAAATCGATATTTACTTCCATACCCAGACTGCTCTGCAGTCTATGCTTAATTTGAGAATCAGCTATAGATAAAAAGTAATACTGCAACTACTAAAAAAATAAGCTCAATAGCAACATTTACTCGAGCTTTTTTAAAGTAGGTGATGATTGCGTATCTATTGGATGGGGACCAATTGTCAGTTCGTCCTTTTCTGACAGGATACAGCCAATTTATTTGGGGATATTTGCTAATTTGTTGAAATCCAAAACGGTAAAACCAGTAACTTATGTCATCAAGTACCAAGTGTAAGAGGAATGCGAGGGGTATTAAAATAAGAAGGAAGTAATTTTCAAAGTAGGCAAGTAATACTGCGATAGGGATATAGATAAGAAGTGCACCAAAAGGCGAGTGTGTTATGAAGTTGTGGTGTTCATCGCCTCGTTTTTTGAGCAATACACCGGCAATTACATCAAGATCAAGTATATTACCTGCAAGTACTGTAATTAGAATCTCACTATCTGTTGGACTGACTCCTACAAGTCTTGAGGCATTAGCTAGTATATATGATGATGTTATGTGACCAAGCGTTGTCATATATGGATTGTAGTTGAATTCAAGCAGGACTTCTAGAATAAGTGTGCTTATCCTTTCTAGCTTATATTTAGCCAACTATTTCGAAATTCTAATGTGTTTAAGAATTCAGAGGTCGAATAATAGGTTAAATCAAATCAGCTTTCGCTTTTTATGTTTTTTATATATAATTAAATTGATACATTTTATTTTAAAGGAGGTTTTAGTAGTATGTCGGAATTTTCGAATGCTGATAAGGCTAAGGCAGCACTATTTATAGCAAGTCTAGGAGGAGCCGCGGCTCTCGGGGGGTACATCTATGGTGAAAACAAGGTTGCAGATGCAGTTACAAGCATCAGGCCTGAGTCCTCTATACCTCTTGAAGAAAGACAAGAAGCTTTGGCTGAGATGATTGAGAATGCCAAGGTACCTAACCCTCTTGCCGATCATACTAGGCCTTCAATGCGCTTTGATGGCGAAGCCCAGTCACGAGATGGTGTGTTTACCGACGGTTTACAAGAATTGCTGAGTCGAAAAGTCATTAAACCTGGAGATGGGTATTTTTCTCTTGAACTGCCTATTGAAGTTAGTTTTAAACATATGCACTCTTCAGATTATGTTGGTAATCCGCTAGTAACTGAAATAGGACTTGAGTTTGAAGAACCAGGCGGTGAAAAACACATATTAAGTATTACAGTATCTGGTGAGCTGGATGATGAGTCTTCAACAAAAATTGCACGAGCAGCCAGTGAAGGTAATCTATTAATAGTCCTTCCAAGTAATAAATATCCAAATAGGTACGATTTTAAAGCTTGGACTCATGTGGGTGGCATGGTCGGATATGGTTATGTTGAAATTGCGGAATTAAATGGTGTATCTATGCCTAGTACTTTGGACTTGCACCCAGTAGCAGAGTACACACCGGATCCAGCTGAGGACAGTTTTTTCACTAGATTGCAGGAAAAGATAGTTGGGGAAGACGATAGAGACGATGTTATGAGTATACTGAACGAAGCTGGTGCGTACGTTGATGATGAGGGTAGGTTGCACTTGCCGATAGCTGGTACGCATTTAAGCCCAGAACAAGTTGACGCGTTACCAGAATCGCTAGTAGATATAGGTGAAGCTGCAGTTGATTCAAATGGGCGTTCTCATGTCAAGGTTGACTTTAGAATACTTGGAGCTGCTGGAAATTCTGTAACATTCTCAACTTCAATTCCTGATTACACTCCAGATGAGCTACGAGAGATGTTATATTCAACTGGATCTATAGTTTTTGAAAATGGGGGAACTCCAGAGGAATATGAACATATTATAGTCACCTCAGGTCCTCTAAAAGGTTCACTGATATATACCGACTTTGGAGGGATTTCAGTCAGCCAATCGACTAACTAGAGCACCTCGACTTGTTGAGGTTGATCGGGGGTATTGGTATTTGCTTACTTTCTTTATCTTTTTCATATTTATCTTTTGGCAAATATAGTCTAATCTAGCTTTATGGAAGATATTGTTAAATTAGCTGTTTTTGTACCAGTTACACATGCAGATCAGGTAAGAAAAGCGATGGGGGATGCCGGAGCTGGGAAAATAGGTAACTATAGTCATTGTAGTTTTTCGGTAACGGGAGTAGCTCGTTACAAGCCTTTAAATGGTGCTAATCCAGTTATCGGTTCAGTGGGTGAGTTTGCAGAAGCTGAGGAAGAGAGGATCGAAGCAGTTTGCTCAAAAGATCTTCTTCAGGGAGTTATGGCAGCAGTAAAACAAGTTCATCCCTATGATGAGGTTTCTTTTGATATTTATCCTATCTCGTTAGTCTAGTTATTGATAGTTTTTCGGTTTTCACACTAAGCTAGTAACGTACCTAGTCTCATGAAGCTCAAAATCTTGTCTTGCTTCTACTTTAGTTTTGCCGTCAGCTTTCCACCCTTTGTGTTCATAAAACTCGCGTGTTTTTGTATTTGTTGATAAAACCCAAAGAGTTGCAGAGTTAAAACCCACTTCCTTAAGATAGGCAAGTCCTGTAGCCATTAGTATAGAACCTGCACCTATTCCCATGTAATCTGGATCAATATAGATCGCGTATAGTTCACCCGTATCCTCAGCTGCATCATTGTCTCTGCTTGCCCCAAGACCACAAAAACCAACAAGTTTTCCATCTAATTCTGCTACAAAAAATCTTTCCTTTGGATTAGGATTAGATAGAGCTTTCTCCCATGAAGTCTTTCTTGCTTCTACAGAAAGACCTGCGAGAAAAATATCCGGCATCAGTCCTTTATAGGCAAACTGCCAAGTTTTAATGTGAATTTCTGCAATTCTTCCAGCATCTGTTAGCTTTGCTTCTCTGATTGTGATATTACTCATGCTGGAAGTATATCAAAAAAGCTAACCAGGCTCAGGTTGTATTGCGAAGATTTTGTCTGCTTTTAGCTCCTTGTTTGTTGTATAGAGCTACAAAAACAGGATGAGCTCTGTATCGGGAAAATTAAGTATGAAAAACTACACTAGTGAGGAGATCTGTTCTGACTGACTAGGAGATATTCCGTACGAAGGCGTAGCCTTTAAAATCTCATTTCTAAGTGTTGGACCGATATTTTCCTCGTTTAAAGTCGCTAGTTCTCTCTCAGCGCCAACACCTCTGTCTTGTAAATAATCTATTAAAACACCTACCCTTTTCCCCAGACCTCGTGCCTGTTCAATCGATATAAAACTAGCACCAGCGTTATATTTTAATACGCCGAACCACGCTCGTACTCTGTCTTCATCCACGTCTGTGTTAGGGCCTTCATTCGCAACATTTATTATTTCCTCAAGAAGTCCCGGCTCGTCACTTATTTTTGCACCGCTTGCATTACTTTGGGACCAATTTACAAAAATACTTTCTTTTACGCCAACCCTATTTTGAATAAGATACAAAAGACACGCAGCGCTCATGTCCACAGAAGGCTCTCTTTCAGCGTGTACTACTTCTTTGTCACTGTTCGTTTCAGATGTCATACAGTAATTAAAACATTTTGTTTTAATTTTGCAAAGCTCCATATCACTGTCAATTAATGCATTAAGGACTCATGCTCTGTACAGAATATGTTTCATCTGCGTTTAGTTTTTTAGCTTCGCGTTTAATGTATGGCGCTACAAATACTAGAACAACTCCGTCAGGATCTTTTATAACAAGCTCAAGTGTATTCCAGTAGAAATGTCTTGGTTTTACAGCAATTGTAATGCCGGCTCGTTCGCAAGACTTGATCACGTTTCCAAGAGTTGAGACATATATTACTAACGATATTTTTGAACTTGTAACTTGTTCTAAAAACACCTCTTTTTTAACAGCTCTGTGACCATCAGCGATTTCTAGCTTACAGCCACCGTGTTTCAAAAATCATCCCGCTATAAGCTTCTTTCACGGGGCATTTTGGTCCGCATTCAAAGACTTTCTTAAAGCCAAGTGCTTTATAAAAAGCCACTGATTTTTTAAAGTCCCTAACTTTAATATGTGTTCCGATACCTGTAATCATATGTATATACTATATACCACTGTTCTTGCATTCCTGTATATACTAGTGTATACATACATATGTATGAACATCTTTTTTACAGCATCGTTTAGAGGAAAGAAGTCCTATCAAGCAAATTACGATAAAATACTTAAAAAATTAGATGAAATGCATCTTGTAGTTACATCTCCTGAAAAGAATAACTACAAAGCACTCTTAAATACTTCTAAAACTTCACATCTCAAGACCAAACAAGAAGAGCATTATCTTGCTATCAAAAAGGGGATTGAGTGGGCAAATGCTGTGATTATGGAAATTAGTGAAGAAGATTTTCAACTAGGGCACGAAGCAACTCTTGCAATTCAATCAAATAAACATGTGTTATGCCTGTCAGTACATGAAGATTATTCCCAAAAGATTAAGAGCAGGTATTTCCACGGTGCTAAATATAACGAGTATACGTATGAGGAGATTCTTGAAAATTTCATCACCAAAATATCAACCGAAACCCTGCATAACAGGTTTAACCTATTTCTTTCCGATAGACATAAAGCTCATCTTGAAAGTAAAGCAAAAGAGTTAGGAGTAAATAAATCTGAATATCTTAGAATGGTGCTTGATGATGCTTTAAACCAAGAACATTGAATTTCTGTGCACCAACTTATAAACTTAAAAGAGTATTCCGTTTTTGATTTTGGTATTAATTAATTTATTAAGTATAAAACTATAATTAGAAATGATACTTACCGCGCATAATGAAGTACGATACGCTGAAGCAGCAGCTGTATCTTTTGAGACTCTTGGCTTAAATGGCGAGAGCCTCGCTCCACTGATTAGTCCAGAAAACCCTCCTGAGCAGTTGCGATTAGATCTGCTCGAAGACTTTAGAGATGCATTTTTAAATAGCGGAGGCACAGATACCTGCTTAGAAGGCATACGGTCAAATATAAGATGCATAGATGATAAAACTTTTGAAGATGCATTGGATGTTTTAGCTGCTAATCTTGAATCTAGTGAACTGCCTATACTGTTGATTCATGATGGCGATGAGAGAGGGAGTAGGGTTTGGATAGCTGACAAGCTAGCAACAAGGTCTCCAGATAGATTTTCAACAATAAGCGTAGACGAAATAGCTGATCTGGGCAGCCTTAAAGGTTATGATCTTGTAGTAGCTGATGATCTAAGAATTTTTGGCGAACAGACTGGTAATATTGTCAAAAAGTTAACAGAGATGGGTGTTGAACAAAGCGCTATATCCGAGGCCTATATAGCGGCTACTAACTTAATCCGACTACCAGGTACAAGAAAAATACGTGTTTTTGAGGTTCCAACTTTGGATGAGCTTAATCTTTCAAGGCAATTACCAAAAGTTACCTGGTCAAACGGCGATTACATCCTAACATTTTTGTATTACAAGGTTGCGGACAGATTTTATCCCAACTTAAAAAGATCTGACACAGTGCTGAAACACGGAGATAGGTATACATGGCTTATAGACGATCTTACAGTACCACCACCATATGATACCGACCGCTTTGATCCAGGTACAGGATGGGGAAGGCGAGCATCAGAAAGACCTAGTAGTTAAGATCATCTTTAGTTCTAGCTCTTAAACTTGGATATGCTGCTGCAGCAATAATTATAATTCCACCCATTAAAGTAAAAGCTGAGATTAGTTCTGAGAACAACAGCCAGCCAAAGAAAGCACCAAAGAGTATTTCAGCAAGTCCGATTAAGCTGCCGATACTTCCGTCTACATGTTTAAAACCCTCGATCACAGCATAGTTGGCTGCAAGCATACTAAATGCATAGAGGATTTGTGCGACCCAAGCTGTTGTATTTGAGAAAGAGGGCATTACTTCGTGACTGAGAACTGCAAGCGGGAGGTTAATCACTACTTGTAATGCAAAATAACCAATCATAATTTGAAGCTCGGAATAATTTCCCGAAAGTTTTTTTGTAAGTACAACAGTTGCTGCTCCAAGAATCCCTGCGATACAGGTTAAAACGGCTGCCAAAAGCTGCCCAGTACTGAGTGAAAATTTGTAAATTAAAACCATGCCAAGAATTGAAAGTCCAAGGCTAAAAAGCTTGGTTGAGTTAATTTTCTCTTGTAGAAATACCTTACTCATAACATATCCTCCAACAACAAGAGAGGCATAAAAGAGTAGGGTAGCAGTACCAATTTGCAGATGTTGAAACCCAAAGTAATAAGGAGCTTGATTAATACCTCCGGCAAGTGCAATTAGCATAAACCAAGGCAAATCTTTCTTACCAAACTTCTTTAAGAACTTAAATTTACTGTTGAGTATCAGAATAACTACCAGTAGGAATAGTCCTCGTGTCCAGGCTTGGGTAAACTCACCAAAAGATGAACCCATCAGCCTAGACCATACGCCGTACGAGGCGTAAAAGACCGCTGATATTAAGATGTAGACAACACCTTTTGAATAGTGCATGTCTTGCATTATAAGTAGCAATTGATGTACTATCAAACTGATGTCCGATAAAACAGACAGTTTATTACCGTTGTTATTGCCTCTTGGTCTTAAACAAGACGAAGCCTCTTTATACCTGTTATTAAGGAGAAATACAAGCTATACAGCCCTTGAGATAAGTCGCAAGCTGGAGATCCCAAGAACTAGAGTGTACCGAATGTTGGACAGTTTGCTTAAGATAGGTCTAGTTAATTCAATCCTTGATTCAAGGGGTCAGCGATTTGAAGCTGCTGGCAAAGTACAACTCGAAGCCTTAGTTGCCCAAAAGGAGTTTGAAGCCAGGTTATTTAAGAACAATATAGATTCACTTGAGGAGCAGTTAGCACTACTGCCAAACACTGAACAAAAGAACTCAAAAGTACTTTATTACCATGGTGTTGAGGGTCTAAAGCAAGTAACTTGGAATTCTTTAAAAGCTAAAGGAGAACTACTTACACTTGAGGTCTCAGACATGAGTGCTTTTTTAGATAAAGCGTATGCCGAAGACATGCGGTATAGGTTTGTTGAGAACAAGATAAAGATAAGAACACTGACAAATGTTGTCAAGATTGCAGCTTGGACTTCTACACACGAGATGGTTGAGAAATACTGGAGCATAAGACATATTCCTGCAAAACAAATGAAGATTAACTTTGAAATTCTCATTTATAACGATGTTTACGCTCTTTACCGTTATCAAGATGCTGATATCTTTTGTGTTGAGATTTATAATAAAGAACTTACAGAGATGCAAAAGCAGGTGTTTGAGTTCATGTGGAAGAATGCAAAGAAGTTTAAAGTCTTAAACAATAGGGGAGAAGCAGTGCTAGTCTAATTATACTAAGTTTTGGTCAACTCCTCTTAAGAAGTTTGTAATGTTTTCAAGCGTTATAACACCTAGGTTGTAGTTCGCTTCTTTTGTTTCAGCTGCAATATGTGGAGTTATTATGACATTTGGCATATTAACCATTTCTTGAATCAGGAGCGAATGTTCGTCAATTTTAAAAGGGTCTTTTAGCAATAAATCTAATGCAGCGCCTGCAATTTTTCTTTCCACTATTCGTTTAGCGAGCTCGTTCTCATCTATAACTGTTTGTCTTGATATATTGATCAGAAAACTAGTTTGTGGTATTAATCCAAGTTCTTTTTTCCCCAGCAGTCCCTTGGTTTCAGGGGTTAGGGTAACTGCAACCACAATTACATCAGAGTTTCTTAACAATTTGTCTAAATCTGTGAAGCCTTCTATTCCTATAGCCTGCGCTCTTTTGTTAGATGGGTTTTTTGTAGCGACAAGAGGCTTCATGCCAAACCCTTTGGCAATTGAAACAATTTTACTGCCCACATTGCCGGCTCCAATAATTCCAATTGTTTTATTTCTGAGATCCGTACCTTCAAATAGTCTGTATTCAACACCGCCGGCTCTAACGTGTTCTTGAGCAGCTGGGATTTTTCTAAAAAGACTTAAAACTAGGCTAAACGCGAACTCTGCAACCGAATTTGAGTTATATCCGGGGCAATTGTAGACTTTAATACCTTTAGACTTTGCAAAGTCAGTGTCTATGTGATCAAAACCCACTGATTGTGTAAATACTGCTTTGAGGTTTGTGGCATTCTCGATAACATGTTTGTTAATTTTGCAATAAACCCTCCCAGTTACAAGCTCAGCATCTCCAATTCTGGCGATGATTTCAGCCTCATCAATTGGTGGGATAGGGAAGTATTTAAAATCAGTTATTCCCTCGATATCCCCAATTTTACTTAGGTGTTCAAAATGGATATAGCCTAAATCTAATGCAACAAATTTCATTGTATTAAAGTAGCAAATAGCTATGATCTCCTTTTGCGTATGCCATTAGGTATTTGTTCGTTGCAATGTTCATATTTTCAATCGATGTCTTGGTGCTCCAAGCTATGTCTGGTGTTATTAAAACATTGGGGAGGTAGGTGATGGTACTAATTTCAGAGTCTTTAAGCTCTTTGATTTTATTCATATCTTCGAAATAATCTAAGGCCAGTCCTTTAATTTTGCCGTTATAGATGAATTTTTTGATAAGCTTGGTGTCGATATATTTGTGTTTTGTAATACTTATTAGGTATGTAGGCTTTTTGATGAAGTTTAGTAAACTCGCATCAAGCCTTTCGCAAACTTTAGGCGGAGTGTCCTCACTGTTTACAAGATAAAGTATGTCAGACTGCTCAACCAACATTTTAAGTGGTGTGAATTTAGACAAACCCCAGTCATGCGGATTGGCAGCTGCGTTCTCGTTGTGAACATATACCTCAGTCCCTAAATTTTTAAGAGAATAAAAGAGCTCTTTACTCACAGCGTCGGTACCAATAATTCCAACAACCTTTCCTCTTAGTTCATCGCCAGTGAATTGTTTGAATTCCATAACTCCAGATCTTAATTGGGAAGATGCAACAGCAACTTTTCTAAGTAGGGCAAAGGTTTGTGCAATTGCAAACTCTGAGAGAGCGTGAACCCTGTAATCAGGTGCTTGAAGATATGAAAAATGAATCTTGTTTTCGTCTAGTGCTTTTAGGTCAACGTAACGATACATGTGTGTTGAAACATGCATATATTTTAGTTTTGGCAGCTGTTTGATAAGTGATTTGCCAACATCACATGCCCAGTTATTAACTATAACGTCAGCATCTTGCGCGCGATATGCAAATTCTTCTTGCGAGAGAAATAATTCTTTATTTGAATAGTCGGTTATTTCATAGGCAGTGTTGAGCTCTTCCTTAAAGGCAGGTAGCAGGTCGTAGTAGTTAACAAACACAAGCTTTGGCTTTGTTTTGGCAACTTTACCTTTTTTTACCTTAAACTTAGTGAGTAGTTGGTGTTGTATGTTCTTTGTTTCGTCTATTTGTGAGTTGAAATAGCTCTCAATTGCTGATTTTTCAGAAGGCAGGTATACAGCTACTTTGCCTTCAAATGCCTTTTTAATTACCCTTTCTTTTATAAGCCTTTCCAGCTTGTAAAGTAGAGTAGTTCTGTTATAGCCCAGTTCCTTTTGGATATCCGCAATTTTGCAATGCGGGTTAAGTATAATATGCTCCAGTAATCTAGTGTCAATCATAGTAAGTAATCGGATAATATTCTCCCTGTGAGGTATGTGTCAAGTGTCATGGTAATTTGACATATGCAACAGATTGGCTAACTTGCGCCTATCACCTAAAATAATGAATATGATATAATCGTTAGCATGAGTGATAGGCTATTAACAATTAAAGACACTGCAGCTTATTTGAAGATTCACTGGCAAACAGTTAGAACCTATATTGCACAGGGCAAACTGAAGGCTACCAAGGTTGGTAGGGTAGTAAGAATTAGGGAATCAGACATTAATACCTTTTTATCACAAAAAGAGGCGAGAACACCGCTGAATGAGGTTGAATTACGCTTTTTAACACCAAACCGTCTACAGGTGGAGGCAATATTATTACAACTTGGTGCGCATGTTATTTACCACGGTCATGTAATAGATCATTGGTTTGTCCCAAGTAGTATAAAAAATATAGATCAGAAAGATGAATGGTTTGATAACGGTGTTGGTTTTGGGTTAAGAATTAGAGAACAAGACAATGGTTATACAGGGAAGATGACAACAACTTTGGAGATAAAAAGGTTAGTAACACCATATAAACATGATACTTGTATTGAACAGGAGATAGATATTCCAGATTATGAGAGTGCTTTAAGGCTACTTAACCTCATGAACCTTAGAGAGATGACTACTCTTGATAAAGATCGATTAGTATATAAATACGGTGAATGCAAAGTAGTCATTGATGATATTAAAGATTTTAAAACTGGGGTTGAGCTAGAAATGATGACAGATAAGGACAGCGATATCATAGTCCCGAAACTCAAGGCTATTGCGAAAAAACTAAAGCTTGATTTGGATCACGAACTGACAAGTAAGAGCGTAACCTATTTGTACATGCTTGAAAATTCAAGGTTTGATTAGGTTGTCTGGTAACAAAGATACGAGATTCTCGGGTAGCTAGGCGCACTTGATCTCTGCAGAATCCAACAAGCCCATTAATCCCAGTCAGTTCTTCGTTTATGTTGATTTGTGATAAATTATACGAAGAAGCAGGAAATATGAGTGAAACAAATGTAGAACAACTATTCAGACCGAGTCCCGGAGAACTAAGTGAGGTCGCTTCCTACAGAGATGGCGTAGTGACTGTTTCAGCTGACACTAATAAGCTCCGCAAGGACTTTTTAGAAGAGGTGCGCAGTAGAAAGGATCTTGATATGAGTCGGGCTGAGGAGGTTGCAGAGAGAGAGAGTGTTATTTTTTACCGATAGCAAGCTACTAATCGCACATGTTTCGAGTGATATGAGGCGTAAAAGTGTTGATAGTAAGTTTTGGCGAGCACTTGGACCGGTTAGCGCTCCTGCCATGAAATTGGCTGATGTCCTAAAGGTACGAGATTTAATAGGGGCAACATACCCAGAAGTAACATCGCCCGCATTGTTTTTGAATATTGATAGTATGGTTGGCATTGCAAGAGTGCTAGATCACGCCCATCCAGAAATAGTTGAAGCAGCCATTAGACAAAATGTTCATACTGTCTGGAGGCATGAAAGAGAGCACTTAATTAGAGCCATAGATCCGAATGCGAGACAAGAGGGCAGAAGAACGCAGGTGGCACAAGTAGTAACATCAGGAGCTGTCTCAGGTCTTATAACAATGGGAAGTTTATATTTCATGCCTGAAAATCCAACCGGTGATCCTCGCATCGATGCTTTTAATGCATTTCAGTTAATCATAACACCGGCATATGCGCTGATGGGTTCCCAATTAGTAACGGACAAGCTCTGGTATCCCTTGTTGAGTCCGGCCGAGAAGGCTGCTAGGTTGCAGGGTATAACAGGAAAGAACCTGCCAAACCTTTTTGATTTTAAGTTTGAAAAAGGTAAATTGTAGCGTCTTCTAAAGCTGAAAGAGTAGTTTTTCCTAATCTAAAGCTTAGCACCTAATCCATTTCTCTTCGTCTTCCAAAGCATCTTTTGGCGCGAATTAAAACACTCGCAAACTCTCAAGATGTTCCTTATCAATCGTTGATAAAAGTATACCTATCAGATAGAGTAAAAGAGGAGATGTCCTCCATATATAAAGAAGATTGATTGGCAGGGGCGGAGGGAATCGAACCCCCGATAAAGGTTTTGGAGACCTCTGTGATACCTCTTCACCACGCCCCTTTTACTCGCGAAAGACTTAATGATTATATGATTGTTTTGGAATACAAGCAATTCTGTTTTGCAGATAGTACTTACTGGTAAGTTAGTATCGCGGGTAAGCTAAGCTTTGCGTATGTGTTTGGTGATACCACTAGAGGTCTTCCGTCAGCAAGTCGTCCGTAATCATCAGCAGAACTTATTCTTAACCACATCAAGTAGCTTTCGTAGCTTTCACCTTGTGCGGCAATAGCGTACGCAACACCGAGGCTTTCAGCAATTAAGTTGGTTAAATTTACATCACGAGTTATATCGCCGGTTTGTGTAGCAAGCCTGGCTTTAAAAAGATTTGATGCTATCTCTCCATTATACGCGGTGACAGTAATACCTGCTCCTACAGGGATTATAATTTGTGTCCCATTGGCGTATTCTTCGAATCTCACAGGCATTGGAACATCCTGAAGTAATGCAAAGCTACCAGATTCTGTCGCTTCACTGTCTCCTGCCATACCCTCTCTTACAGCATCCTCATTAAACAAAGTTAGCGTAACAGGCAGACCTTCTCTGCTAGTTAGTCGAAGAACCTCGCCTTCAATGTAGTCCTGACTTTCATCGTCAAACAGCGGTATACCTTCTAATTCGTCACACAAATCTAAAACTCGTGCAATTGTTGTACGCTCAATATAAATATTAGGGTCTATGCCGGCTATTTCGATAATTGTGGGGATACCGTTCATTCTATTGAGTATAACATCGCGAGTATATGGTTTATCTGATAGACCTGAATACCTCATGATATCTGGTAATGTTGCGGCAGTTAGAGCATCGCTATTAGTGCCAGCTTGATTTGCTGGAGCTGCTGTTGGGGGTTGTTCTTCTGGGAGTTCAGTGTCTGGCTGTGTGTTCGTTTCCTGAGTTTCAGGCCGTACCCCACAAGCGGCTATAGTGAAGCCAAAGGTTGTTATTGTTAGAAATTTTCCAAAATTATCCATAAGCTTTCCTGCGCATAAATTGGACCTATAGTTCTTATACCACCGCGTATACTTTATGTCAAATGCTGCTTGTTATGCTTCGCTATTTTATTTAATGAGTGGAGCCTGAGGAGGGAATTGAACCCTCGACCTCCTCCTTACCATGGAGGCGTTCTACCACTGAACTACCCAGGCTTTTATAGAAGATAAATTGGTGCCGGGAACAGGATTCGAACCTGTGTAGGTTTACACCAGCAGATTTACAGTCTGCCCCGTTTGGCCGCTTCGGTATCCCGGCATTTCTATCTTCTAAAACTTAATGGAGCCACCTGTGGGATTTGAACCCACGACCTATCCCTTACAAAAGGATTGCTCTACCGCTGAGCTAAGGTGGCAAGTACTTTAGTCTAACAGCAACTTTTACAGTGAATCATACCATTAAATTTAATGTAAGTGCACAAAAAAGTTTAACATATTCATTGACACTAACTAAAGCATTTTATACCATTCTACTAATGTCAAAAAACCTGCCCGGGTCACAAGATCTCTCCACTGGTCGGCGTATCTATAATATGTTTGAGAAACTCTCAGACACTGTTGATTCAGTTGTTGGTACGCCCTATTGGTTTGCGCTATCACTTCTTCTTGTTGTTATCTGGTTTCCATCAGGGTTTTTCCTAGGCTTTGGTGAAATATGGCACTTGATGATTAATACAACAACTACAATCCTTACATTCATCATGATGTCTTTACTTCATGCATCAGAGAGTAAATGGGAGAGTAGGATAGAGAAGCTTGAGGAACTCCAGAAAAACACACTACTTCACATCAAAAGAGACACTGACCGGATCGCAAAAGACGATACCATTGCTAAACCTCTTGAATCTGACTTACTCCAAGAGACCAGCAAAGAAAAAGTTGTAAGTATAGGTGTAGGCAACCAGCATTCCCTTTAAAATCAGACAAAGATTGACAGTCAAGAGCGTTTTGTGTTTTAATCCCTAAGTTATGTCAAAAGTTTGCGAAATCTGTTTAAAAAGCTATCTTAAATCAAATCTTGTTAAAAGAGGTATTGGACGCCGTGTTGTTAGAAGAACCCTTTCCAGACAAGAGCCTAATTTGTTTGAGAAAAAGCTTAAGATTGATGGAGTTAACATTAAAATTAAGATGTGCTCTTCTTGTTTAAAAAGAATCAAATACGAAAGAAATCTTGCCGATAAAGAAGCCAAGGCACTTGTAGCCTCACAAGCAGCTCTTGCTTAAAATCTCTTACCCTTTCACAAAATAGCCATTTAGAAGTTCTTCAAATGTTATTTTTTTGCCATTTTCAGGTTGGACAATCAAAGGTAGCAATTCAGTATCGGTTAGCTTGGCTGTATATATCTTAAGCTTAAGATCTTTTTTCTCTAAGTCTTTTAAACTAAATCCTTGTGTCTTAAGCTCGCCTAAAGTAGTCCAAGCAACTGGCCATGGGTTATAAGCTCGAATTTGTCTGTAAAGAGAAAGAGGGGAGTCGCTCCAATTGAGTCTGGCGTCTTCTTTATATATTAATGTTGATTTTGGATGACTTTTGGAAAAGCAGTATGTTACTTTACTCTCTTCTTGAGGTTGCGGTTTCAAGTACCCATTTACATAGTCTGAGACCACTTGTGCTGTCTTCTCACCAGCTAGGTTAAATAAACTGTTATATAGCTGCCCTGTATCTATCTCCTCTGGGACTTCTACTGGAAATTGAGTTAGTATATCTCCTTCATCCATCCCCTCGCTCATAAGCATAAATGTAACAGCAGTTGTTTTGTCTCCATTTAAAATAGTATGTTGAACAGGGCTTGCCCCTCTGTATTTTGGCAGCTCTGAGAAGTGAATGTTAATCAATCCAAATGGGGGAGTGCTAATAATTGCTTTGGGAATGATAAAACTGAAGTCTGCAACAATAACACAGTCGATCTTTAAGTCTTTTAAGCTTGAGATTATAGTTTCAGTGCTCTCTTCATCTAACCTATTAATCTCCAGCACCTTAACATTGTGTGTTTGTGCCCAAGTCTTAACAACCGTTGGTGTACTTATTTGTTTTCTTCCGGAAACTCTGTCGCTTTTAGTAACACATAGTAACAGATCGAGATTACGACTGAGGTTTTCAAGAATCGGGAGCGACTTGTTTGAAGTACCAAAGAATGCAACTTTAATCATTTTTTCTAAGCTTTTCACCCTCCATTAGCTTATCCAGCTCAGCCTCAGTTACAGGCTCCCCAACACATTTATCAGTTATTAAAATACCATCTAAATGATCTACTTCATGCTGAATCACCCGTGCAAAAAAGCCTGTAGCTTTAAGCTTTTGAGCTTCGCCATTTATGTTTATAAAGGTAACTGTGATCTCTTTGCTTCTTTGAATTTTGCAAAAAGTATCCGGGATACTTAAACATCCCTCCCACCTTATATCAGTCGGAGATGAGAACTTTGTTATAACAGGATTTATTAAGACAAACTCAGTTGGAGGTGCATCCTTTTCCTGAGAAAACTTTAAAACAACACATATTCTTGTTGTGAAACCTAGTTGCGGAGCTGCAAGACCTACACCTTTTGTTGTTGGATCGGCAAGAGTGTCGGATAGTCCAATTATCTGGTTTTTAATATCTTGGTTAAGCTCTTTGACGAGTCTACATTTTTCATGTAGGACTGGACTTGGTATTTTAATTATCTCTAAAACTGGCATGTATGCATTTTACTATATCCTAGGCAAAAGCTACTAGGACGTACATTTAGAAAGCTAAAGGTATTTATAAAAACATACTTATTTATGACTACCAAATACAGGCATCCCTTGATACACTGCACCTATGTTGAATAGGCTTTTAGGGTATTTTTCTTACGACCTTGGCATTGATTTAGGCACTGCCAACACACTCATCTATGTGAAAGGTAAGGGGATTTTGGTACGTGAGCCAAGTGTTGTTGCAATTCATAAAAAGACAAAAGAAATAATTGCAGCAGGTGCTGACGCAAAAAGAATGTTTGGCAAAACCCCAACTCTAATAAATGTTGTTAGACCTCTATCTGAGGGTGTTATTTCTGATTTTAATGTAACTGAAAAAATGCTTGAGTATTACATTAAAAAAGTACATGAAATACCAGGACGTTTACCAAGAATTCCAAGACCACTTGTTGTTCTTGGTGTTCCAGGTGGAGTTTCATCAGTTGAGCGAAAAGCTGTCATTGATGCAACTAAAAATGCTGGAGCAAGACAGGCAATTCTTGTCGAAGAACCAATCCTTGCAGCAATTGGGGCAGGGCTTAGTATAGAGCTTCCACGCGGCATTATGGTTGTTGATATTGGGGGCGGTACCACCGAAGTTGCAGTAATTTCATTAAATGGCATAGTTATCAACAGGTCATTAAAGATTGCAGGCACAACGCTTGATCGAGATATTGTTGAGTTTGCAAGATTAAAATACAATATTTTAATAGGTGAGAGATCTGCTGAAGATTTAAAGATGGAGCTTGGGAGTGCGTATACTTTTGATGGGGAAAATTCTCTGAGATCTTCAATCAGAGGGAGAGACTTAAAATCAGGTCTTCCAAAAGCTGTTGAAGTTACGCCGTTTGAAATACGAGACGCGATGAAATCGTCAGTTGCACAAATTATTACAGCCATTAAAGATATTATTGAACAAACGCCGGCCGAGCTTGTTTCAGATATTTTAAAAGGCGGGATAGTGCTTACGGGTGGGGGCTCTCTTCTTAAGGGGCTTCATTTATTAATTTCTAAAGAATTAAATGTTAATGTGTATATTGCCAGCGATCCCATAACCTGTGTTGTTAGAGGATGCGGAAAACTCTTGGAAGATCCTGAGTTGTTGCATAAAGTTAAGTTAACTAATTAATGTGAAATATATTGTTTTAAGCATTATCGTTTTTGGACTTAGTTTTTTTGGGTTTACAAAACCTATCCAAAGCATGTTTGACAAGCTAACTACTCCAGCTCAATTACATTTAAAGCTGCAGGCTCGAGAAATAAAGCAGCTGGGGAGTTTTTTTAACGATATACAGCGTCTTAAAGCAGACTATGAAAAACTCTATAAAGAAAACTTTGCATTAACGACTGAAAATAGCAGGCTGCGACTTCGAGCGGGGGAGAACGTGCTATTAAGAAAACAACTTAAGGTTGCCACCAGTAATAAGAATCTTTCATCAAGCTCATATGTTTTAGCTCAAGTATATGTTAATCACCAAGATCCTTCAGGAGCAAGCATAGTTATAGATAAAGGTACTCAAGATAAAGTTGAAGTTGGATCGGGTGTTGTAATTGAGAATGTCCTTGTTGGTGTAGTTGTTAATGCAGGCCATACAAACTCAATTGTTGCTCTTCCTACATCCCCCTTACTTAAAGTTGCAGCCTATGTACTTCCTGCTAAAGCTAGTCCATTGCCAAAGGCTGAAGGAATTGTGTCTGGCCAATTTGGCACTGCGATAAGACTCAGCAGATTGCTACCTGGGGACAATGTCAGGGTTGGGGATTTGGTTTTAACTAAAGGTATATCGCAGAGTTTTCCAGCGGATTTACTAATTGGGCGTGTTGCAAGACTTGAAGGCGATAGTGCTGACGCCTTAAGAAATGCGTTCATAGAACCTAGTGTAAATTTGTCACAGATAGAAAAGGTATTTGTTCTAATAAATTAATATGAAAAAATATGCCATGTATTTTTTAAGCGCATTTATACTAGCTTTAGTTCAGGCTGCTTTTCTTGACGAACTTTTTGCAGCTTTTACTCCTGGAGTTTTATTAAGCCTGGTGCTGCTTTTACTTCGCGTAGGGAGAAAAGCTGATGCGCTATTTTTCGCTTTTGTCTCAGGCATTTTTCTTGACATGTTTTGGGGTAACACACTTGGCATAACATCTATGCTCTATATTGGGTTTGTCTTTGTATGTAGTCTGCTATTTGAGAGAGTCTCACGGAACGTGTTTGCCTATATCCTTTTTGTATTAGTAGCACAGTGTCTACATGCTTTGTTTTTTGTGGTCATGATGCATTACCCGTTTATCTGGGGCAGGTTAGTTGTCTCTGGGGCTATGACCTCAATTATCTCAGTCATACTTCTTTCTATTTATAGAACTCTGTTTGGCTTAAAACAGTCGAGCTACTATGAAGTTAAATGACGAGATAACCCAAACTCTTAATAGTAGTAAAACACATAGTCGTAAAAAGCGATTTATGGCGCTTGAGTTTTTTCCAAAAAAACTCAATCCTACGACCCCGCTTGCTCCTGATAAGCTTTCAAAATTAAGAAATATGCTGCCAATCTTTATTTTGCTCTTATTCTCGGTTCTGTATTTTTTGGCACATGCATTTAACTTACAATTAGTTGATGGGAAGAAGAATAGCGATCTGACAAAAAGAAACAGCTTGCGCGTAAGCATCATTCAACCCGAGAGAGGTGTAATTGTAGACAGGACCGGCAAGATACTTGCAAAAAATCAACCTGCATTTGTAATTGAGCTTGATCTAACGAGGTGTAAAGAAGACTTGGTTTCTCTCAAAGCTAGTTGTAAACAAGAGCTTGCATCGGCTGCAAAGTTTTTCGGGTCTAATTATGTGTTTCTTTCCTTACCTGAGATTGAAGATAAACTTGCCTTAGGTGCTCTTTCAATTGTAGTCGCGACAGACATAACAAAAGATGATGTAATACGGTTTGAAAGTACAACTCATCCTTTTCAGAATATTTTTATAAATGTACTTCCACAACGGGATTATATTCATCCTTTGGCATTCTCTCATGTACTGGGTTACGTTGGAGTTGGGGACACAGCATATCCATCAATCCAGGGTAAAGATGGGATTGAGAAAATGTATGACACTCATTTAAAAGGAGTTGCAGGTGAGAAGGTTTATCAAGTTGATTCAGCTGGATTTATAGCCAAAGATTTATCTGAAAGAAACGCGATTCCTGGCATTGATCTTCAGACAAGTATTGACCGCGATCTGCAACTATTTGCATATAACGAGCTTGCAAAAAAAGTGGATGATAAGAAAGTTTTTGGTGGTGCCGTCGTCGCACAAAGTCCGTACACTGGGGAAATTTTAGCTCTAGTCAGCTACCCAACCTATGACATAGCTAAAATGACAAAAGGTATTTCCTCAGTTGAGTATGAAAATCTTTTAGCAAATAAAAGCCAGCCCTTCTTTAATAGAGCTGTCCTCGGCACTTATCCGCCAGGGTCCACATTTAAAATGTCTACCGCAACAGCAGTTCTTATGGAAAAGACAGTAAGCCCAGATTACAAGATCTTTGATCCAGGATATCTTAGAGTTGGGTCATTTATCTTTAGAAACTGGAAACTTGATGGCCATGGGGAGGTAGACCTCCTTACTGCAATGCAGAAAAGTAATGACACTTACTTCTACACTGTTGGGGGCGGGAACGGAGCAGTAAGAGGGCTTGGGATAACAAAGATGCATGATTGGGCTCTCAAGCTTGGCTACGGTAAAAAGACAGGTATAGACTTACCAGGAGAGGCTCCGGGTTTTATACCAGATGGCACATCTCGAGATTGGTATCTGGGCGATAACTTTATTACAGCTATTGGCCAAGGGGATGTTTTGGCAACACCACTTCAAGTCAATAATACAACTACTTTTTTTGCGAATGGGGGAGTTTTATATAAGCCAAGAATTGCTTTGGTGGAGGGCACAAACCCTATCATTAGCACTAATATTGTAACTGATTCAGCTATTGAAAAAGTACGCGAGGGTATGAAGCTTGCCTCCTTACCTGGTGGAACAGGCTATCCTTTTTTTGATTTTAAGACAAAGTATGGCGACTTTGCAGCAGGGAAGACTGGTACTTCTGAATTTATTAACAAGTTTGGCAAGCCTGATACTCATGGCTGGTTCACAGTCTTCGCACCTTATTCAAAACCAACAATTGCATTAACTGTTTTTTTAGAGGGCGGTAGTACAGGATCTGATGACGCAGCAGTTATGGCACGTAAAATAATAGATCAATGGATGGCAATCTATTATAAGTAGAATCAAGAAGCTTGTTCTAAGATCAGTTTTTTTGTTACATATCAAGTGTGTTTGACTACATCAGACCGAGTTCATCAAACTATCCTGCTCGCTTAAAAAATGCATTAACCTATGCTCCAATACTTACGGTCATTGGCAATGATAGTCATATTAAAGCACCATCTCTTGCCGTTATTGGGTGTGAGTTTATTAGTCCTTATGGTTTATGCGTCTTAAATTCTTTTCTCCCAAATCTTGGGTTATCAGGGTTAACATTAGTAACTGAAACATCAAGAGGTATATCAGATAATGTCATACATCTCGCAATAACATATAACCTCCCAGTTATATGTGTTTTGAGCATGGGTCTACTTCATATCTCGTCTAGCGAAGACTACCTGTTAATTAAAAAGGTGGCTTCGTATTCAAAAGGCTGTGTTATCTCACCTTTTGATACTGGCGCTAAGTTTGATCCTAAGCTATGTAACGCAATGTATACTGTCCTTGCAGGACTTAGTTTAGCTGTCCTTATTGTGGAGTCCTACAACTTGTACCAAACAAGCTATGTTGTTACAGAGTGTCTTGATATGGGTAAACCTGTGTATTGCGTTCCGGGTGATATTTTTTCCAAAAGCTCCCAAGGTACTAATCAGCTAATTCGAAGCGGCGCTATTTTGGTTAGCTCTCCTGAAGATATTTTGGTAGATCTCAAATTTTGAAATATAGCTCAAATTTTGAAATATAGCTCAAATTTTGAAATATAAAGGTTATAATGTATCCTTTGAACGTATGAAAAATCTAGTTGTTGTAGAATCACCAACAAAAGCAAAAACTTTAGCTAAATTTTTAGGAAAAGATTATGTTGTTAAAGCTTCAATGGGCCATATCAGAGACTTGCCTGTAAGCAAGATCGGTATTGATATTGAGAACAATTTTAAACCGGAATATGTGATTCCTGAAAAAGCTGAAAAGAACTTAGCTGAACTTCTTAAGTATGCAAAAGACGCTGAGATAGTTTATCTCGCAACAGACCCTGACCGAGAAGGAGAGGCAATTGCGTGGCATCTTGAGCATATAATAAATGAGAAGACTAAAAAGAGCGCTAAGAAAGTTTTTAAACGCGCGGTCTTTCATGAAATTACGAAGTCTGCAATCGAGGAAGCCTTCGCTCATAGTACCGAACTAAATAAACATTTAATAGATGCGCAGCAGGGAAGAAGAGTGCTTGATCGGCTTGTTGGGTATAAATTATCACCCCTTCTTTGGAAAAAAGTTAGGTATGGTTTATCTGCCGGTAGAGTGCAGAGTGTTGCAGTAAGACTTGTAGTAGAACGTGAGAAAGAACGCAGAGCATTTATTCCTGATGAATATTGGACACTGGATGCTAAATTTAGTACCTCAACCGATCAGCAGTTTAAAGCAAGTTTGGCACAGATAAATGGTGAGAAAGCAGATATTAAGACCAAGCAAGCCGCAGATAAAATTTTTCAAGATTTACAAAAAGATACATTTAAAGTTGGAGCAGTTAAAATAGGTGAACGCAAGAGACAGCCAGGCGCACCGTTTAAAACATCGACTCTCCAACAAGCAGGTTCAAATATTTTTGGCTACCAAGCCAGACAAACTATGTCATCAGCACAAAAGTTGTTTGAAAAAGGGTTAATAACATATCACAGAACAGACTCTCTTAATCTGTCACCTGAATTTTTAACCTCAGCTCGCGCATTTATTAAAAAACATATGGGTGCATCTTTTTTACCGGATGAGGCAGTAGTTTATAAGACTAAATCAAAGAATGCTCAAGAGGCACACGAAGCGATAAGACCAACTGATCTGAGTATTACGCCAAAGTACGCAGAACTTAATAAGCTGACAGACTATGAACGCAATGTTTACACTTTAATTTATATTAGGTCACTTGAGTGTCAGATGGTTCCAGCAGTCTACGAGACTATGTCAGTAGATGTTATATCATCTAGTTTATACACTTTTAGAGCTGGCGGAAGCAAGGTAAAGTTTGCAGGTTTCTTAGATGCAGGCAGACTTTTTGGTTTATCACAGGAAGAATCTGAAGAAAACGAATCCGCTTTTGAAGCAGATGTTAAAGAAGGTGACAAATTAGGACTTGTGACACTGGATCCGAATCAGCATTTTACTCAGCCACCTGCAAGATTTTCTGATGCTACTTTAGTAAAAACACTGGAGGAGCTTGAGATAGGGCGTCCCTCAACCTACGCACCGACCATCTCAACCATTATTGGTAGAGGTTATGTTCGAAAAGAGGGCAAGTATTTTGTACCCGAAGACGTTTCTTTTGTTGTCTCTGATATGCTAGTTGAACATTTCCCATCAATTGTAGATTATCAATTTACAGCCTCTGTTGAAGAAGACCTTGATAAAGTTGCCGAGGGAACAATGTTGTGGCAAAAAGTAATTAAAGATTTTTATTTTCCATTTGAGAAAAATTTAGCCGAGAAAGAACTGCTTTTGAAAAAAACTGATATGACTAAGCTTGGCGAGAGTGATGAAAAATGCCCAGAATGCGGCAAAATCCTTTTCATTAAATTAGGTAAGTACGGTAAATTTTTAAGCTGCTCAGGCTTTCCAGAATGTAAGTTTGCCAAACCAATACTTGATGAGAATGAAGAACATGAAGATTTTGGTGCCTGTGACCTGTGTAATGATGGCAAGATGATAATAAGACAAGGAAAATTTGGAAAGTTTTTAGCCTGTTCAAATTATCCTAAATGCAAAAATGCAAAACCATATCTTCAAAAGATTGGCGTTAGTTGTCCTAAGTGTAAAGAAGGGGACGTTGTCATTAAAAAAGCAAAACGTCGTAACTTTTATGGCTGCAGTAGATACCCAGAGTGTGATTTCGCTAGCTGGAAAATACCAACAGCTGATACTGTATATGAGCCGGGATTAAAAAAGGTCCAACCACTCGTGTTACAGCCTCCAGAAGAAGTAAAAAAGAAGATTGCAAAGCCTAAGAAGGCTGTTAGAAAAGCTAAAAAGATAGCAAAACCAACAAAGTAGAGTTGCTCTTTTTAACTAATAACCAGACTTGTAATTTAGGCATAATCTATTCTTTAAATAAATTGACTTTGAAAATCTCCACAGTTATTATTTTGCTATGGAGATACAACCTCAGAACACCCTTGAAACTCAAAATGAACCTTTGCAGATACATAAAAGCAGCAACACCAAACTACTTGTTGGGGTAGCTATATTGCTTGTTGCATTGATTGTAATAGTTAGTGTTTTTGGTTCACTCCTTTTGTTTAATAAACAAACTGGCGTAAACGTGCTTCCGCCATCAGATCCTGGGGTAATGGATGCGAAGCAAACTACTACCCCACCTGAGGTAAGTGTGTTTAAGCAAGAACGATCCTCGGACAGTGATAGTTCTCAAACTCCGGCAGCGCCGGAACAAGAACCACCTGTAGCTGGTGATTTTCCAGGCTATGTACCTAAAGAAACTCTTTGCTACTCGCTTTTTATCCCGATGAACCACAATGCCGGTGAAGATAATTCATGTTTACAGTACATTTCAACCAATCAAGCTTATCCTTTCAGCGTTAATATAACTCTTGCAGTTGTACAAGACGGGGCAACCCCAAAGCAAATGGCTGACAAGTTTATTGCAAATACACTTAAAACATCGCCAACTGTTACTTTTGAAGAAGAGGCTATCAAACTTGGTGGTGTTGATGCTATGAAAGTTATTGAAGGCAACGCAGTTAATCTTGTTAAATCGGTGCATATCTTTGTTTTGGCGCCAAAAGAGTATAACGTTTCAGGTTTTCCGGCTCGGAATTTTCAGCTAATGACTGTTCAAGACGGGTATCTTGATCCAGAACTTCAGCTCGGTCAGCAACAAGATCTTGCTACCTTGATAGCATCGTGGCAGTGGAAATAGGGCAAACATCTTGAAACCAAGCAGTTTTTATGCTAAGTTTCCTGAGTACCTGCAACTCTCTGGTTGACAACCTGCAGGTGAGGCTTTTTTGATACTTATTTATAAAGCCAAAAGTAAAAGAGAGAAAACATTAACTTTGTTTGTTTGAATAACTTACATTGTGTTTTCTATCCTTTACCCCAAGCTTAACTGAAAAAACATGGCAAAAAATTATAAAATACCAAGTATTACAGACCTAATTGAATCAAGAGTTCATATAGGGCACCAAGTTAAAAGATGGCATCCTAATATGTTTGAGTATATCTACACCAACAAGCAAGGTGTTCATATCTTTGATCTTGAGAAGACTGTCGCAAAGCTTGAAGAAGCTTGCGACGCATTGTTTGAGCTTGCGAAGACAGGCAAGAAGATAGTTTTTGTTGGTACCAAAAGACAAGCGAAAGACATTTTAGCTCTTGAGGCACAACGATGTGGCGCTTTATATGTTACCGAAAGATGGCTTGGTGGAACAATAACCAATTTCCCAATGCTAAGAAAAAGCATAAAAAAACTCCTTGAACTTAAAGAGAAAAGAGAAAAAGGGGATTTTGCTATGTACACCAAAAAAGAACGACTACTTCTTGACCGTGATATAGAGAAGCTTGAAAAATACTTTGGCGGTCTTACGTCACTCACCGGCAATCCTGACGCGCTTGTTTTAATAGATGCTAGGAAAGAAAAGACAGCCTTAAAAGAAGGTAATAATATTGGCATACCGGTATTCGCGCTTATTGATACAAATACCGATCCTAAACTTGTTAAGTACCCTGTTCCGGGAAATGACGACGCTATGCGCTCAATCGGTATTATTTTGAAAGCTTTTGCAGATGCGATAGAGGCAGGTTATAAAGAGTTTGCTAAACAAGCAGAGGATAAACTCGCCAAAGACGCCAAAATAAAAGCTGACATCGAAGCCGAAGAAGTAAAAGTACAAGAAGAACTGGATCTTGCTAAGCTTACAGTTACAACAGCTCAAGCAGTTCACATCACAAAAGAAGAAACAAAAGATGAAGAACTTGCAAAAGACCTTTAAACGAAAGTTTAAACCTGATAATATTTTTTTGAAAAGGAGAATTTTATGGCAGTATCAACAGAAGATATAAAAAAACTACGAGAAGAGACTGGTGCTGGAGTTATGGATGCTAAAAAAGCACTTGACGAGGTAGGCGGGGATTTTTCAAAAGCTAAAGAATACCTTATGAAAAATAGCCTCAGCAAAGCTTTAAAAAAAGCTGACAGGACAACGCTTGAAGGCGTTATAGCTTCTTATGTTCATGCAGGCGGTAAAATGGCAAGCCTTGTCCATCTATCATGTGAAACTGACTTTGTTGCTAAAAATGCTGATTTTATTGAACTTGCTAATAGTCTTGCAAAGCAAGTTTGTGCAATTAAATACGAAACAGTTGAAGAAGTTTTGGCTGATACCTACATTAAAGATCCATCACTTAAGATCGCAGATCTCATTAATCAAGCAATTGCCAAAATTGGTGAAAAAATAGAACTGAGCCGATTTGTTAGATACGCTGTTAAAGAATAATTAATGACTAAAAACGAATTAATCAAAAAACTAGACAGTGCAATAGAGTTTTTCAAGACTGATATTTCTCAGGTTAGAACAGGGAGAGCAAGCCCAACCCTAATTGAAGATATGGGTATTGAAGCTTACGGTACTGTTATGAAAGTAAAAGAACTTGCAACAATTTCAGTTCCAGAACCACAACTAATTGTAGTGTCCCCCTGGGATAAAAGTGTTCTCGCACTTATTGATAAAGCAATTAGAAATAGCGATCTTAAATTAAATCCGGTTTCAGCAGATGGTGTTTTAAGAATTCCAATCCCACCACTTTCTGAGGAAAGAAGAGAAGAGTTTGCAAAGGTAATAAATACCAAAATGGAGCAGGCAAGGCAGTCAATGCGTAATATTAGACAAGACGCTATTAAATATGTGGATAAATTGTTTACTGATAAAGAAATTGGCGAAGATGAAAAATTTGCACAAAAAGAAGAAGTAGAAAAGATTGTGAAAGATAAGATCTCAGAAGTTACCGAGATTGGGGAAAGCAAAAGACAAGCAATTCTTGAAATCTAATTAACCTATGTTTACATTTTTAATCTTTTTTTTAATCCTATCTACTCTTGTGTTTATACACGAGTTTGGCCATTTTATTACAGCAAAAGGTTTTGGTATAAAGGTTGAAGAGTTTGGTTTTGGTCTCCCGCCAAGAATTTGGGGTAAAAAACGAGGCGAAACACTTTACTCAATCAATGCTTTGCCTTTCGGGGGTTTTGTAAAACTCCTTGGCGAAGACGCGGACGAAACATCTCAAACAGTTTATGATCCAAGAAGTTTTTCAGCTAAAAAGCCATGGCAAAGGGCTGTAGTTCTTGTTGCAGGAGTCTCAATGAATGTTTTACTTGGTATTGTTTTGTATTACGTCTTTTTCACCTTTACCAATTTTAAATCACTCACTATGCCTCTTCTTTTTGATTATGATTTCAAATTTGGCCAAGAAAAGATCACAAATACAGTAATTAGTGGTTTTGCTCCAAATTCACTTGCCAAAAAAGCAGGCCTTGAAGTAGGGGAGGCAGTTATTGAGATTAATGGAGAACCTGTTTACACAGTAACTGACATTAAAGAGAAATTAAAAGCAAAACCTAATCAGAAGATAAAAGTCCTTGTGATGGATGTAATCAGCCTTAAAAGAACACTTAAAACAGTTGAATTAACTACTATCTCAAATGATAAAGGAGAGGGGCTTCTAGGAGTTGCTTTAAGTAAAGCTGTAACTTTGTCGTATGAAGGCTCCAATAAAGCTCTAGCTGGAGTTTTGCACTCCTACAATATCTTGTCTTACAGCATGTCTACGATGGGAAGTATTGTAAGTACTTCAGTTAAAGAAAAAGACGCAAGCGGGTTATCCGAATCAGTATCGGGACCAATTGGTATCTTTGGTGTTGTTGGTAGTATTTTGGATTATGGCGGGAAAGAGGCTTTCTTAGGTATTATAGACTTGATGGCTGTACTCTCGTTAAGTCTTGCCTTTTTAAATATCATGCCATTCCCAGCGCTTGACGGTGGTAGACTTGTTTTTGTCCTCATCGAGAGTGTAACGCGTAAAAAGGTTTCTCCAGCTATCGAAAACTTTATGCATAAGTGGGGCATGATAGCTCTTCTTGGACTAATCGTTCTTGTTACAGTAAAAGATATAGCATCTGTTTTTAGCTTTTAAATAAGCACTTGCACACAGTCTCTAAACTTGCCTTAAGCTCCGATACTAGCATATACTGGGTGTGTGTCAGCATCTTGTTTATTTTGTTCAATAATTGACGGTAGCGAGCCTAGTCGCAAGGTATATGAGTCAGAAGACTTTTTGGTAATTCATAATAAGTTCCCAAAAGCTCCGGTTCATGTTTTAATTCTAGATAAACAGCATAGAGAGAAACAAAATACCTTAGCAGGGGATTATAGTTCAGAAGGTTATTGGGATAAGATGTTTATGTCAATCTATGAAACTGTTAAGCTACTAGGGCTTGACAAGACTGGTTATAAATTGGTAAACAATGGTGCCGGGTATAACCATTTTGAGCACGAGCACTTTCATTTGCTAGGTGGCTCAAAAACAGAACCGTTAGGTGAAACATAGAATTAAAAATAGTTTGGGGGTGTAATTTAGCAGACAACTATTTAGTCTGCCATAAATATGACAAAAGTAAAAATTAGAAATAACGAATCTTTTGACGCAGCTCTTAAGAGATTTAACAGAGAAGTACATAGAGCAGGTGTTTTAAAAGAACTTAAGAAACGTGAAAGATACTACAAACCAAGTGAACTTAGAAGACAACTCTTAAAAGAGCGAGTTCGAAAGTATATTTTAACCGGAACAAAAAAGAGTAAATAACAGGGGCTTATGTTTACAAAAAAGCCTGAGTTAAACAAAAAAAACAAACTTGTTGTTTCTGTTTCTGTTGTTGGTGATGTTGAAATCCAAAAACTCAACAAAAAATACCTTAAGCGAGATTATCCAACTGATGTTTTGTCATTTAACATAGATGAAGAGCATGAAGGGGATTATTTTTTAGGGGATATTGTTGTAAACAAAGATCAAGCACAAAGACAAGCAGGTAAGTATGGTAATTCAGTTGAAGAAGAAGTTTCGGAACTTGTTGGGCACGGCATGCTTCACCTGTTGGGGGTGCATCATGATGGAGATGAGTAGTCCTTTTTTTTCAAATAAACTTATTGTAGGGCTTGGCAATCCTGGTGAAAAATATACAAACACAAGACACAATATAGGATTTATAATCTTGGACACCTTTTTTGTTCACGGAACTGATACATGGCTTAAGCAGGCTCAGTTCAAATCCTTGATTATAAAAACCGACTCTAGTATTTTTGCAAAACCGCAGACATTTATGAACAATTCTGGTGAAGCAGTTAGTAAGATTTTGAACTTTTATAAAAAGAGTCCTGCGGATCTTGTTGTTATTCATGACGATGTTGATTTAGAACTTGGCAGGATTAAACTTGCCAAAAATAGTGGGTCTGCCGGACACCATGGAATTGAAAGTATTAAAGAGCATATTGGTACTCTTGATTTTTATAGAATAAGAGTTGGGGTTGGAAGACCCGCACAAGCTCAATTTGATATCGAAAACTATGTACTGCAAAACTTTCTTCGTGAGGAAGAAGAGCAAATATTAAAAAGCTTTGAAACTTTTGTAAAAACGCTTTAAACTGAAAATCTATGTACTATACAAAATACCGCCCACAGACTTTTACAGAAATATCACAACCAAATGAGGTTTCAGTAGCAATTGCAAAGCAACTAACAACAGGTAAAACAGCCCACGCCTATTTATTTATAGGCTCAAGAGGTACTGGAAAAACAACAACAGCTAGAGTTCTTGCAAAAGCTTTAAATTGTACAAATCTTCTTAAAACTGGCGACCCATGCTGTAAATGCCCTAACTGTATTGAGATGCAAAACGGGTCTTTTATTGATCTCATAGAGATTGATGCAGCAAGCAATAGAGGTATTGATGATATAAGAGCACTGCGTGAAAAGGTTAAACTAACGCCGGTAAACGGCCTTAAGAAAATCTATATCATAGATGAAGTTCACATGTTAACAACCGAAGCATTTAACGCTTTACTAAAAACTCTTGAAGAGCCTCCGAAACATGCTGTTTTTATACTCTGCACAACTGAGGAACATAAAGTTCCGGACACAATAAAATCCAGGTGTCAGGTGTTTAAGTTTAAGAGGGCAACAATTGCTCAACTTGTCACTAAGATGGAGTTAATTTGCAAAGCTGAGGGAATTCAGGTTGTAAAAACAGAAGAAGAACTCGCCCAATTAAAAGGTAAAGAAAAGATACTTCTCTCACAACTAACAAGTATAGCCCGTATTGCACGAGGTGGGTTTAGAGATGCAGAAACCATGCTGGAGCAAGCGGTAGAAGGGGGAATTAAAGATTTCTTCTCAACTGCTACAACAATTGGTCTTTTCACAGAAAGTATTATTACTAAAGACACAAAAGGAGCTTTAAGTCTTCTTAATTCTTTAACTGAGCAGGGTATTGATCTTACATCCTGGACAAGTGATCTTCTTTTCTACTTACGATCTCTTCTATTTACAAAATCCGGAATCCAGCAAGAAAGTTTTGATCAAGAGCTTGCCAAAAAACAAGCTAATTCATTAACTCCTGCAAGACTGGTTGAGATGCTTGAGACTTTTGCTGAAGCCCAGAGCAGAATAAAGTCATATCCAATTCATGAACTACCGCTTGAGATAGCAGTTGCAAGACTCTGCTCGGATTTCAAAGAAGAAGAGAGCACAAAAACAAAGCAGACAGATAAACCTAGTCCCAAAGCTAAAGGTGCGCCAGAACAGGTTGAAGACAACGATGATGAAGATAACGGTAAGGGTATTTCAGTTGAATTTCTAAGAACTAGTGCAAATAAAAAAGGTGAAGCACTTTCTGATGAAATTCAAGCGGTGGATGATAATCTTCAAGCTGAGAACAGCGGTGTGGTTGACGAGGTGTCTCATAAATGGGAAGAGATAGTAAACAGCGCATCTCTCATTAATAACTCAATCTCAGCCCTCCTGAAGTCCTGTAAACCCATTAATTACGATTCAGGTGAACTTATTCTTGAGGTTGTTTATAAGTTTCACAAAGAAAGGCTTGAAAATTCAAAAAATAAAGCTCTTGTTGAAGAAGTCGTTAAAGCACATTTCTCCCGTATCAAAGGTATTCGATGTGTTTTATCAAGTGTTAAACCCGAAACAAAAAATAAATTTGAAGTTGGGGAACTAACCGATATGAATATAAGTCCTGTTGTTGGAACATCTATTAATAACGTCAGTCCTGAAAATTTAGTTAATATCTTTGACGGCGGCCTTCCGATGTAGGACAATTTGACTCGTGAAAATACCAAAATCCCTGACAAACCTAATAGAAACCTTTGAACGTTTACCAGGTATTGGACCAAAAACTGCTCAAAGACTCACGTTTTACCTTTTAAACTTCCCACAAAGTGAACTTGAAAAGATGGGAAATTCATTTCTAAATTTAAAAACTAATATTCAAAAATGCGATACCTGTAAAAACATTGCAGAATCAGCATTCTGCAGTATCTGCTCTGATTACTCGCGAGACAAATACACAATTGCTGTTGTAGCAGGACCTTTAGATGTCTTTGCATTTGAAAAGACTGGTTATAAAGGAACATACCATGTTCTTCACGGGCTTGTTAACCCGCTTGAAAATATAGGACCTGAAGAACTCTACATCGATAGCCTTCTTGAAAGAGTTATCAAACTACTTACAGATGAAACTAAAACAGTGGAAATAATTCTTTCAACAAATACAGGTATGGAAGGGGAATCAACAGCTATGTATATTTCAAAACTCCTTAAAAACCAAGACTTTGGAACAAGAGTAAAAATAACAAGAATCGCAAGAGGACTTCCGGTTGGTGGTGATATTGAATATGCAGATGATAACACTCTAAGTCGTGCTCTTGAGGGGAGAGGGGAGTTCTAACTAGTCTTAGGACCGTAATCTTTAAGTAAAAGTTGCCCAATATTTCCGGTAAATGAACCAAGTGGGAAACTACCTTCTTCTGCTTGAGCCCTAGCTTCATCTACAATTTCTCTGTCCGTATTCATAGCCATTAAGTGTCCTGCTTCATCATCGCTTATTTTTCCCGCTGCCCAAGCTGCCTGTATAATATCCGCACGTGAAATAGCCAACATCGCATCTAATTCATCAACTTTTCTTATACCATCTGTCATTATCGAAATATATATATATCGTTTATTTGTCAATTTCTAAACAATCGCATTATTTATATTGTTTCCCTTGCCCTAATACAAAATTAATTCTAAAATCCCTTCAATGGCAATTTATCTACATAACTCATTAACAAGACAAACAGAAGAATTTAAGCCACTTGATCCAAAAAATGTAACTCTTTATACCTGCGGACCAACAGTTTACTTTTATCAACACATAGGGAACTTTAGGACATTTACAACTTCAGATTTTCTCCATAGAACCCTACTTATGAATGGCTATAAAGTCACTTTTATAATGAATTTGACTGATGTTGGGCATTTAACGGGAGATAATTTAGGAGATGCTAATATAGGCGATGATAGGCTTGAAAAGGCAGCTGAGAGTGAGGGAAGAAGTGCCAAAGAAGTAGCTAATTTCTATATTCAAGATTTTTTAGCAAGTTACGAGTCATTAAATTTGCTTAAACCCAAAAAATTCACCAGAGCAACTGACTATATTAATGAGCAAATAGATCTCATTAAAGTTTTAGAACAAAAAGGCTTTACCTATGCCATTTCAGACGGCATTTATTTTGATACATCCAAATTTCCTGAGTATGGTGCAATGTCTGGTAACCTCAAAGAATCAATCAAAGAAGGGGCTCGTGTTGAACCAAATCCTGAAAAATTAAATGCTTCTGATTTTGCTTTATGGAAGTTCTCGCCAACTGATAAACAAAGATGGCAAGAATGGGAATCTCCTTGGGGTAAAGGTTTTCCTGGTTGGCATGTTGAGTGCTCAGCTATGGCAATGAAAGAACTAGGAAGTACAATTGATCTTCATATGGGTGGGGAAGACCATAAGATGATTCATCATCCAAACGAAATTGCTCAAAGCGAGTGTGCTACCGGACAGCATTTTGTAAATGTGTGGTTACACGGAGCACATCTTCAGGTAGACGGTGGGAAGATGGGTAAGAGTCTTGGCAACGGCTATACAGTTGAGGACATTAAACACAAAGGATTTAATCCGTTAGCTCTTAGATATTTTTATATGACAGCCCACTATAGAACAAACCAAAATTTTACGTGGGATGCAATGCAGCATGCTCAAAACGCATTAACTAAACTCTATGACATTATAAGTACCTATAAAGAAGAGAAGGGAGCATTACCTGACAAGGCACTCCTTGAGAAATTTAAAGACAGCCTTAACGCTGATTTAAATGTACCAAAAGCCGTTTCTTTTGTATGGGAACTCATTAAAGCAAGTACTCCGGAACCGATTAAAGTTGCAACACTACTTAAAATGGATGAATTCTTAGGCTTTAACCTAGCTGATCACATAGGATACGAAATTCCTCAGAACATTGTTGATATGGCAAAAACAAGAAACGAGTATAGGAGAGGCGGGATTTGGGAAAAAGCTGACCTATTAAGAAAACAAATAGAGCAAGAAGGCTTTGTTGTTGAGGATGTTGGGAATAGTTTTAAACTAAAAAGAAAATCTTAACCTCATTGACCTGAGTCCCATTTCACTTTGAAGTTACCAAAGAATTGTTTCATCTGAATTAAGAATTTAGGTTCAAAAGTGAAATCTTCAGACGGCACATCATTGTTGTTGGTTCCTTGTAGTGTTCTTTGGAAGATAAACTTATTTGCTTCAAAAATGCCTTTTGCCACAAGTGTTCCGGTAGCCTCATCGTTTCCTATATTGTATGCAGTGTAGAAAGTATCATCAGCTATAATCCCGGCTTCAATTAAATCAACAGTTTTAGCAACATTTACATTACCATTAACAATAAATAACACTGCTGTTTGAGTTGTTGTGTCGATGTTTGTGCTTATTGTTAAATCCCCGTTGATAAAAACTACCTGAGAGAAGTTACTTGTTCTATATGCGTTTGGCAGTGCTGAACTCGTAATATTAAAATTGCCATTTTTTATGTAGACTCCTGTTGCAGCAGAGAGAGTTGTATTGACACTTGTTTTATTAGGCGCGAGTGTTGAGTAGTAAGCATAGTCTTTTGCAGCAATTAGTGGTCCATTCTTTAACTTCCAGTTTTTAGAAGAGGTGAAAAAGTCAATATAGGGTCCTTTGGCTTCAAGAAGACCATCTGTATTATCTCCATTGGCTTCAGAGAGCATACTGATATTTTGGTTTGATCTAATAGCCCCTTCACCGGTTGCTTTAACCCAAGGACCGTTAATACAATAGTCTTTGGTGGCAGTGTTTCCGGCCATATCTTGAGCGAAAAATCTAACTGTTTTGCATGTTTTCCAGTCGTTATTACAGAAGTCTGTTTTTAAAGTTATGATGTATCCGCTGTGAACACCGTTTTGAAATGGGGGAGTGATTAAAAACATCCAGGTGTTTGGTTGCCAAGTACTATTACACGAGAGTAAGTTTGAAAATTTCCCAAATGATCCAGGGTTTACATCCGTTTGATACTGGTATTTATCTGAAAAAACTGACAGTCCTGAAGTTTCATCTTCAACTGTTGTGTAGACATAAAGCTCGTGAGAAGGGCCAAAAAGCCCTCTAAACGCACCAGAATCGTGCCAGTTTCCAGGTGCTGTTGTGTCTTGCTTGAATTTAACACAATTAACAAGGGGGATATTACAAGAATACAGCTCTGTATTGCCTGCATTATCAACACTGTAATAGGCAACAAAGTGTTCTTCGCTATCACTACCAACAGAAAAGGTTGTAAACGTTGACAGAGGACTTGCTGTCAAGGTTACTGCATCAAAATATACAGTGCCAGAACCTTGAATGCCTGCATCCATGTAGATTCCGATTGAGTTTGCTTGAGTTACAGTTACATCAAGACTGAGTTTTGTCCAAGTTACATCAGTTGTTACAGCAGGACTTGTTCCTAGAAGTACAACACTATCATCAGCCCCAAGTGAGTAAATCTTAAAATATACACTGCCTGTGAGTCCAGATGTTTTTACCCAAATGCTTGATGTCATGCTGGAGAAAGGCTGTGCCGGTGCAAAGAAGTCTTTGTTGTTTATACCGTGCCAAGCTCCGGCTGTTGCTACTATTTTTGCAGATGAGGTTTCATATCCGGTTAATGACTCTATACTGTCCTGAGAATAAACGCCGTTTGCATCAACTACAGTTGCTTCCCAGCTATCAATAGTTGTTGTTGTAGAGCCAGTTGTTTCAAAAGAAGGGTTTGGTGCAAGGTTTATAGTATTTGTAAAACTGACCTTTTGCCAAGTCCCGCCATCTATCTGGTAGTTAATTTCTTTGACGCCGGAGTCAAGATCTGTTGCTTGGAGTGTGAAGTTAACAAGCGACTTGTACCAACCGTTATTACCATCAGGTGAGCTTGGTGTCTGAGTATGCGTTGTTGTTGGAGGTAAAACATCTAAAGCTTTAGATGTTGGCATACTAATGAATATTATAAAAAAATAGGGCAGTATCTTTTTAAACACTTTATAAATGTTAACATACAAGCCTCTTAAGGTGATATAAGATAAACACTTAACTAAAAATATACCCAAGTGTACACTTGACAGTACACTTAAAAGATCATATTGTAGGTGTATGAATTATTTAAATACATCTGATCTTAGGAAAAAAACACTTGTTCTCAGGGATTCTTTAAAAAGAGGGGAGAGTGTTTATCTACTTCACAGATCCAAAGTAATAGGTATAGTTGAGCCTTACGAACAAGAACCAAAAGTGGCTACACTTGCACAGTTAAGAAAAGTTGTAGCACTTCTTTCAACCGGCAAGAAAATCTCATACACAAAAAGAAAAGAAATTTATTTAAAGCATTTAACTGACAAATATGGAAAAGATATTTCTTGATACTAATGTCTTTATAGACACAGTTGAGGATAGGGAAGAGTCGTTGATCAAGAAGCTGTCAAAGCACTCTTTATTTGTCTCAATACAGGCAGTTTCTACCTGGATGTATATTTATAAGCATTCTGTTCCAAATTCTAAACTAGACGCAGTATTTGAAACGTTTAATCTGGTCGACATCTCAGTAGCTGATTCTAGAAAAGCAGCGCTTGGACCAACAAAAGACTTTGAAGATAATATGCAATTGCATGCTTCAGTAGCTTACAATTGTTCAATCTTTTTAACACGAGATAAAGAACTTCTAAAGTTAGGCTACTTTGGAAAGGTTCGTATTTCAAACACTTTACAATAGACTTATAAAGTCAGGTTAGGTATTTTAGGACATATAGCTAGTCTTTGTAAAAGAGTGAAATTAAGATAGTTAAACTGAAGATTTGTAAAAGCTTATAAGCTATAATGCCTTTATGTCATTAACTATTGGAATTGTTGGGCTTCCAAATGTTGGAAAATCAACACTTTTTAATGCACTTCTTAAAAAACAAGTAGCTTTAGCTGCAAACTATCCTTTTGCAACAATAGAGCCTAATGTAGGTATTGTAGAAGTACCTGACCTTAGAATTCCAAAACTTGCACAGCTTGTAAAAGATGAATTTCAATCAAAATTCACTCATAAAGAAGTACCAGAAAAGATCATCCCTGCTGTTGTTAAGTTTTATGATATTGCAGGTCTTGTAAAAGGTGCTCACAAAGGGGAAGGACTTGGTAACCAATTTTTAGGTCACATCCGAGAAGTTGACGCTGTTGTTCATCTTGTCCGAGCTTTTGAAGATTCTGGAATTGTTCGTGAAGGGTCGACCGATCCAAAATCAGATCTTGAAATAATAAATCTAGAATTAATTTATGCAGATTTGCAGTCTCTGGATAAACGAACAGAAAAGATGTCCGATGAAATAAAAAAAGGAAAGAGCCTGGAAAGCGGAGAAAAGGCTAATGTGCGCAAGAAACTTACTCAAACATTACAGTCCGGAAAACCAGCTAGCTTGGCAGATCTTAGTGCTTCAGAACTTAAAATAGCGCAAGAATTCTCATTATTAACTCTAAAACCCATGCTTTATGTTTTTAACGTTGCAGAAGATGCTTTAGATAAGGACATATCAGAGATATTAGGCATAGACAGTACTCAATACGGCTTTGACCCCACAAAAGCTTTAAAAATCTCTGCTAAAATAGAGGAGGAGCTTGCTTCTTTGCCAGAAAACGAGAGAGAAGAGTTTATGGAAAGTCTAGGCTTTAATGTTAGCGGGCTTGATAAGCTAATTAAGAGAGCTTACGACATCTTAAAACTTGAAACATACTTTACAGCAGGACCTAAAGAAATTCATGCCTGGACCTATACTAAAGGCACTAAGGCTCCTCAAGCAGCAGGCAAGATTCATACCGATTTCGAAAGAGGTTTCATTAGTGCTCAGATTTGTTCATATAAAAATTATGCAGAATGCGGTACCTGGAAAGCAGCTTTGGACCGTGGCCTTGTTAGGCTTGAAGGGCGTGAATACGTTATGAATGATGGCGATGTTGTTGAATTTAGATTTGCCGTATAGCCTGTAATAGGAGACCACGGCTTTAGCTCGCTGTTAGTAATTGTTGATTTATTGCAAGGTTTGCGATATCATTCCCTGTGCCTAAGGTTTGAGGAAATTCTATTACCATAAGACTTAAGAATCTTCCCAAAAACAACAAAAGGCAGTATTATCTGAAAAATATGAAAAATTACGAACTAATGAGCATCATAAAAAGCAGTTTATCAGAGGACAAAGCTAAAGAAGAAGCACAGGCTATAACTGCTGTTATAACATCTCTTGGTGGCACACTTTCAAAACACGACTACTTAGGTAAACGCAAGTTTGCATATCAAGTCAAAAACCAAATTGATGGTTTTTATGATGTTTTTGATATATCACTGGATGAGTCTAAAGTTACTGAACTTAAATCTAAACTTAATTATATGGATTCAATACTAAGGTATTTAATTACTACCAGCTAAGAGCTAGTAGAGCTAAGGAGAACAATGTCAGCACGAAGCCTTAATAAAGTAATGTTAATCGGAAACCTAACAAGGGATCCAGAACTTAGATATACCCCACAGGGAACAGCAGTAGGGAGCTTTGGACTTGCAACAAACAGAGAATGGAATGTTGATGGCCAGAAAAAAGAAGCTGCTGATTTTCATAACATCGTAGCTTGGGGAAAACTAGGAGAGCTTTGTTCTCAGCTTTTAGCAAAAGGAACCAAAGTTTATGTTGAAGGAAGACTACAAACAAGAGAGTGGAGTAACGATCAAGGGGAAAAGAAATACAAAACTGAAGTTGTAATTGACGAAATGATCATCTTAAACTCAAAGAAAATGGGAGTTGGAGATAGCTCTGGTTATGTTTCAGATGATCCAGCAGGTCAGCCATTAGATCCGGCATCCGATATCTCTTCAAATACAGCAGTCGATGATGTTGATATTGATAATATTTTAGATCAAATTAGTGACTCGCAAGAGTAAAATATATGAACAAACCAGGTACTAAAAGTAAAAAACCAACAAACTGCTACTTTTGTAGTAACGGTAGCGAACCAAGTTACAAGGATAATCTGATACTTAGAAGATTTATTTCAGACAGAGGTAAGATCATTCAAGGCAAAAGATCCGGAAACTGTAGTTCACATCAAAGAAAAATCTCAACTGAAATAAAAAAAGCCAGATTTATGGCAATGCTACCTTACACAGATCAACATTCTTTGTAGAAATTCACTACTAGCCAGCTTTTTACTTAGTTGAACTCTTTCTATACATCTACTTAAATGTTAAACTTTTTACATGATACCTGTTCTATCATTGTATATTGGCTCCTCAGTAATATCCGCAGGTCTTTTCTATATCGACGAAAAGAAGTCAAAAAAAACAGTTTTTGAAACCTTGCCGTTTAATATTCTGCATCAATTTTATTCAGACGATGAAAAAAGAGCCATTGTTAAATCTTTCATTGAAGAGTTTTTAAAACCCTTTGGGTTAAAAGAAGAAGGTGTAACAGTTGTTTTATGTTCTGCATTTGATTCAGTAATTAGTAACCGGTATCCGAACTCACTCAATATCTCACCACTATATGAGTCTCAAATCTCTCACTTTTTTTGTTCTAATTTTTTTTATATGCAAAACGGGAGGTATATTTATGCCGATCCATATCTAAAAGGCAACATTGGTGTTTATTCTGAGGAAGAAAAGCTTAATACACTCTCAAACATGGATATCTACCCATTTAACTACCCAACAGATGAGTTTTCGCAAAACTTATATGATGATTCACTTTACTACCTGAAAAACTTAGTAAGTCCAAAAGATCCAGCCACAGGCTTTGATTATAAGGTTGGACATGATGTTTTATTTACTGGAGATAGGTTTTTTTACTACGGCCTTGAAAAAGAAAGCACCTATCTTCTTATGCTTGATTTGATAGATAAGCCAGGGATTTATAGAATTACTCTTGATACTCAGAATGTTAAAACTCACTTTTTAAACTTAGAAAAGCAACATGCTAAGGACATTGAAGGATTCTCAATTTCAGAAGTGCCATATGTATTTTCTGCAGGTACCTTTGTTAAGCTTCCTGGAGCTGCTGAATGCTACGTTGAAACTCAGGTTGGGACAAGGCAGGTATTTCAGCTTCCAGTTCAGCAAATACTAACAATCCCAGTCCCGGCTGGTGAAAAAGCTAAAATTACAGTTAAAGGGGCTGGCTTTGATACCTTTGAGGCATCTGTTGTCGGGGGAACGCTTGGACTTGTATTTTATAATTATGATAAACAAGTAGTTTTGTTTACTGGTTTAACCCAATCTGTTGTAAAAGATGCAAGGAATATAATTAAAGAAGGGCTACTTACTTTTTAGGGTTTCTTAATGATTCAATTAATACCGAGAATTAAAAGACTTACATACTCAAGAGAGGTTTTGATGGAAAGGCCTCTGCCTTTAAAGGGAACTCTCAATGTTAAAGTGGGTGATGCAGTTGACCCTGTTACTCGGCTTGGGATGACTAAATTATCAACAGCAGTATCATATATTCCTCTTGATCTAACATTCGCTAAAGGCAAGTTCGATACAGGGTATTTTTATACAGGAGAGAAGATTGGTAGGAGTAAATTAAAAAAAGTTATTGCTCCGTTTGACGGCTATATGTCAAAAAGTGACAAGAGTTATATCTTTACTCAAGAACCTAAAGAGCATTGGCTACTATCTGGTGTTTGGGGCAAGGTTGAGAAAAAGATCGAGAGCATGTCTGTTCTAATTCGTACCCAAACAGTTGATATTAAACTTGCGGTTTGTAGCAGCAGGTACATAAGTGGCGAGTTTATTGTTTTTCCAAATCCTTCAGACTTACTTCAATCCCAATATCTTGAGAATTTCTCAAAAGATGTGTATGGCAAAATAATCTACTTAGGAGAGTTTGCAACACCTGTTGCTGTTGAGAAAGCAGTGCAGCTTGGGGTTGGGGGACTGATTGCCGGAAGTACTGATAAGCAAACATTCGAGTATGCAAAAAGCCAGAAGATATTTATTGGACTCATTAACGGTTTTGGTCGAATTGAAACACCGGATTATATCTTTGATTTTATAAAAGAAGTCTCAAATAGATATGTTTTTATCCAAGGGGAAAGAAATCTTTTACGTATTCCAATTCCACAAGAGAGACTTTCCGATATAGAACCGGATCTCGGAGCTGTTTTAGTTAAACCGGTTGTTGGTATGAGAGTACAGATATTTCAAAAACCATATTATGGTTATTTAGGCACAATTAAAGATGTACAAGAAGGTGTAATTTATGTTACTCTCAACCAAGTTGCTGAACCTGTGGAAGTACCGTTGCACGGTGTTTTAGCAGTAGACTAGCTTTACATGACCGGATTTAATAAATTTCAAAAATATTTAATACTTTTTCTTCTCTCGGTTACGGTATTTTCTTTAGGTTTTTATGCAGGAAAGCAAAACCTAGATGCAAAGATTAATAAAAAAGAGTTCAAAGTTGAGATCACAAAAAAAGACCCACCAGCAAAACAAATTGACTTTTCGCTTTTTTGGAATGTTTGGGACGCTGTATCTGCAAACTATTTAATAAAACCAGTTGACTCAAAAGCAATGCTTTACGGAGCAATTACTGGTATGGTCGCAGCCCTTGATGATCCTTATACTTCCTTTTTACCACCACAAGAGAATAAAGAAGCAGAAGATTCTCTAAACGGCACTTATGAGGGTATTGGGGCTGAACTGGGGTTTAAAGAAGAGCAGATTGTAGTTGTGTCTCCGTTTGACGGTTCTCCTGCAAAAGAAGCAGGAGTTAGACCTGGGGATATCATTTTAAAAATTGATGATGAAAGTACACTCGGCCTTGATTTAACAGCTGCAGTTAAAAAGATTAGAGGTGCTGCAGGTACTACAGTTAAACTAACTTTACTTCGAAAAGACGAGAAAGAACCATTCACAATAGTTATTAAAAGAGGTCAGATCAGTGTAGACAGTGTTACCTGGGAAGATAAAGGAGATGGCATTGCCTATATTAGAGTCAGTCGTTTTGGCGAAGACACAAATAAACTGTGGGAAGAAAAAGTTAAAGAAATAAACGTGCAAATGGCAAATCTAAATGCGATTGTTCTTGACCTTCGTGGTAATCCGGGAGGGTATTTGGACTCATCGATCTACTTAGCTGGAGAGTTTTTCAGAAATAAACCGGTCATTTATGAAGAAGATTCAACCGGCAAGCAAGTTGAAAGAGGCACAAATAGAATCGGGTCATTTAATGGTGTACCGGTTGTGGTACTTATTGATGGTGGGAGTGCTTCAGCCTCAGAAATACTAGCTGGTGCATTAAAAGATAATGTTTCAGCAGTGCTTGTTGGCGAGAAATCATTTGGTAAGGGGACAATTCAAGATGTTGTGAGTTTTCCTGATGGTTCTGGTGTTCATATTACAATTGCAAAATGGCTCACACCAAATAAGGTTTGGGTACATAAAAAGGGAATTGATCCTGACCGTGTTGTTAAGATTTCAGACGATGATATAAAAAATGAGAAAGATCCTCAACTTGACGCAGCCCTAGATACTGCTCGTAAATTTTAATTTAAAATCAAAAGGAGGCTTTACTATGTCAGTAAACACCGATACAAAAAAAGAAAAGCCTGTTGAAGGCGAAGTTGTTAATCCAGGAGATCAAGCAGAGAAGGTTAGAAAAAAGCTTGAGAGCAAAAAAATGGTTAAAATATTTCTTTTAACAGCACTTATTGCTTTTCTTGCAGCAATGTTTTCAGGTGATTCAAATACAGATCTTGTAAAAAGAGAAACACCTGAAGAAGTTTCTTTAACCCTTCCAATAAAGTCAGTATCAGAAGTTGTAAAAGACATTAAAACTGCTCTTGGTATTGATGAGAAATTGCGTGAACTTGAAACAACAAAAGAAAGAAGCAACAATCCTGTTTTTTCAAAACAGGAGATTGTTCAACAAGAGTCAGCAGTAACGCAAGTTGTGGAGAAAGTGTCTCCGGCTGTTGTGTCTATTGTTGCAAAACAAAACGGATTTGATCCCTATTCAGGTCCTGTATCTCAAGAAGAGGGGATTGGAACAGGGTTTATTGTTGATAAAACAGGACTTATTGTAACTAATGCTCATGTTGTCAATGACCCTGATATAGACTACTCAGTTGTAGTTAAAGATGGCGCCACTTACGAGGTTACCAAAGTTAACTTAGATGAGATATCTGATCTTGCAATCATTGAGATTGTTGCAAAAGACCTGCCGGTTATTGAGTTTGGAGATTCATCAAAGCTAAAAGTTGGTCAAACTGCTATTGCTATAGGAAACGCTCTTGGTAAGTTTTCCAATACTGTAACTGTAGGTGTAGTTTCAGGTGTTGCCAGGGAACTTACAGCTTCCGGAGCTTTTGGCGATGTTAAAAATTATGAAAATGTAATTCAAACGGATGCTGCTCTTAATCCGGGAAATTCAGGCGGGCCACTGCTTAATAGCTCCGGTCAAGTCATTGGTATAAATGTTGCAACGACAAGAGGAGCAGATAACATAGGGTTTGCTATTCCCATCAATAACCTAAAGCCACTTCTTCAGGGTTTTCTTAAAGAGGGTAGGATAGTAAGACCATATATCGGCGTATCATACACAATCATCACAAAAGATCTCGCTACATTAAGAGATTTGCCTGAGGGAGCATATATCTCTCGAGTTTTCCCTAATACTCCGGCATCAACTGCTGGAATTGAAAGAGGGGATATAATTGTTAAGTTTGATGGTAAAGAAGTTACAGATGAGAACTCGCTAAGTTCTCTTATAAGGCAAAAGAAAGTTGGAGATAGTGTTGATGTTGAAATAAATAGATCCGGGGAAGTGTTTACTGTCAGCCTTAAACTTGAGGAAACGCCACAAGCAGCAAACTAGTAATTAAGTTAGTTTGTTGCTTGTAGTTGTTCAAGTAGGATAAGCTTACCAAGTTCTTCAAGGAGTGGTTTAACCTCTCCGTTTAGAATTTTCTCAAGTCCAAACCAAGACTTATTAACACGGTGGTCAGTAAGCCTATCTTGCGGGAAATTATATGTTCTAATCTTTTCACTACGATCTCCGCCACCAACTTGCTCAGATCTTATATCAGACACGCTTTTAACTTGCTGTTCTTGCATTAAGGTGTAGATTCTGGCTTCTAAGACTTCCATTGCTTTTTCACGGTTTTTAAGCTGTGTACGGGCTTCTTGGCACTCAACAACAATACCTGTTGGTTTATGAGTTAGCCTTACAGCGGTTGAAACTTTATTAACGTTTTGTCCGCCCTTGCCTCCTGATCTATAAAAATCCATATGAATATCTTCAGGGTTGATTTCAATGACAACCTTTTCAAGCTTTGGAAGGACTGCAACTGTTGCAGCTGAAGTATGAATTCTGCCACTAGCTTCAGTTTTAGGTACTCTTTGAACGCGATGAACACCAGATTCATTTTTTAACAAATTAAATATACCTCTGCCTTTAAGCTCCATACTTGCAGTCTTTATTCCATTAACATCGCTTTCGGAAAAGCTAATTGGTTCAACTTTAAATTTCTCAAGTTCAGCCATCTTAAGATACATTTTGTAAAGATCAGCTGCGAAAAGGGAAGCTTCAGCACCGCCGGTTCCTGCCCTAATTTCAATAATTGCGCTGTTTGGATTAATGAGAGATGGGGTGTCGTTCGCTCCTTGTGAGGCATGGGCCTCAAATGTGCCCTCTAAAGCTCCTAGAGACTGTCTAAGGCTCTCAACTTGCTCGTTTAGGGAAATTATGTCTTGCTCAATAAGGCTTGCCATTTCGGCACTCTCGTTTGTTAAGAGTAGCTCATTATTTTGTGAGATTTGAGATTCAAGTTTTGAAATTTCGCCTAGAATATAGCTTTTTGCATCATCCATATAAAACTTCCGGATCTAGTTAGTAGCTTCAGCTTGTGTTTCTTTAGCCTGCTTTAAAAGGTCTTTGTAAGAAACAGCTTGGGTTTGAGTAGTACCTTCTTTTTTTGCTTTCTTGGTGGAGGACTGTGCTGCTGCCATTTTCTTTTGGAATTTCTCAATTCTACCTTCTGTGTCGATAAGCTTTTGTTTACCTGTATAAAACGGGTGGCAAGCACTACAGATATCAACAACAATTCGGTCTTTTGTTGAGATTGTGACAAAACTGTTGCCACAAGCACAGGTTACAACTGTATCGGTATGAAGTTTTGGATGTATGTCTTTTTTCATAAGCCTAAAGAATATATCAAATAGTCCTAGTATTGTCCATCATAGGCGTTAATTCTCATCAATAAAGGTGAGTGCGATACCTTTTTTACTAGCTCTGCCTGTTCGTCCGATTCTGTGGATATAGTTCTCGTAAGTTTCAGGTAAGTCATAATTTATAACGTGTGAGACATTGTCTATATCAAGACCTCTTGCTGCAACATCAGTTGCAAGTAGGATCTTAACTTGATCGCGTTTAAACTTTTCAAGAATGGTGTGTCTTTGACTTTGGTTCTTATTACCATGAATTGCTGCAACACTAAGGCCTCTAAAAGACAGCTCATCAGCAATCTTTTGGACATTCCATTTTGTATTACCAAAGACAAGTACCTTTTCAAAAGCTTCTTGCGTAAGTAAAAAGTGTAATTGATCAATCTTTTTTTGACTTCTTCCTATCCTTACAATATCTTGATGGATATTTGTTCTATTGTCTGAGCTTTTAACACTCACAGTAATAGGGTTTTTAACAAAAAGTCTGATGATGTCGTTAACGGCAGGGGAGATAGTAGCTGAGAAAAAGAGTGATTGTCTTGTTGCTGGTAACAGAGATATAAAGTACTTAATCTCTGTAATAAACCCTATATCTACCATTCTATCTGTTTCGTCTAAAACTACGTTATTAAACGAGCTTAAATAAATGGCTCTTCTCTGAATAAGATCTTTAATTCTTCCAGGAGTTCCAATAACAAACGAAACGCCTTTACGAAGCTCAGATTCCTGTACTCGCATGCTTTTACCACCGATTATTAGAGCAGAATATATATTCATGCCTTGAGAGAAGATTCTAAACTCAGTATTGATTTGTTCAGCAAGTTCTCTTGTTGGTGCAACAATAAGTACTTTTTGAGCTTTGTCTTTAAAAACTTTATTAATAAGTGGGATTAAAAAAGCAGCTGTTTTACCAGTACCAGTATTTGCAATTCCAATAATGTCTTTCCCATCAATTATGTGTGGGATAGCCTTATCTTGGATAGGTGAGGGAGCTTTGTACCCTTTTTTGGTGATATTTGACTTAAGTATTTCAACAATATCAAAGTCATTAAAAGTCTCATGAACCACTGGTTCCAAGACTACCTTTTCTTGAACTTGAGCTGTTTTGGAATATTCAACGGTTTTAATAAGGTCAGCTTGTGACCAATTATAGGATTGTCTACGACCAGAACTTCTGCCTCTATTTTGTCCAAAGCTTTCACTTGGAGCACCGTATGATGGTCTTTTTCTGCCAAACTGGCGTTTTCTACTTACAAATGTGTTTCTCATATACTCACCTTTCAATTCCTTTATACAAAGGAAAGTTAATTAATATTGCATAACAATACTCATTTACTTGTATGTAAGTAGGAAAGGTCGCGTTAAGAATTGAGTTCTCGCTAAACTTACCAGGTGAGCATTTATAATGCTTGAGAAGTATAGCAGATTAAGGCACTTTAAGCAAAAAAGCCTTAAGCTATTCGCTTAACTTTTATTTGTTAGTTTTATATTCTGCAATAATTATTCCAAGACCAATAACAGCTGAACCAACAATTGCTGCACCACTCGGTATTTCACCAAGCATTAGATAGGCAAAGGGGAGAGTAAAAACAGGCATTAGGTAAGAAAATATTGCTGAGAAACTAACAGTTGCACGGTGAAGACCCCAGTTTAAAACACTGTATGCTGCAATTCCGCTAAATAAAGCCATGTATAAGAGTCCTGACAAAGCGGGAAGTGGGATTTCTGATATGTTAAATACTTGCTCGGTTTGAGCTCCAAAAGCTTGTTTTAAAACCATGAGTATTGTGTAAAAACCAAGAGCTACATAAAAAGAGATCGCTGTTTGCATAAAAGGGGAGTACCTATAAGTATGCTTTTTAATCTTAAAATGGTGCAAAAAATGCATAAGCCTTGAGGAGTCTTCTCCCATAACTGCTTTTGATAAGATCACGTACGCTGCAAACCCTAAGCTATAGATCAGTATCAGTAAATTACCGTATATGCGTGAAAAGACACTTGAACTTGAAACATGTGAGCCAAGCATAGGCTCAATAACTACAATAAAAGTACCAACAATGGCGATCAGAATACCAATTTTGTATTTTAAAGATATTTTTTCTTTGTAAAAATAGTTGCCGGCCACAGCTTGAATTATTGGTGCTATAACGCCAATTATTGCTGCATCGATTGCTGTTGTATACCTAAACCCCTCAAATAAAAAAAGCATTGAGCCGTAACCCAGTATGCCAAGCACAATTAAAGTTACCCAGTCTTTGTTATTAATCTTTGTTCTTTTGAGCTCAAAAAGTACAATAGGTAGGATTACAAGACAGGTTATGGCAAATCGATAGAATAAAAACTCGATTGAAGGGATATAGTTTAAGGTGAGTTTAATAACAGGTCCTGCCGCAGCCCAGATAATCTGCGGGATTATAAATGCTGACCAGATTAACAATGGCGAAACTATATGTGTGGAGGAATGGGCAGATTGTCTCATATCTTAATAATAGCCTAAAAGATCGGGATTATTAAAGAGTTTGCAAAAACTTAGCCTCTGAAATAGTCTTTTGCTCACCTGTTTGCATGTTTTTTATGGTTACATTTCCTGTATCAAGTTCAGATTCACCAACAATGATTGAATAGAGAGCATTCTTTCGAGAAGCATATTTAAGCTGCTTCTCAAGAGGTGTTTCATAGGTAAGCCACATGCTAGTTACTATCTCAGCATTTTTCTCGCGTATCTTATCAGAAAGAGATACTCCTTTACTAAAATACTCATCTCTTTTTGAAGTACTATCTGGCCAAAGAGTTATAAAATAGTCTAGTTTATTGGTGAGTTTAGGGGTTAAATTCCATGATTCAAGAAAATTCATCAGAGTTACATCTCCCATACCAAAACCAATACCTGTTAGTTCTTCTCCAGTAAAGATTTTAACCAGATCATCATATCTACCACCTCCATACATAGCTCTTGTGTTTGTAGGGTTTAAATCAAACTGCTCAAAAACGTTACCTGTGTAGTAATCAAGTCCTCTCATAATACTTGGATCAAATAAAAAGTAGTCCTCAAGCCCTGCATTTTTGATAAGTAGAAACAATTCTTTTAACTCAACTGCATCTTTTGATTCTAAATAAACAAGAGGTGCGGCAAAGAGTGCATTGAGCTTATCTATTTGAGAAACGGACATGTTAATCTGCTCAACTAACGCTTGTTGAAAGTCACTGGCTGGCATTTTATCCTTCTTATCTATAAGTTTTTTAAGTTTTAAGTTTTGATTATCATCAAGTCCAAGTCCTTTAAAAAAGCTATCTATAAACCGTCTATTGTTAAGCTTTATGACAAACATCCCTGGTTTTGCCCCAAAACCTTTCATGATGTTTATTGCAACATTTAAAATTTCAAAGTCAGCAGTAACCCCAGATACCCCAAAGACATCAACATTAAGTTGGAAGAATTCTCTAAGTCTCCCTCGTTGTGGTTTCTCGTATCTCCAAAGACTTGGAATACTAAACCATTTAATAGGGCGGGGGAGTGTTTTGTATTCTCCAGCAACCATTCTTGCAAGAGTTGGTGTCATTTCAGGCCTGATAGCAATCTTTCTATCTCCTCTATCTGTAAAAGAGTATAGCTGCTCATTTATAAGTTCAGTTCCTGATTTTGCTTCAAATAACTCAAATGGTTCAAGGAGTGGTCCATCGTATTCTTCATAACCAAATTGAGCACATACCTTTTTCCATACATTAAAAATGTAGTTGCGAAGAGCCATATCAGGAGGGTAAAAATCTCTTGCTCCTTTATAAGGTTGTGTTGATAATTTCATAGCTATATTGTAGCATTTAGATATGGGTACATTTAGAAATATGTCTGGTGGTCGAAGGGAGTCGTACGAAGAAGGTGCTTTTAGAGTGCGCGTACAGGGTGCTGAGGCAAACTACAGAAACTTGGAAAGAGAGGCTAAAGTTGGTAAAGCTATAGGCGAGTTGTATGCAGCCTACAGAGAGGTAAGAAGTGATACTTTTCTAAGAGACTTTCAGGCTTGGGAAGAATTATTTGACGATAACTCACCGTTTATGATCGCCGCTCGTGTTTATAGGGGAGAGGTAGCGGCTCCTTCAGGCGCTACACTTAATGATGTTCCTTTAGAACAAGCTGCAAGGAGACTGGCTAATAATTGGCTTGACTTGCAAGATAAAAAAGAATTAGAAAGATTAAGTAGATTTGTACAGACTGTAATAAACGTAGAGGGTCGTCCTACAGGTGGTTCAGATCTTGTCTTAAGCGTAGCAGAACATGCCCAGGAAATTATTTCCAGCCATAGATAGTAAAAAGTCTGTAAAAAGTTAATTTACCTAACAAATTAACTTCTTTTCAGGTAAGTTAACTGTGATAATATACTCCTATGGAAATTACCTATATCGCACATTCATGTTTTAAAATTAAAACAAAGAATAAAACTATAGTTATAGATCCTTATGATCCTGAAAAGACTGGCTATAAAATGCCAAAACTTTCACCTGATATCCTTCTTGTAACCCATAATCATTTTGATCATAACTTTCGTGAGACACTTAGTGATGTAAAACTTACTGTTGAAGGACCCGGTGAGTATGAGATGAGTGACACTTATATCTATGGGATAAAGACATTTCATGATGCTAAAAAAGGAGAGGAAAGAGGTTCTAACACTATCTATCTTATCGAAACAGATGGACTTACCCTACTTCACTTAGGAGATCTAGGACACGAGCTTGAAAAAGAAACTATCGAGAATATCCCAGAAATAGATGTTTTATTTATCCCTGTTGGTGGAAAATACACGATTGATGCAGCAGTTGCCTCTAAGGTTATCTCGTCAATCGAACCAGGTCTTGTTGTTCCTATGCACTATCAGCCGCATAATCCTTCACCATTATCAAAAGAACTTGCTACCTTAGACAAGTTTTTAGATGAAATGGGTGCTGACTCAAATGGTAAAGCAGAAGAACATGATATGTTAAAAATCGCTAAAAAGTCAGATATTCCTACCCAGACTGAAGTCTTTGTATTAAAGCCCATGTTTTAAAAAATAAGTGTAGTTATGGAAAATAACAACGCAAGCCAGCAAACAAGGCAAACTCAAATAACCCCTCCGCATGACCTTGAACTGGAAAAAACAGTTCTTGGTGCTGTCCTTGTTGATGAAGATGCAATTGTTAAAATCATAGAGTTTTTAAGGCCTGAACATTTTTATAGAAAAGCACATACAGATATTTTTCAAGCAATGCTTGAACTTTATGAAAAAAGAGAGCCTGTTGATCTTGTTTCAATTCCAGGTCATTTAAAAAAAGCAAAAAAACTCGAAGATATCGGTGGAGTTACATATTTAACAGAGCTTGTTAACTATGTACACACTTCAACCAATATCGAATTTTATGCACGAGAGATAAGAGACTATTGGGTTAGAAGAACTCTCATGACAACAGCATCAAAGATAGGGGAGTTAAGTCTTGAGAATTCCAATGTTGAGGACGTATTAGATCAAGCTGAACAATTATTGTTTTCAGTTTCCCAAGACACAATCCATCAAGATTTTGTACCTATAAAAGATATTTTAGAGATAACTTTTGAAAGACTTGATGAGCTAAGTAAGAAAAAAGGAGCATTAAGAGGAATACCTACAGGACTTAAAGGACTTGATAAGATGCTTTCAGGTCTTCAAAAAGAAAACTTAATAATCCTTGCGGCAAGACCGTCAATGGGTAAGTCATCTCTTGCCATAAATATTGCTCAATATGCAGCGACAACTAAAAAACATGGAGTTATAGTCTTCTCACTTGAAATGGGACGAGAATCGATAGTTGATCGTATGATTTCAGCTCAAGGAGACATTGATAACTGGCGTATTTCAACTGGAAACCTTGAAGCTGAAGATTATGAGAAATACTCAATTGCCGCAGGAGAGCTTGCTGAGGCACCTATATTTATTGATGACACGCCTGGAGTTAGTGTTCTTGAGATGAGAACAAAAGCAAGAAGACTTATGCTTGAGCATCAAATAGATCTTGTTGTTGTAGATTACTTGCAGCTCGTGCGTGGACGAAACCTGCAAAACAGAGTTCAAGAAGTATCTGAAATATCTCTTGGACTTAAAAACCTCGCAAGAGAGCTAAAAGTTCCGGTACTTGCACTCTCTCAGCTATCCCGTGCTGTTGAGCAAAGAGGAGGGGAGAAAAAGCCACAGCTCTCCGATCTTAGAGATTCAGGGTCTATTGAACAGGACGCTGACGTAGTTCTATTTCTTTATAGAGCAAATGATGATGACAGAGAAAACTTTGGACTTATTGTCTCAAAGCATAGAAACGGGCCAACAGGTGAAATGAGCCTGTTCTTTAAAGGCGACAGAACAAGATTCTTTGAGACAACCTCTTAACCATATATTTGCCCTTTTCACACTAAATTTTGTAGAATCCAGATATGTCTGAGATAGCTATTGATGGTATTGAAGAAATCGCTGGTATAAAACCCTCTGTATTAGTAGTTAACGACTCAGTTGAAAGCATTGCTCCAACCAAACCAAGTGGTCATAAACCAGGCATATTTCCCAGACTCTTTGCTGTTGGTTTGGTAGGGGCCTCTTTTCTAACATCTGGTTTTCAACCTGACGAGTTTTTAGCTCAACAGCCTTCGGATACCGTAGGAAACTTAACATCTGCCGAGGATAACAATCTAGCTGCTGTTTTAAATACGTTAATGGAGATGGGTTATTCGGAGGCCGAGGCTGCAAAAATAGCCACTCTTCCGGCTTCATTTCTACGATTCGTTCTGACTGGTAGGGTAGTGTTTGATGGTGCGTCGACGTTTGAAGCAATAAAAGAGTCTTTTGAAATTTTGGAAGATGCGCGTTTGATCTCTACCCAGAAAGTAGGTGCTACCTACAGTTCCTCACTGAGAATCGTAAATATTACAGGTATACATGTTTTAGGACCTGAAACAATGTATGTTAGTAACGGCAACAGCGGTGGTACGGTGGTACTCTTTGAGTACACCATTGAAGATGCTCCTCATACGGTTATGGTTACAAGTCAGTATTCATATCTTGAAGCAGTAACTGCTGTTGAGGCATTAAGACACGGTATAAATCAAAGCGAAGATTATAGTTTAACTTTAGATGTAAGGCCCAAAGAACCTGAATTATCGGGACTTTACATAGGCCTATGTGATAGTAGAGCAGGCTCACTCACCATAGACCATGCTCCAGCCAAAAGCTTTTCAAGCCCCGTACTAATTTTACCTCTTGGGCTTTCTGATCCTCTCAAAGATTCGCACCATAAGCCCCACGGTGATGCTGCTTAAATTACGATCATAGTAGTACTTAAGTGTTAAGGTATTATTTTGCAAATGCCTCGATAGGTATAAATGAAGGCAATAGTATGTTCGTCACTTAATATCACGAAACTTCAGCAGCACTCTCCCAACCAGCCTTTGATAGCACTCAAATATAAGTTAGTATATTTGTATGTCAGAAACAGAGACATCGCCTATAGAACAACCTGAGAAAATCGAAAGTATTGATGCAGAAGACGAAAGGCAATCTAAAAGGCATTTTTCTCCGCTTGCCGAGCTCAAAAGTTTGATTCATAAGGAAGCAACAAAGACTTGGGTTATAGCTTTAGCAGCAACAGCGGTTGCTGCTGGCGCCGATTACGTCCTAAATCACTCTGATTCCTCATCACCATATTATACAACGCTTGACGGTAGCGGGTTTGTAGATGCAAGTGCTATTGACTTCCGTGTAGCTGAAAATATGTTAAAGGAAATGGGTTATAGTGAGCAGGAGGCTGTTGAGTTAGCAAGGCTACCGGGCCCATTACTCAGAATTATATTATCTGGTCGTGTTGAGATAAATGGTGGATCGAATCCAGAAGATTTACTAAAATTTTCCGAAATGGTTGAGGAAGAAGACTTACTCGATTACGAAGTCATAGATGGAAAGATAGTCTCATATATGTATATGCCGGATATGGTTACAATTGCAGTTTCAGGACTTGAATCAAATCTTGTTAGTACAAAAGATCAAAGAGGCGTAGATATATTTTTTCACTATAAGATTCAAGGCAAGGCGCAAACTGTTAAAGTAGCTAGCCCGCTCTCGCGTCTACAGGTTGAGGCGGCGGTTGATACGTTAAGAGAGGGAATGAAGCATGGTAAAGACTGTAAAATGTCACTTATAGTGTTCGAAGATGTACCAGGAGCATCTGGAGTCTATTTAAGCTCAGCCGATAAAATTGACAATCCAGATAAAATGCATGACGTCGCAAATGAATATTATCGTTATTCTACTCCCGAACTAGTTTTACCTTTTGAAGATTTTAACCCTTTATGGTATACACGCCCCGAAGCACTGGATGTTGATGTGTAAATACTTTCAAAGCTAACTTAATTGTGAAAATAGTCTTGTGCTATATAATACCCATAATATGCCTTGGTGGCGGAACTGGTATACGCGTTGGTCTCAAAAACCAATGGGCTCACGCCCATGTGGGTTCGACTCCCACCCAAGGCACCAATAAATGGGCTTTATATTAGACAAAAAGATACTAGCGGATGTATCAAATAGCTTGCGTGATAGGGGAGACAAAGTTGTGCTGACACACGGTGCCTTTGACCTGTTTCATGTTGGGCATTTTGAACTGCTTAAAAGGTCTAAGAAAAAAGGCGATGTACTAATAGTCGGTATTGAGTCTGATGACAGGATAAAAAGATACAAAGGCTCATTAAGACCAATCATCCCCTTTAACGAGCGCATGCAGCTAGTTTCAGCATTAAACTGTGTTGATTTTGTTTTACCAATCACAGGGGATACATTTTCAGAAGAGTATTATCTCGCTCTTTATGATCTGTTTAACCCAAACATAGTTACTTTTGGTAGGAGATTTTCATGGTCAAAAGGTATTCAAAAGATAAGTAAATCTGTTGTTAATACAGAATTTAAGTTGATAGGACAAAAATTCAATAAGAAAGAAGTTAGTACATCAGAAATTATTACTAGAGTAATGCGAAGTGGTGAACTTTAGTATTAGGTCGACCCACATACAACTTTCCAGCTTCGGTTGTTTTACCCCTATCTGCCGTTGTATACTCTAACAGCTTTATGAACACAACAGATTTAAAAACAGGTAAAATCTTTAAAGATGGTGGTGAGCCCTTTAGAGTTGAAAAATACACCTTTAGTAAGGTAGCAAGAGGGGGAGCAACAATTAAGGTAAAAGCAAGAAACCTTTTAACAGGGCAAGTTCTTGAGAAATCCTATAACGGCAATGCTCGGGTTGAGGATGCTCAAATGTCTAAAAAGACAGTTCAGTATCTGTATGAAGATAATGGCTTCATCTTTATGGATCCTGTGACTTATGATCAATTCACAATTAAAAAAGAAATCCTTGGAGATACCTCGTATTTCTTAATGCCGGGAAGTGAAGTTCAGGTTCTTTATTTTGAAGGAAGTCCTATTTCAGTTGAAATCGCAAACACACTAGTGTTAGAAGTAACATACACAGAACCTGGATTTAAAGGCAATACTGTAACAAATACTTTAAAAGATGCAGTTCTTGAGAATAATTTAACTGTGAAAGTACCGACATTTATTAAAATAGGGGATAAAATAAAAGTAGATACAAGAACAGCTGAATATATTTCTAAAGCATAGAAATCTTTATGAACGGATTATTGTTAAATACGTACGCATTCTTAACTCAGTTCGGTGTTTTAGGTACATTCCTCATAGTAGGAGTTTTACTTGCGCTATTTGGTTTTTGGTATGAAGGTAAAAAAGACGGTTTTGATGATGAAAAGCTTTTTGATCTGTACCTTGGCGCAATCTTTATAGGTATTATCCTTGCCAAAGCTACTGAATTTGCTTTTCACCCCATAAAAATTAAGAATTTCGGCACTGTTCTTGGATTTTTACTTGGTCCTAGAATAAATGAGTTCGCTTTCGTTTTGGTTATCCTGTATGTCTTGGTATATGTTGCTAAAAAATGGAAATGGTCTATCTACAGAGTACTTGATATCTTGGCTCTTGGCTCATCTTTTTTCATAGCGATTACGTCTCTTGGCTTTGTAGCTGAGATAAAAGAACTTAAGTATTTGTTTGTATTCCCTCTCTATATACTCTTTTACTCACTATTCTCGACAATAAGAAATAGTAGGGTCAAATCTGGCCTAACCTTTGCAAGCTTTCTAGTGCTTGTGTGTATCACAGGATATGTTATTGATGATTCTGGGCATTTGCCTTTTTACGGCTTGTTAATTACAATAAGTTTAGTAGTAATTTACTTTAGAGCTAAAAAACAAACTAACATGTCATTACCGCAAGCATTTATACAAAAAATGAAACAAAGACTTTTAAAACAAGATAAAGAGCTTGCGATGGAGTACAAACAACTTAAAAGAGATGATCCTTATTTAAGTGATGAGGATCGTGAGAATAATAATGCTGATATAGTTTCTGATACCGCTGAAGATATTGGACACACTAACATTGATTTAAAACTTAGTTTAGTTTCTCAGCTTAGAGCTCAAGTTAAAAAAGCGTTAGACCGTATGGCAAAAGGGAAGTATGGTATTTCCGAAGTCTCAGGTAAACCAATCCCGCAAGACAGACTTGAAGCAATGCCTTCTGCAACAACACTAGTCACTGAACCTGAGAAATGAACCACTTAAAGCTTTTACTCAGTTTCTTTATTACTCTAGTTGTCATCTATATTTTAAATACCCTAACTTTCGGCCTATATATCCCGGTAGTTTGTGTAGCAAGCTCCATTTTGCTAAAAACTCTGGTTTTTACACTCATTCTTTTCATCTTTACTTACACTAATAAGTATCCAGTAAGTTTTGGACTACTCTTGGCTGGAGGCTTTTTTGGGATCGTTGAGCTTAGTGTTTCCGGTTGTATAAGGGATTACATTAACTTCTTTCATTTCTTTAAATTTAACGTCTCAGACTTCTTTATAACACTTGGTGCTATCGGGATTTTTGTAAGCTTAGCAAAAGATCTTATGAGAAGGCGTTGAAATTATGTATAATTTTAGAAGTATAAATTAAGAAAGGTTTTGTTTACCATGGATATCAAAAAAAGAGTTCTACTTGTAGAAGATGAAGCTGATATTAGATCCATATACGCTGAGATATTAACTGAGGCTGGCTTTGAAGTAATCCAAGCAGCTGATGGTGAGGCAGGACTTAAGCTTGCAACAACGGAAAGCTGGGATATATTACTGTTAGATATAATGCTTCCTGGAGAAGACGGAATCCACGTTCTAAAGGCAATAAAGACACATCCAGAACTTGCAAAAAGACCTATATTACTTTTGACAAATCTTGAGAATGAAACCATAATTACAGAGTGTTTTGATATGGGAGCTGATGGTTACTTAATAAAATCTGAAATAACACCCGACTATATTGTTACAGAGGTAAAAAATTTCATTTAACTGCCGAGTAGTTTTGTAGTTTTTATGCGAATATTACTAATTGAAGATGAAATCGCAATCCGCGATGTATATCGCGAACTCTTAATAAGTGAGGGATTTGAGGTGACTGAAGCAGGGGATGGGGATGAGGGGCTTGAGAAGGTACTTAAGGGAGAGTGGGATTTACTCTTTTTAGACATAATGCTCCCAAAAAGAGATGGGCTTGAGATTCTATCTCACTTAAAGACAGTTCCTGACCTAAGTTCGCGTCCTGTGGTACTATTAACCAATCTTGATAAAGACTCAGTGCTTAAGGCATGTATGGAGCTTGGTGCAAACAGCTATTTAGTTAAGTCAAATATCAGCCCTCAAGATGTAGTATTAACAGCACAGAAATATTTAAATGACGAAACCACAAAGCGATCTTAAAGTCCCTGTAATTTTTGAAAATGATAATTTTCTTGTTTTTGACAAGCCAAGTGGCGTTGTTGTAAATAAATCCCAGACTACAAGCGAGCCGACGCTTGCTGATGTCGCTCAAAACCTCATGGATGTTAATGAAGGGGATATAGATGATATCGAATCTGACTTCTATTCCAGAGGGGGTATTGTCCATAGGCTTGATAAAGATACCTCAGGAATTGTACTTGCAGCCAAAAACGAGTATACCTTTCAAAAATTGCAACTATATTTCAAACAACGAAAAGTAACTAAATCATACCTCGCCGTGTGTTATGGACACATGAAACCTGATGAGATAGTTGTAACAGCACCTATTGGTCGAAATCCTAAAAATAGATTCAAATTTGCTGTAGTTGATGGCACAAAAGAGGCAAAAACTTCGTTCACAAAGCTAAATGCTAAAGAGCTTGAAGGTATGGATTATACTTTAGTATCTGCAAAGCCATTAACAGGTAGAACGCATCAAATACGTGTTCATTTAGCGGCTCTTAACCTACCTGTTGCAAGTGATCCAATTTATCTTGGGAAAAAAACTTATGATAAAACTATTCGCATTTTTCCAAGACTGATGTTGCATGCATCAGAGCTCTCTTTTTATGATGTTGACGACAAAAAAGAGTATTCTTTTAAATCTCCGACCCCTTCTGAATTTAAACTTATTGAGTAATTTATTAACTTGTTCTAGTATTGATATATGCCCAGGAGACCTGCCAAGAAAAAGCTGTTGAAAATTAAAAGCAGGGAAGTAAAGAAAAAGCTTCCATACATTATCTTAACAGCACTTCTTTTTAGTTTTTCTTGCCTTGCATTAGCAGGTGGCGTTGTTTATAAAAGGGTAAGCACAGTATTCGTTTCAGCTCAATCTTCTGATTCTGACAACACTTTCCAGTCCGATATTTACACGCTTCTTATTGGTTCTGTTGATGAGCTAAGTTCTCAAACAGCTTTTACAAAACATTTGAGTTTAATAGTAGTTAATAAATCAGATAATGAAATCACAGTTTATAAGATTGACCCTAACACCTCTTTTGACGTTCCAGGAAAATTTGGTAAAGAGCAAGCAAGTAAAATATATACACTTGGGTTATCTGCGTTTGATGATTCAAAAGAAGCAAGCCTTTTTTTAACTAAAGCTGTTGAAAATAACATTAGGCTTAAGATAAACAACTATCTGTTTGTTGAGAATCCTCAGTTTGAATTGATATCAAACACTTTTCTACAACCAGGTTTTGTTAACTTTGCAGTTTTTGGGAAAAATATTGTACTAAATAGCTATTCAGAGACACTTCAAACAAATATTACTGAACAGCAGGCATATGCTTTATTTAAGGCACTGTCAGCTAATCCAACTGTTAAAGAAAAAGAGTTTAAAGATTGGGTTGAGGAGTCTTTAGATTATTCATACGACTCTCCCTTAGCCAAAGAGAGGCTTGTAATTTCTGTTTTAAATGGCTCTGGGCTTGAAGGGGCTGGTGCTCGTGCATCAGAGGTTATAACAGCCTCTGGGGGCAGAGTAACTTATATTGGCAACTCCAAAGAGTCATACACTTCAAGCATTCTTGTAACAGATGATCCAACGTCGCAAAGTGCTCGTTATTTAAAAGATTTTTTTAAGATAGATCAAATTGAAACTAGAGCAAAGTTTTCATTTATTGAGCCAGATTGTGAGAGATCTGATATTACGATTATTCTTGGCGTTGACTTTGAGAAAATAATTTACTAGCATTCAGACAGTCTTAATCCTTTATACCTCGTCGTTTGTGGTTCTATTGTTATATGTTTTATTTGACTTTACTTGCGTTAATTCTAATAGGTGCAGGGCTTGTCTTGTATAAAAAGACACATGCCACATATAACTCGGTTGAGGATTTTCCTATGGAAGACTTTGTAGTTCTTGAAATCAAAGTCCCAAAGATACTAGATGAAGATTTTAACACAGGCCCCTTGTCGGCAGAGCATATGTTTGCATCTCTTCACGGTCTCTTGAAAGAAACCCCTTCTATCCAAGAACATGTTTCATTTGAACTGTTTTCAGATGGAGCTAATGGTATAGTTTTTTACTGTAGTGTTCCAAGAAGCGTAAAAGGCTTTGTTGAAAGCCAGATTTACGCACAGTACAGCTCGTCTCAAATAATTGAGGTAAAAGATTATGTGCCACGCCAGAAGAGTCGAGTGAATGCTGTTGCAGTATCAAGTCTTGTTCTTGAGAAAGCTAATTTTTACCCGATAAAGACCTTTAGAGATTTTGAAGTAGATCCTTTATCGGGAATTACTTCTGTTCTTAGCCAAATTTCTGGTACTGATAGTTTATGGTTTCAGATTGTAATAAAACCAGTTCCTGATAACTGGCAGAGTGAGGGACATAAATATGTTAAGTCGCAAGTTGAAGGCAGTGATTTTTCTGCCTCAGGCCACGGTGTGGCGGCTCTTTTTCAAAAGATTGTGTACGAGTTTGCAAGTATTCTCTCTGATATCCCAAGAATGCTTTTAAACCCACCTCAAGATGCCCTTGCTTATGGAAAAGCGCAGGCAAGCAAAGCTCAAAGACCTCAAATTACAGCTGGTGAGGAAGTTCAGATGAAAGCAATTGAGTTTAAGCTCGCAAAAATTGGCTTTTTAGTGAACGTAAGACTGGTATCCCAAGCTGAGACAAAAGAACTAGCTGAAAATAACCTACGATCACTTATCGCCTCATTTAAACAGTTTTCAATCGCAACTCTCAATGGCTTTGTTGCAAATTCATACGGAGTAAAAGAAGAAGGGATAGCAAAGTATGAATCACGTACCTTTTCAACTAAAGAATCCTTTGTATTAACAACTGATGAACTTGCTTCAATCTTCCATCTACCATCAGGGAGCGTTGAAACCCCAAGCATTAACTGGGTATTATCAAAAAAATCAGAACCACCGGCAAATTTGCCAGTTTCTGATTGTACCTATATTGGTGAAACATTGTTTAGAAATCAAAAGGTAAGATTTGGGTTAAAAAACAATGATGATAGGTTAAGGCACATGTATTTGATAGGCAAGACCGGAACAGGGAAGTCGACTTTATTTAAAACTTTAATCTCTCAAGATATTGCAAACGGCGCCGGTGTTGCGGTACTTGACCCTCACGGAGAGTTAATCGAGAATATACTAGAAAATATTCCAGATCATAGAATGGATGATGTTGTAATTGTTGACCCATCCGATGCTGAATTTCCAGTAGGTATTAATCTTTTAGAGTACGACGACCCTTCTCAAAAGAATTTAATGGCATCAGCTCTTGTTGCAGCAATTAAAACTCATTTTGATTATTCCTGGGGTCCAAGACTTGAGTATTTACTCAATTATGCAGTTTTAACACTTCTTGATGTTCCGGGAACTTCTCTTCTTGGTATCACAAGGCTTTTAAGTGATCCAAATTATCAAAAATATATTCTTCATAAAGTTAAAGATCCAATAGTGCTTGATTTCTGGGAAAAAGAATACAAAGAAATGAAGAATAACCAGAAATTAATAACTGAAGCTATTGCACCAATCCAAAATAAAATAAATAGATTTTTATCTTCAACTACTGTTCGTAATATCCTTGGTCAAAAGCATTCTACAGTTGATATGTGGGATATTATGAATTCAGGCAAGATACTACTTATGAATTTATCAAAAGGCAAGATAGGAGCTGATAACGCCAATCTGTTAGGAGCACTTCTTGTCTCGCGTATCCAATTTACTGCCCTCAGACGCGCTAAGCTCGATCCTAAAGACAGAAAACCATTTTACCTATATGTTGATGAGTTCCAGAATTTTGTGGGAGGAGATTTTGAATCTATTCTTTCTGAATCACGAAAATATGGTCTTGGGCTTTATCTAACTCACCAATATACATCTCAACTCCCAGAGCAGTTGCAAAACGCAGTCTTTGGAAATGTAGGGACAATTGCATCATTTTCTCTGGGGGCTCAAGATGCAAGGCTTCTTGAAACTGAGTTTGAGCCAAACTTTAGCCATCAAGACCTGATTGCACTTGAAAGATTTCAAGTTTATATAAAACTGATGATTGACGGCATGACATCTCATCCGTTTTCAGCTAGAATTTTATTACCGTGGGTTGAGTCTGATTCAGTTACTAAAAAATACCCACACAATGCAGATAAAGTTCGTGAGCTTAGTCGTCAAAAATACGGCAAACCAAGGCACGATGTCGAGGAAGTAATTAAAAGGTGGGTCGATAGACCTTTTGATAAAGGGATGGCGATTGCCGAAGATTTTAGAAAGAAAGAGAGATAACCAGAATGGATACACAGCAATTAGCAGAACTTAAAAGATATATTTTAAATATTGAAGATAGTCTTCGGGCGTTAAAAAGAATTGCAGAAACTCTTGATGCAAGAGGAGGGGACTTTCAAGACGATCCTTTTAGGCAACCATTGCCAAGAAACCGTATGAGAGATCCACTTGATGCCAGTTTCCCACCAAATCCCTTAAGACCCCCATCTCAAAGGCCTCCGCTGATGCCTGATTTACCAATTCAAGCACCGTCAAGAAGAGTTGTACCTATGGACCAAGCAGATACTAAACCAAGCCAAGGATTATATCCGCCTTTTGCACCTGCCAGACAAGCGGCACCGGCAGCTGATACAGCTCAAGAAGCACTTCCTCCAGTTGCATCAAAAGCTGTTCCAGCACCGGTTCAAGCTCCTGTTGAACCTAAACCAGTAGCAGAAACGCTACCGCCAGCAAAACCTATAAGTGAGGCTAAACCTGAACCACAGGAAAGCCCCATAACCGATCAAGAAGATACAGCGGCTTCAGCAGATATCCCTAGTATTGAGGGGTCTTTTGATGGCACTCATCTTGTAACACCTACTGGTGAGAAGATTGAGGTACCTCAAAACTATGCAGCTAAAACAAGAATACTATATGGCGATATAGTTAAGATGTATGAAGAAAACGGCGAAAAGAAATTTAAAGTTACAACCAAACAACCCCGCAAAAAAGTAGTAGCCCTAACAACTAAAAAAGAAGGGAAGTGGTATGTCTTAACTGGTCTTGGGGCATATAAAATTTCAGACGGTACAGCGGATTTCAATAAACTAGAAGTAAACCAAGAAGTTAATGTACTAGTTCCTGAAAATAATTTAACAGTTCCTTTTGCAGCTTTTGATGAGGTTATAAAACCAGTGGTTCAAGAAACAGCACATGAAATCCCCACAACACTTCAAAAAAGCTCTGAGGAGCCGGTCCTTCCAGTAGCTCAGTCAACCCCATCGGTACCAAAGCCGGTTGAAGGTATACCAGAGGCTTCTCCTAAGCCTCAAGCACCAGCGCCTAACGCTTCACGAAAAATAGAAGATTACGATTTGGTTTAGAGAAACAGCTTTAAATTCAATAATGATAATAACAAACTCTGCTAATAGTACCTACTTATTACAGACTCATTAGTCTTCTGAGGGGCTAATATTTTCACTCTCTTCGTCTTTATCTTCTTCATCAAACCCAGTTTGTTTAACGTATGGTTTGACTTCTTGTTTTTGGCCTCGAAAGATCGCAAGAGAAGACCTTAACAAGATCTTAATCTCTTTACCTTCGCCATTTATAAATAGTGCTGAGAGTTTTGCACCATTTTCTGATGCAGCACATAGTTTTTCACAAATATGAGCTTCAAGTGTACCCATTAATACTTTTCTGTCTTTAACAGTAGCGTAAACTTGTACAGACTTTTTTAAAACTTTTAGTTCAAGTTCATCGCCTTTACTAAAACTGTTAGCTGTAATTTTTGGTTCTGTAATTGTGAACAAAAGCTCGGAAGTAGTGCCTGGTTCTTTAATTATTATTTGAGTTTTTGAATGATTTTCTTTAACTATTTTGCCAATCTTTGCGTTTTCATAATTCTTTTTGGCTATTTGGTTTAAAGGATCCAGTTCTAGAATTTCTTTAAAGATCTTTTTAGCTTTAGGGAATTGAGATAGATGTAGGTATGCTTTGCCCATTCGTATTTTTGCATGTACATCTGTTGGGTTGAGTTTAAGAATCTCAGTGTTTAAAGTAATTACATCGTCCCATCGTTGCTCAAGAGTAGCTTTTACAGCTTGTCTATCTAGCACATTTAGACTTGATTTCATGAGTACCACCTTATCAGACGTGATCGATTTGTCAATGTGATATTATTACCCTGTGTCAGGACATAACAAGTGGTCTCAAATCAAAAGAAAAAAAGGTGTTAAAGATGCAAAAAGAAGTCAGGAGTTCACTAAAGTTGCAAGACTCCTAACTGTTTCAGCAAGAGAGGGTGGTGGAGATCCAGACTCTAATGCCTCGCTAAGACTTGCTATTGAGAAGGCAAAAGAAGCAAGAATGCCAAAAGAAAATATCCAAAGAGCAATTGATAAGGGGGCAGGTAAGCTTGGACCTGGGGAGAACTTCGAAACTGTTGTCTACGAGGGTTTTGGGCCCTTTGGAGTGGCATTTATGGTTAAAGGAATTACCGATAATAATAATAGAACATTCTCAGAAATTCGCAGTATTTTTGGGAAACATGGTGGTGCTATTGGTGTTGTTGGTAGCACTTCCTATATTTTTAGCCCGGATCCGGCAGCCCCACTTTACGGTGTTGATATTACCGATAGAAATTCAGCAGATAAAATTTTGCAATTTTTTGATATGTTAGAAGAACATGAAGATGTACAAGAAGTTTTTGCTAATTTTAATATCCCCGATGAAATCTTGGAGCAGTTATGATATTTATAGGCATTGATCCGGGAACCGCAACAACCGGTTTTGCAATTGTGGATGTTTCTCCCAAAAAAGGCTCGATTCTCATAGATTCAGGTGTAATAAGCACGCCAGCGGGTGTTGTTATGCATGATAGATTAAATATGCTCCATAAAGAACTTTCTGAGATTGTAAAGAAAAATATCCCAAGTATTATGATAATTGAGAAGTTATTTTTTAATACTAATGTGAAAACTGCAATGACAGTTGGGCAGGCAAGAGGAATCGCTCTTCTTGTTGCTTCTCAAAAGAAGATGGAGGTCTTTGAATACACAGCACTTGAAGCAAAAAAAGCAATTACGGGCTATGGTCGTGCTGATAAAAAAGAAATGCAAAAAGCTGTTATGGAGATGATGAATCTTGATAAAATAGTTAAAGTTGATGATGCTAACGATGCTGTTGCAATGGTATTGTGTCATTTGAAGAAATCTACAGATGCCGTTAAATAAAATAAAAAGAAAACACAACTACATTTTATATGCCATTTTTAGCTCACTGTCTCTTGCATACATTTGGTTTGGGAATGATGCATCACAGCAGAGTCAATTTGCTGTCTTATCATTCCTCGTAATAACAATAGGCGGACTGCTCGTGCAAAAAGATAACATCAAAAAAGAAAACTTTTTATATGTTCTTATCTTACCTGCTCATCTTGCAATTGGTTCTATTTTGTCGATGATGTATTTTCCTAATCTAGGTATATTAGTTAAAGTATCGGGTATTTTTATCATCACTGCTATTTTATACGCGATCTCGCTTGTTAATAATGTCTTTTTAGTGGTTTTAGTTAGACAAGGTATGATTCCTCTTTACAGAGCAGCTGTAACTTGGCTACTCATACTTCTTGTTATAACTGCTATCCCGTTTTACGCTGGAGTTTACAAACTAGCCCTCCCACCGCATTTACAGTTTTTAGCAGTAGCAGTATCAACATTTATGTTCACTATGTATACTTTGTGGGTCATTGGTTTTGATAACGAGACAAAAAAGCCAGAGATTTGGGAGTATATTTATCTTGGGATTTTTAATGTGTTTCTAGTTGGAGTAGGGGGCTTTTCAGCATCATTTTTCCCAACTGAGCCGTTTCTAAGAGCCTTATATATCTCAACATTTTTGATGTTTGGTCTTGGCTATATACAGGCTCATCTTAAAAACAATATTAATAAAAGATTAGTTGTAGAGTACATAAGTATCATTGCAATCTTTTTAGCTATTTTAGTTATATTCAAGCCATAAAACCCCAGTTAAAAAGATACCTGTTTGGTAGGGAAGCAGGGGAGTAGAGTACCGAAATTTTCCCAATATCTCTTGTAACTTTGTCATACTATAGGGTAGGATGCTAACCTTACTATTACTCTCCCTTGTCATACTTTGGCAAATACTATGGGGTAGGATTGTCATACATCGTAATTTGGAGGTTTGTCATACTTCTAGGGGAGTGCATGTGGATATCTATTACCGCACACATGCTCTTTGAAGCAAGCCAAATCAGATACCAAGATTCTCCAGTATTTTTATAAGAAATAATTAATTAAAGTAATAATTAATTAAGATGTAATTAGATCTAATTGTTTCTTAATTAAGCTACTCTTTTTACTTTGTTCCCCTTTGAGTAAGCATATCCCCGCATTATTCCTTACAAGCTTTTCTCCCGTAC
>CAZILK010000001.1:108079-142140 GCA_964540135.1 uncultured Candidatus Saccharibacteria bacterium | reverse complement strand
TACAAACTTTCTAAAGTTTGTTTAGCAATCGATGCGTCCGGCATAAAGTAGATGCCATCTCTTATCGTATTAAGTGGAAGCTTTTCTCGGTCAAGCATCTTGCTTAGATAGTGGAAATAGTTTGTAACATAATATTTATCGGTCTCAATCAATGCTTGATATTCCTTGTATTTATAATTGTTAAGTTTAAACCAATCTAAGATTGAGTCCTGGACTAGAGAAACTATACTCGATGCATCGATATTAAAATAGGTGTGGATTGCACCAAGAATAGGCTCAATGTGAACACGCATCACCCAGTGATGCAACCATTGAGAGATCTGGTATTTTTCACGATCTTTGGGACAATAAAACTCCATCCAACTTCTGTCTTCTGTTTCTTGCGAGGTGTCAAGAAAGCTTGTGTATAACTCAGCTTTAGACTCAGCAATCATAGTACTTTCAAGATCTCTTAATATCACACGCTCTGTTTTATGTGTTTTTGTGTTGTATTCAATCAATACATTTTGCCCATGCATTTCGTGGATAAGCCCCTTACCTATGGCAAGATCAAAATAAGTCCATAAAATAGGCTTTAAGACATTGTCTGCTAGAAACTTAAGTGGCGATAGGGTTGAGTTATCAACCAAGACCTTGATAAGCGGGCTTTGAACCGCTTGATGGTAGTAGTAAAACCCAAACGAAGGAAAGACAATAGAATCTTTGGTTACATGAGGATAAATATCTGATACTGAACCCCTGATTCTCATTGATAGTCCGATTGACTCTGAGTAATATGCTGCCAGATCAGGAACAATCCCGAGCATAGGCATCTCATTCTTGTTTATAGTGTCTGCTAAGACATTTGTTATTTGTATTGCGTGTTTATGTTCTGCCCAGGGAATATTCCTGGCAATCGATGTGACAACAGGTAGATAATCCAATTTTAAGAGGTTACTAGTGTTACTTAGAACTTCTTTGTTACAAGTAACAAAACCAGATCTAATAGAGGCTCCTGGAAAAAATCTGTAAGTATTAGCTGAAGGTTTGAGCTTACTAGTGTCAAGCGAATTAATATTTTGAGGGTGGATTACAAAATCAGACAAATAGCTTTTTTTGTAACTCAGCGAGGAATGAAGAGATTTAACATCGCCTGGAATCTCACAGCTAAACAATCCTATGCTTCCAGTACCAGGTACATTTTCATCTGCAAAGTGGTATTTTGAGAAATAGCCTGCAAAGCGCGGATCCCCTACCTGGGTACTTGGTATTGGGTGGTAATAACGCTCAAATGTTGCATTATTCTGCTCGATCGAACACCAAAGTTTTGCTAAGTTCTGAGACTTTAGTGCCTCTTTTATCTCCAACGCCCAATCAACCGGCTCACTAGTTAGTGAAATTCGCAGTTTATCGTAAAAATTCTGAACATTATTCTGAATGAGGAACTTGCCGTAAAGAGTCAGGCCTATAGCATCCTGCATCTCAGTTACACTAAGGGATCTGCCAGATGCATCAAGCATGCTTGTGAAAGACATAATTGAGCCGTTTCTATCACAAACTATGTTTGTAACGGTGTAATTTTTGTTGTTCGAAACAAACTCGATATCTTGGTCTGAGCTATCAGCAAAGGGTGTACCGATAGTTTCATTTATAAACGCACAAATCGTGTTTTTAATTATAATCTCTTTCACCATTGCCCTATTTAATGTGTTTAAACTTGCGTTTTTAACAAAATCTAGGTTCAAATTGTTCTCAATCATTCGCCCATAGTAACATAATTAGCGAATATAACCCACTACTGCTCTGCAGTAAATCAAGGGAGACTAAACTCACCAGCTATTCAATCAACCTTGCTTTTCAATCTGCCGACAACTACGATGTAGCTAATATGCCAAATTCGCTTGAAGCAATAAACGCAGGACTTGATGAAGAATATAAACTTAAGGATCCAACTAAAATTCCTGAATGGATTGTAAATGAAGCACATCTTATTAATGATGCCATTAATAAAAGCGCTATAACAACAAAGGAGGCCCAAGCAGGACGAGGTGAGGAAGGCGCAATCTTTGGAGACGAGGAAATTCTTGAACTTATGAGAAAGCTTGTAAATCCTAAGTTATTTGTTGAGCTTCCGTTTGAAAATTTAGACGGTAAGCCAAGAGGTATGGCACTCAAAAAACTGTTTCAACAAAACATGACAACTGAGGAAGGTGTTGAAATAAAGCTTGGAGACTATTTAGCGGAAAACAGCATGAGTCTATCAATCGCTATGTCATCCTTAGACGATGAAACTGCTGAAGCATTTAAGTACTTAAATGAAAAGGGAATACCTATTATCGCCTGGGTGGTTGTGGAAGATGTTGAGGGATACTGGACAAATGCAGCAAATATTCCAGAAACAACACTAAAAACAAAACAGATACTTAGGTGGGCTCACGAAAAAGACATTGAACTTCATGCTGTTGGTTTTGATCTTGAAAAACCACTGCAGCTTCTCGCAGCGATTGCACAGCTTGATATTGTAAATATAGTAAGAGAGCTTAGAAAATACGCGAAATCTGCAAAAAGAAGCAAGGGTCCTAAGGGGAAACTCCGAAAGCTTACAGACTATGTAAAAAGAAGCGGACAGCAAACAGAAGCTTATACCTTCCCAAGCCCACTTGGCCCTATTCTCAGTGGCATAAGTACAGAAGGTGCTGACTTTGACCATATAGTAGAGATGCTGTACTTAGGCCCAAATCTTGCTCAGCTGCTGAGAAATAAAAACTTGACCCCAGCATTTGGTATAGCTGCAAGACCGGAACTAGACGGAATGCCTGAAGAATGACCGGGAAGAGACTTTCGAGTTGTAAACGAAATGAGATCTGACAAGAAGTTTGAGGACACTCAGAGAAGGCCGGTTAACCCAAATGAGCACAGGTCACAACAAGAGCTGAATGAACTTGTAACGATGTGGCTTAATCAAGAAATCAATATTAAAAATAGAACCTTCAAGATGAGGGATGTCTACTTGTTTGCCATGAACGATTGCCTGGTTGCAATGATGCTCGCCGAAGCCATTGAAAAAGGCTTTGATAAACAAAGAGAGAAGATTAGCTCACTTAGAAGTTAAACTGCTCTACAGCTGTATGTACCCTCCTTATGAAATACATACGCTAGTTAAAACTGCTGTGTTATATTTAAGGTGTGTTTAAAAAACTAAGTACAGAAACTCTCGCTGTCATTATAATATGTGTATCTTTTTTTATTGGTTGGGTTTGTACTTTCGGAGTACAGGCATTTTTTAATCCTCAAAATGTAATGCTTCAACCACAAGTTGTCCCAAGTCTGCCAACAATTGGCTATGACCTTAATGAAACATTAAAATCTTCTAAAGAACTGCTCGCTGGTAAAACTCCTTATGTATTAAAAATCTACTCTTATTCGCCGTTTGCTTCAGTACTATTTATCCCTCTTACTTTAATTAGTTTCAAATTAGCATATTTGATTGTTTTTCTTGCAACACTAATATTATTTGTTATCTCAATGCTTGCTACTCACAAGCTATTTGTTAAACAAAAAGAATCTCTTGTCTTATTTCTCTTTCTATTAATAACCGGCGTTATTTCTTATGGTATGAGTTTTGAGCTTGAACGCGGGCAATTTAATATGCTGGCTTTTGCGTGTGCACTTCTTGGATTATATTTTTTTGCAAACACAAAGAAAGTAATTGGACTACTATTTTTAACGCTTGGGATGCAGCTTAAAATCTATCCAGCTATTTTTATAGTTCAGTTTTTTATTCACAGTTATAAGATTAAGAGAGACTGGTTATTAGCAGGAGGTGTGGTTATCATCAACTTCCTTTTGTTATTTGTCGGTGGGATTGCTGTATTCAAAGATTTTATCAAAGCGCTCTTATATCAGATGGGAAATGCGTATTACTGGATAGGTAATCACTCTATTGCCTCTTACTGCGATATAGTAAATACCGCAGCTTCTTTTTGTTCAATCAAAAGCTACCCCTTACTTCTTGGGAGCTTTTTTCTGCTTTTTGGAATAACTACATTTCTGGTTTGGAAGTTCTCTAAGGTTAAAGCCAATCCTTATCTTTTCACATTAAGCGGCCTTGGGATGCTTATAATCCCATCAGCCAGCCATGATTACACTCTTGTAGTTCTACCCGTTGTCCTTTACCCACTGCTCAAAGAATTTTACGACAAACTAGAAATGAACCGAAATACCTACGGCTTTTTTATGGCTACAACACTAACTGTTTACGCAACAATCTTATTTAACACCTACCACGCAGCACCTATAAATCCACTAACAGACAGTAAAACGCCAGCCTTAATACTATTAATTCTAATTACTTTCATCGCAGCACTTCTTTGGAGCCATGATGAGCGGGCAAACAACAAAGGTGTAGTTAAAAAAGGTTAGGAACATGCAAAAATTCCTTCAAGCAAGCCTAATACTACTAGCTGTAGTTTCTGTTGCTGTTGGAGATATTTTTATTAAAAAAGCAGCTACTGGCTCTTCTTTTATAGCAGCTCTTGTTAGTAAATGGGTATTTGTTGGTGTACTACTCTATATTCTTCAAATAGTCCTGTTTGCTTGGATGTTTGTAAAGGGGTGGGAGCTAAGCATTGTCGGAATTATGCAGATAGTTTTTTATACGTTAATAGTCCTCGTAGCAGGACATTTGTTATTTAAAGAGCAGCTTAATGCAATGCAGATATTTGGTATAGCACTAGCGATTGTTGGTATTGTTATAGCAAACGTATTCAAGCGATAGTGTACGTCTTAACAAAAGGACTTATTATGAGATGCGGTTCCAGGATGTGGACTGAGTACACACTTGGTTGTAGAATTAGGGAGTGAAGATATGGCTTGGAACAACAACTTTAAGATTTGCTGAATACAAAAACTATTATTTAAATATTAGGAGCTTTTTACTTGAGCTTGAACAAGAACTTGTATACGACTGGCTACCAAGTGAGACACCGCCTATATATCAAAATGTACTCCACTCAATTGACGATGCCCAAATCTGTATCTTAGAGGGTTCAGTACAAGACTTCAGCGTTCCGCACCAAGCTGCGTATGCTGCTTCCAAAAAGAAACCAGCTCTAGTACTTAGACTGCAAGATGAAGTCTTAAAAGGAAATTTTATAGACACACAAGAATCAAGCTTTATCGTACACAAAACATATAATTTTGATAACTATAAGCAAATCATCGGTGAGTTTATTAAGGCTTCGAATAAAACAAATGAATTTAGCAGATACAACATTATGCTTTCAAACGAGCATAAATTCTATCTGGACTGGGCATCTAAAAAATACAAAAAGAGTAGATCTGAAATTATCCGGGAGCTTGTTGGTAATAAGCTTAAAAAAGACATCGTGTATCGAAAAGTAGGTAGATAACAGAGTTTAAATAGTAAAAGACTACAAAAAGAAATAGGCTGGATATTATCCAGCCTAAGTCTTTTAGATTACGATTTTAGTTATCTTCTAAATCCGCCTCTACTACCGCTATCTCTGCTGCTACCGCCTCTTCCTCCAAAACCTCCACTTCTGTTTCCACCACCATTTCTATCAAAACCGCCTGTTCTTGGTCTATCGGTCATAGGACGTGCTTCGTTAACAACCATGCCTCTTCCTTCAACTTCTGTTCCGTTAAGTTCAGAGATTGCTGTCTGAGCCATCGCATCATCTTCAAGTTCTACAAATCCGAAACCTTTGCTTCGGTTTGTATCACGATCCATAATGATTGTAGCGCTTAGTATGTTACCGTAAGCTGCAAATAATGCTCTTAGATTCGATTCATCGTACGAGTAAGGTAAGTTACCTACATATAGTTTTATCACAAAAAATCACCACCTTTCTATTTTTTAATCTGTTCATACTTTTAGCTCTAAGATCGGGGGATTTCTTATGATAAACAAAGATACCTTAATGAATCTACAGAGTTACGGCTAGTATAGCATAATTGCTCCTGCAAGTACATCTCCTTGTACTTAGAGCCAAAAACAACTAAGATAACGGGGTGAAACTTGCACATAACGATCCAGTCATTCAAAAGATCATTAAACAAGAAGAAAAAAGGCAGAAAACAACTCTTCAAATGATCCCCTCTGAGAACTTCGCTTCCAGGGCTGTTATGGAAGCATGTGGTTCTGTTTTAATGAATAAGTATACTGAAGGCTACTCCGGTAAAAGATTCTATCAAGGCGCTAAGTACTACGATGAGATCGAGCTCCTTGCAATTGACCGAGTTAAAAAAGTATTTGGGCCTGAAATTGAACATGTAAATGTACAGCCTTATTCCGGATCCCCTGCCAACACTGCAGTGCTTCTCGCCTTACTTGAACCCCATGACAGGATTCTTGGCATGGCTCTTCCATTTGGCGGACATCTGACGCACGGGCATCCAAAAGTTACTTTCTCAGGGAAATTTTTTGAAACATTTCAATACACGACTACAAAAGATGGTTACCTGGACTATGCTCAAATAGAAGAACTTGCAATAAAACATAAACCTAAAATTATTATCTCTGGGGCAACAGCATATCCAAGAATAATTAATTTTAAAAAGATTGGTGAGATTGCTAATAAAGTTGGTGCTTATCATCTTGCTGATATTTCGCACATAGCAGGTCTTATTGCAGGCGGAGTTCATCCTTCGCCTGCAGAGTACGCCCACATTATCACAACAACAACCCACAAAACATTAAGAGGACCTAGAGGCGCGATGATTATGGTTACAAAAAAAGGGTTTCAAAAAAATATGCTTCTTCCAGATCTTATAGATAAAGCTGTATTCCCCGGACTCCAAGGAGGCCCTCATAACCATACAACAGCAGGGATTGCAGTCGCACTCTTTGAGGCAATGAACCCCAGTTTTAAAACTTATGCAAAAAATGTTGTTTTAAATGCAGAAATACTAGCGACAGAACTGAAAAATCTTGGCTTTAATCTTCTAACTGGCGGGACTGATAACCACCTACTTCTTATTGATCTTAGAAACAAAGGGATAGATGGATGGTGTGCTGCATGGGCTCTTGAGTTTGGCGGTATAATTGTTAACAGAAACTCATTTCCATTTGACACACGGCCGCCATTTTACCCATCAGGAATTAGACTTGGCACACCAGCACTCACCACACAAGGTTTTAAAGAAGTACATATCAAGCAAATAGCTACAATTATTAACTTAATAATTGATGCAGCAAGAGTGTATGTTACACCAGAGTTAAATGATGATACAAAAGCAATCAACAGCAAAGCTCGGATAAAGTTTAAGTCAAATGTTTCAAAAGACCCAACAATCAAAAGAGCATTAAAAGAAGTAAATCAGCTTTGTAAGAGTGTGGTTCCTTAATTTTAGTCTGATTTAAAGAAATTAATATAGTACTTAAATACCCCAAGCTCTATTAAATCACTCATCAGGTAGCCTGAAATTGCAGTAAATACAAAGCGATCATTTAAGGTTCTTGTCAAAAAGCTTCCGAGTTTCTTATGTTTAAAAAGTGATCTTCTGGCAAGCTTCTCATGCCTTTTAGTTGAAGGTAGTATCTGCCTTGTTGCATCTTGTTCAAAAACAATACTAAATGAAGCTTTTTTAGCGTACTCTTTAACCGAGCCAAGTGTTTCAAAATTACTCACAGCCATGCCTTTTTCTACAAGCCTTTTGGCTAGTATAAATTCATCAGAAAGCATTTCTTCCTCAAATGCCGAATAGCCGTCTATAACAATAAACATCCCTCCTGGTTTGAGTACCTTTTTAACTTCCGCAAACACTAGCTCTTTATTAGTACTGTGGCACAAGGCTTCAATGACAAAAACAAGATCAAAGCTGTTTTCTTCAAACTTTGAGAGATTATGAAAGTCTGAGTACTCACAAGTGAGATTTGGGGGTGAGAACTTCTGAAGTTTCCCAACATCAAATTGTCCTTTTGGTAAGTCGGTTACAACAAAGCTTTTATCTGGAAATTTCTTTGCAAGGTAAAGGCTATTTGAACCAATACCACCTGCTAGCTCAAGTACATTTGTATAATTATTGTTTTGAATGACATTTGAGATGAGCTCAACCTGAGCAAAAGTGTCTGTTTTATTATATTTCCCGTTTTGTGAAAGACCCATATGTACGAAGCCATTTTTATCGTGCAAGTATTTATATGCCTTAATGTTTTTTCTATAATATTCTTGAATACCTTCAATATCTGATGAAATACCAAGGACGTCTTTCACATCAAAAAGTTCAGTGATTTTGGCAAGTTTTATGGGCAAAGTTTGATTCATTGAAAATGATAGAGTGTGGTGTTAGAAAATTACTCAGATGCCTCGGAAGCAGGCTCTGTGGTGGGTACAGTTACTGTTTTATCTCCTAGTCTTTCTTTAACTCTGGTGGCTGCTTTTCCTAGTTTTCCTCTTAAGTAATAGAGTTTTGCTCTTCTGACTCTTCCGTGTTTAACGATTTGAATTTCATTGATGCTTGGGGAGTATGTTGGGAAAATTCTCTCAACCCCGATGTTATTAGCCCCTATTCTTCGAACTGTAAAAGTCTTGGAAACTCCTTCACCTTTTTTGCCAATAACAATTCCTTCAAAAGGCTGAACTCTCTCTTTTTCACCCTCTTTTATCTTATACATAACGCGGACAGTGTCTCCAACGTTAAAGCTTTTGGCAACATCAGTTGTTTCCATACGCACCAGATTAGCAGATTTTAAGCTTTAAAGCAACTTATACTACTGGGTACCAATTGTTGGACTTGATTTGAACTACCTATTAGGTACAATTTATTTATGAAACCTACGAAACCTCCACTAACGGGTACGGAAACCCCCACAGGTGCTGGAGTGAAGTTTTCAGACTTTTTAAAACAAGATGCTGAGCCTGTAACCATTAAAATAGAGGATTCAGCACTGGCAAGACTTGCCGATGAATTGAAAGTTGAGAATGACACTGGGATTGGAGTAAGAGAAGCTCAATATGCATTTAAAAGAGAAAAAAGTACGGGTGATATAGTCTTTACTACAACTGCAACACTAGAAGTACCTTCAGATTGCTCTCGTATAAATCACAGTCTGACTTGGCCTTGGCTAGGATTAGAGGAAGATTGGCTGTATATGTACCTAGGCTACAATCCAACTGAATTAACCGGCTTAGACAGCAACGATAGCCAGTTACCCGCTACTACAATACATAAAACATTTGAACCTGTTGAAGAGGCTCTGACAAATCGTTACAGTACAGGATACTCAGGAGACGGACACACCGATGTAACGATTGTTACAGGCCCTAGATACGCAACAGTTGCTATTGCACATACAATAAAGGGCAGGTTGCTTATTGAGGATCTGGAAGATCCACAGGCTTACGAAGACTCATCTATTAACAGGCCATACTTTGACACAAAAAGAATAGCAAGTGCTACCAAATATGAAGAAACTCCGGATGTACTCGGGGCTGCTGCAATTGATTGTGTACTCACAGGTATTAAGATGGTTGAAAAGATTTACAGGAGGCCAGGCTTCACAGATATACCAACACAAAGTTTAAGGGGGGCTGTTACACACACAATCTCTGCACCTGCACCTACAAAGACCAAACCACATGCAGAAACAAAGCCGGGCAGTGAGGCGCGAAAAAGAGCAAAAACTAATAAGGCACCTAAAGAGAGGTTGGAACAATCTATGAGGCTGAAATCTGAAGCAATCGGAAACCAGATTGCAGTAAATATGTATATAAAGGCAGAACTGAATCAAGCTATGCAACGACACCAACCGTTTATAGTTGATTTGAACAGACTTGAGGCAGAAACTAATGAACAGGCGGATCAATCAGGAACGTTTCTCTCAATCGATGCAGAAGGTATAATAGCTCTCTCTTATATAACACATGCTAAAAACACCGATGTTCCAGATTTTGGTGTGCTAACAAGCCCCGAAAATGATTGGAAAGTCATAAGTGGTGCACAGGAAAGTACTGACGATCATCAAGCATTTTATTTATTAAATAACAAAACAGGCTACGGTGCGCATTTGGAAGTACGAAGGATTGGTCAACAAAGTGAAATTATGGTTCGAATGGAGCATCCTTCAGGAAGAGATTTCACACTAGATAATAGCAAGGGCACTGGGTCGTTTGATGAGTTTGTTCAATCAGAAGTTTCGGCATTTTTAGAGCTTTCGAACGGAATTAGTAGAATATTAGGGCAAGATCTGCAAAAGAATCTTTCCTCAACCGACGCTTTCATAAAAAGGACAGGCGAAATCAATAGCGAGTTGGAAACTCACACCAATGCTGCTTTTGAGGGAATAGTTGGACAAAGAAACGCTATTGCTGCTATAGAAAAATACATTAAACGTAAATCCGAAGGCACAACTGAAGACTCATTACTTCTAATCGGACCACCGGGAACCGGTAAGACTTCTTTAGCAAGGGCGTTTGAAAAAGCTGTTGGCGCCGATACTGTAATAGACCTGAATGCTGGGACAATTTTTGGTGCTTCTATATTTACAGGAGGCACAGAACAAGCCTTAATTGTTAAGTTCGAAGAAGCCAGGAAAGCAGCGAAAGAAGGAGGAACGGTTGTTTTAGTTCTTGATGAGTTAGAAAAAGCATTCACTGATAAAAATATAGTATATCCTGGAAATACAGTACCAATAAGAGCGGAGAGCGTGTTGTTAACACAATTGCAAAAGCTAGGAAGGTTGAACATTTACATTGTGGGTATCTGTAATGAAGTTCGTTTAATACCTGACACAATAAAAAGACCAGGCTCTAATAGATTTGGAAACCATGTGGAAGTAGGCTTACCAGACACTACCGATCTAAAAGATCTGTTCGTTCACTATGCCGCAAAGGTGAATACTGAGCATCCCAAGGTAAGACAGTTTGACCCAGTTATGATGGATCTTGATGAACTTGCTGATCTTGCTATAGGTCTTAGTGGTGCTGAGATTGAGAGTATAATGAGAAGCCTGCCCTACGATGTTATAGGCAATAGAGGTGTTACTAATATAGCAATCGAAAACGCGATTATTGATCGAAAAAACAAAAAGACCGCCTAACGTAGGTTTATTTTACGTAACTCAATACCTTTGCACCCATCCGCATTTTAAGCCCATTATCCCCTTCTGTGATTGTTATTTTAGATCCTTGAGCTATTTCTGATGAAAGAAGAAGCCCTGATAGTACGTTTTCTATCTCTTTTTGGATGATGCGTCTTATCGGTCTTGCGCCATATTCATCATTGAAGCCATTTTCAACAAGATAATCTAATGCCTTTTCATCAAGTTCAATTGTTATCTCATGTTCATTTAGCAGTACTTGAGTCTTTTTGATCTCTCTTCTGGCAATCTCTTTAATGTCATCTCTAGAAAGACTCTTGAAAATAATAATCTCATCAATTCTATTGATAAACTCAGGTCTAAATTTATCAGTAAGTGCTTTCATAACCTTTTTCTCAAACTCTTCAGTCATATGCGCTGTCTTACCAGAGGTTGTAAAACCAATATTTGCTTGTTTAAGATACTCAGATCCCACATTTGAAGTCATGATAATTGTGGCATTTTTAAAATCTACCGTTCTTCCTTGACCGTCGGTTAAAATACCATCTTCCATGATCTGAAGAAGTGAGTTAAATACATCAGGATGTGCTTTCTCAATCTCATCAAGAAGTATTATTGAAAACGGCTTTCTACGAACTATATCTGTTAACTGACCGCCTTTATCAAAGCCAATATATCCTGGAGGTGCTCCAATCATTCGTGAAACTGAGTGTTTTTCCATGTATTCACTCATATCAAGTCTAACAATCATATCTTCATTGCCGTATAGAACTTCTGCCAGTGCTTTACAAAGTTCAGTCTTACCAACACCGGTAGGTCCTAGGAATAGAAATGACCCGATAGGTCTTTTTGGGTTCTTAAGTCCGGCTCTTGCACGTCTTAGAGCATCACTGAGGATATGGATAGCGCTATCTTGTCCAACAATTCGTTCTTTGAGTTTACCTTCCATACCAAGAAGTCGTTGTTTTTCCTCAATACTAAGCTCACTAAGAGGAATGCCTGTCATTTTAGACATAATTAGGGCAATATCGGCTTTTGTAACTTCTGGAATTTCTTCAAGTTTTGTTTTAGTCCAGATCTCAACAAGTTCTTTTTTAACCTCTTCGAGTTCAGCAATTCTTTGTTGAAGCTTTGCTCTTTGTTCGTCATCTTTAATATCACGAAGTTCATCTTTCATTTTTGTCAGACTCTCTTCAGCTTGTTTTAAATTTGCAGGCTCTCTTACCTGTGTAAGCCTCTTATAGGCACCAGCCTCATCAATAACATCAATTGCCTTATCAGGGAGAAACCTGTCGCTAATATAGCGTGTAGACATCTGAACAGCAGCTTTTATTGCCTCATCAGATATTTTAACGTGATGATGCTTCTCATAGCTCTCTCGTAACCCTTCAAGTATTTGGATTGTTTCTTCGTAATTCGGCTGTTCAACTTTTACCGGTTGAAAACGCCTTTCAAGAGCTGCGTCTTTTTCAATGTGTTTTCTATACTCATCGATTGTTGTAGCTCCAACCATTTGTAGCTCTCCACGAGCAAGTGAGGGCTTTAAAATATTAGCAGCATCAAGTGCCCCTTCAGCAGTACCAGCACCAACAACAGTATGTAGTTCATCCATAAAAAGAATTATTTGACCTTGAGCTTCAACTACCTCATTTATTATGTCTTTTAGCCTGCCTTCAAATTGCCCTCTGTGAGAGGTACCAGCAATTACAGAAGCCAAATCAAGCGCGAAAACTCGCTTATTACGAAGAGGTTCTGGAACCTTACCCTCAACAATACGCTGAGCAAGACCCTCGGCAATTGCGGTTTTTCCAACACCTGGTTCCCCAATAAGTACTGGGTTATTTTTTGTTCGCCTTGAAAGGATGTGGATTACTCTCTCAATCTCGTCTTTACGACCTATAACCGGGTCGAGCTTATTTTTTCTTGCATATTCTGTTAAATCACGTCCAAATTTATCTAAAATTGAAGTATTCTTTGCTTCATTTTCAAGCTCAGCATAGCAAACTTCACAAAGTGCAATGTAAACTTGTCTACCGTCTACTATTCTAGTTGTGGGAATTGTTGCAGGTCTTTGCCCGCATCGATGACATATAACCATAGTTAAAAATTACCATAAATTAGCACTCGTGTAAATAGATTGCTATACATTAATTGCTTAGTGCTCCCATACATCCCCAACAAACGGATCAGATGCTACAGGAACTTTTTTTAAAAATAGAGCTCCTGCCTTTACCATCATCTCACTAAGAACAGGTGCAAACGCTTCTGCTTGATCTTCTCTCACTTCACACACTATCTCATCATGAACAGTTAGAATAATTCCCCCATCAATATTATTTTTCTTCATATAGTCATGGACAAAGACAAGCGCGTATTTGATAGCATCGGCGTTAGTTCCTTGAATCGGGTGATTTTTTGCCTGTCTTTGAATGTTTGAGACTTTTCTTCGAAACTCAGGGTCATTTTTTGCAGGCTGTGTGTACCATCTTTTTCTTCCAGCAGGCGTTGTGCTATAGCCATTTTTAACTGCGTCACTTGCTTGTTTGTCTAAAAAGGCCTTTACACTTGGATAGCTTGCAAAATATTTATCAATTAAATCTTGGCTTTCAGTTTGTGGGATGTCTTTACCGGTTTCAGCTTTGATACGACCCATAAGCCCTGCAGCACCCATACCATACATCAATCCAAAGCCAATTGGTTTTGCCATTTGTCTAAGCTCAGGATATTTCTTTTTAAAGTCCGGTGTGTATTCTTTGCCAAACATTAAAGACGCTGTGTATGAGTGAATATCAAGACCTTCTTTTAATGCATGGATCATTTTAGCGTCTCCAGATAGATCAGCAAGTATACGCATTTCAAAGCTTGAGTAATCTGACACAACAAGTTTATTTCCAGGCTCTGGATTAAAGCACTCTCTAAATGGAGCTTCCGCCGAGTTACGCGGAATTTGCTGGAGGTTAGGAGACTGACATGCAAACCTTCCGGTTGCAGCCCCAAGCTGCATTAAATGAGGATGAATTCTGCCTGTTTTAGGATTTATTTTTTCAAGTAATGAATCGCCAAAGGCAGATATTAATTTTTCATAGCCTCTATAATTGCGAAGAACATCAGCAATAGGGTGTTTAATATCTTGAAGAATACTATCTCCTGTGGAAGGTACATTTAAATGGAGTCTATTGTTAAATAAATCCATTAACTGTTGTTGGCTATTAATATTTATGAAGTCGGCGGAATTACCAAACAGATCTGTTCGTGAATAACCGTAAAACGGTTTGATTGCTTCTTGAAAGTTAAGAGCTACTTCATCACGCTTTTTCTGTAGATTCTTAATGATTTCTTGCCATCTTTTTTTATCAATGTATATGCCTTTAAGTTCAATCTCAGCAACAACTTTTAGAACAGCGAACTCAAGCTTTGCAATATTTAACAGTTTTTCATCTGCAAGTTTTTTTAATTGCGCATTGAAAACCGGGAATAATACCAGTACGTCAATTGCTGCGTACTTCAATTGGTCTAAATTCACATTCATATTCTTTGGCTGATCAGCAAATGATGCTTGAAGTTCTTTATCAACATGTACATCAGGAAACCATCTGTTAATAATAACTCCAAGCGAAAATCTCATCCCAAGTCCTGCAAACAAAATCATGTCAGCAAGCATGACGTCAAAAATATTATCCATCTCAACACCAAAGTGAACTTTTATGTATTTGTAATCAAAAGAACCATTCTGTAAAAGCTTAACTACATTTTTATCTTCCAAAATCTTTTTAAAAAGCGGGAGTTTTGTTAAATCAACTTTGCGAACATCAAATGTGTAGCACATATTTTCTGATGCAATTTGCACTAAAAACATATGACCCGTATATGGATCAAGGCTACTTGTTTCGGTGTCAACAGCTAGAACTTTTTCTTTTTCAAGTTCAATCAATGCTTTCTCTGCTTGCTCCATCTTCACAACGTATTCAAAAGGTGGGTTATTTAAATCAAACTTAAGTGGCATGGTAAAGGTATTATAAGCACAATTTGCTATTTATTTTAGCAATTCACGTAGGAGTGTTTTTGAAGCTTCTGGATCAGCTTTACCTTTTGATAAAGACATAATTTGTCCAACAAGGAACATAAGAGAGCCTTCTTTACCTGATTTATAATTTATGACAGCCGACTGGTTATCTGCAATAACTTTATTTGCAAGCTCCTCTAACTCTTCGTTTGTAAAATCACTCACTACCGTTGTTAAGAGCCCTGAAATCTCATCAACTGTCATATCGCGAGCACCTTGTTTGTTTAATAAAAAGTTAACAATCTTAACCGGTTCAAATTTTCTCCCAACAAGCTCCATGAATGTTGTTAACAACTCTTTGTTATCAAATTTAGATAACTCATAAGCAGCTTTTAATGAAATAGCAAAATCATTAACAAGCCGTGTTTGCAGTTCTTGAGGGAGTTCAGGTAAAAAGCTTTTAAGCTGATCTATATAATCATCATCAAATACCATTGGTGGTATATCGGGTTCAGGAAAATACCTATAATCTTTTGCATCCTCTTTACTTCTTTGGGCAACAGTTTCGCCAGTCGCTTCATTAAACCCTCTATTCTCTTGAAAAACTTTCTCACCCTTATCCAGAAGTGCGGTTTGTCTTTTGATTTCAGCAAGAACTGCCTTTTCCATAAACCTAAATGAATTTATATTTTTAATCTCGACTTTATAGTCAGGGAGATTGTTCTCAAGTTCCATGTCTTCTGTTCTCAAAGAAATGTTTGCCTCAAGCCGCATCTGACCTTTTTCCATATCAGCGTCAGATACTCCAAGTGTTTTGACAAGTTCATAAATCTTTTTACAAAACTCAACTGCGTGATCGGTTGATCTAAAATCAGGCGCTGTAACTATTTCAATAAGGGGCATACCTGATTTATTAAAATCAATAAGTGTTTTCCCACCTTCATGAAATGATTTCGCGGTATCCTCTTCTAAATGAACTCGTTCTATTGAAATAACAGTGCCGTCATCAAGAGCAAGCTTCCCGTTTTCACAAAATGGTTCTTTATATTGACTAATCTGATACCCTTTTGGTAAATCGGGATAAAAATAGTGTTTTCTATCAAATTTAGATTCTTTATTTAATGTACATCCAAGACTAAGTCCCAAAAGCTGGGTTTTTTTAATTGCATCAAGACTTGGAACAGGCAAAGCACCTGGAAGAGCTAGGCATACAGGACAAGTGTGGGTGTTTGCTTCATCGTTATAAATGGCAGCAGAACAGCTACAAAACATCTTAGTTTGCGTTTTCACATGCATATGAACTTCAAGCCCAAGTACTAGTTTGTATTTGCTTATGTTTGTATTCATAAATTTACCTTTAAACTTAGAAGTCCCTCTTTCAAGTCCTCAATCGCCTTTTTAACAATAAAATGAGGCGGCTCAAAACCTGCTTCGTGAACAATACTATTGCGAAGTTTATGGGCTTTCCATATTTTATTGTACATAGTTTCTTCAAAAAGCCTCTTTGTGTCCTTAAGCCTATCGCCCATTGTTTTTAAATCAGACAAATCAGTTAACGCTGTGTCCAGGCTCCTATCTGCCGCAATCAATGCTTGCCTAATGCTACTTGGTGTTTCTTGCTTTAATAACTTTGCTATATTTTCCCACTCAGTTTTAAGTTTAACTTGAGTTTCCGATTTGATACTCGTTTGTTTTTGCCCTATTGATTGTTTAAGTAATTTCAGCAACATATTAAAGTTCAGCAAATTTTTTATGGAAATCAGTTGTTTGTTGAAATAAATAAGCTGGTTTCAAAATTGCTTCTTCTTTCATCCTTGGCCCAATTAATTGAAACGCAACCGGTAGATTATTTACAAACCCACAAGGAACACTTATCGCACAAAGACCAGCAATTGCGCTTGGCTCATACAAAACATCCATCATCTCCCCAAACATAGGTGAGTTATCACACTCACCAAGTTTAAGAGCAGTAACCGGCATAGAAGGTCCAAAGATCATATCAACTTGTTCAAACGCTTTATTAAAGTCTCCAACAATTAAAGTTCTAACTTTTTGAGCTTTTGCATAAAATTGATCGTAATAACCCACACTTAGTGTGTATGTTCCAAGCATAATACGCTTTTTATTCTCTGTATTAAAAGCATCCCTGGTATGTCCATATCTAATACCATCAAATCTGCCAAGATTAGATGAAACCTCAGATCTTTGAAGAATAGTGTACACAGCAATCGAGTATTTTGGATCAAGCAGATCAATTTCGATAATCTCTGCACCCAAATTCTTCAAAACTTCAAGAGAAGCATCAACTCGTCTTTTTAGCTCAACATCAATATCTGGTAAAAAATACGACTTAGCAACACCTATCTTTACACCATCTAGATTTGGCGTAGCTTGAATCCCTTGGTAATTAATTGTTACTGGTTCAGGAGAGCTTGTGGCATCCTGTGGATCATTGCCTGCAATAATTTCAACAACATAAGAACAGTCTAACGCTGTTTTACAAATAGGACCTGGTGAATCGGTAGAAGACGCCATAGCAATAACCCCGTATCTACTAACTCTGCCATATGAAGGTTTAAGGCCAGTAACCCCACACCATGCTGCAGGACCACGAATACTTCCAGCGGTTTCACTCCCAATCCCAAAGATTCCCATGTTAAGAGCAACAGCTGCTCCAGTACCACCAGACGAACCTCCTGCCACTCTTCCTAGATCCCATGGATTTAATGTCGGTCCAAAATCCGAGGTTTCGGTTGAGGAACCGTGCGCAAAAGCATCCATATTGGTTTTCCCAAGAAGAATTGCTCCCGCTGCCTCCAATCTTGCTGTAACTGTTGATTCATAGGGAGGTATAAACCCTTTAAGGACGTTTGAGGAAGCTGTTGTTTCTATCCCAAGCGTACAAAAGTTATCTTTACATGCATAAGGAATTCCTAAAAGAGGCTTATCCTCAAAAGCTTGAGCGCCCCTAAGCGCTATAAGTTGATCAGCCTTACGAGCATTTTCAAGCGCCTCCTCCTCTAAAACTTTTAAAAAAACATTAACTTTTGCGTTTAATTTATGTATTTGATCAAGACAAGCTTTAGTGAGTTCAGTGGAAGTAAAATCTCCTGCTTTTAAGCCGGCAAGAGCATCAAGTAAAGTTAAGGTAGATAGCTCAGCCATGGTTATTCTGGTCTATCAAAGACACCCTTTGTTGCAAATTTACCTTTTAATGGCTGTGAGGCGTTTTGTAATGCTTCATCTTTTGAAAGAGTTGAAGGCTTTGCTGTTTGGAAAATGTTTGTAAGTCCTGTTACCTGATACGTTGGGGGCACGTTACTAGTATCTATTTCGTCTAGAACCTTAATATAGTCAATAGTTTGACCGAAGATATCTGCGTAGAATGCCTCTTCTCCTTCAACAGACAGATTACTAAGCTTTGCAATTTTTGTTACAAGTTCCTTAGAAAATACATCTTTAACTGTCATTACCATATGTTAACGAATTAAGAATGTTTTGCAATATTTTTGTAAAACTGCTAAAAAAGCATGATTTCTTCAAATAAACCTGAGATTAGTTGCGAAGAGCCTGCTTATGTACATCTTTTAGAAGCCTACGGTGACCTTGGCCTAACACCTGCTGAGACAAGTCAGCGACTTTTGATTCTATCATGGCTGATTCCCTGGTACTCAACCCGTCAAAACAGCGCCATACCAGAAGCAGTTATTAATCTACACGCGGCAAAACAGTATACAAAAAGGCCACTTGAATTCAGACTACCACCCCCGGTATACCAATCCCAGATTGAGAAAAATGTTTCTGAGCTATTAAAGACAGCTCCATTACATGAATTTGTAGAAGAACTTAGAAGGGATACGCATCCAAGCCTGCTGTCAGAAAACGGACAATCGAGAACTACTAGTGTCGCAGGAATCGTCATGGTGGTTAGTGAGGTCGAGCATGGAACCTTGATAGTCTTACTTGAAAAAGGCGGTGTTAGATGTACTTGTGATACCTTGACCGAGCTTGCCACAAAACTTTATTCAGACACCCAAGCTACATATCCCTAAGTCTTTTTATCCGCTCAGCAACAGGCGGATGAGTATCAAAGATTCCTCTAACAGCACTTCCTTTAAATGGATTTGCGATAAATAAATGCGCTGTTGCAGTTGTTGCTGAAGAAAGGCTGTTTGCATCTTGTGAGATTTTAGTTAGAGCGTCAGCAAGTCCATCGGGAAATCTTGTTAATAAAGCACCTGACGAGTCGGCTAAATACTCTCGTCTTCTACTGATAGCAAGTTTTATAAGAGTTGCAACAATCGGGCTTATAATTATCATAGCAAGGCCAAAAACTAACAATAACGGACCGGCGCCTTTTTCTGATTTACTGGATCTGCCAAAAATGTTGAATCTAAAAACCATATCAAAGAGAAGTGTTATGGAACCAACAAGTACACCAACAATCGCCATTAATCTAATGTCGTAATTTGCAATGTGAGATAGCTCATGAGCTGTAACTCCCTCTAGTTCAAGTTTAGTTAGACCTGAGATTATGCCTGTTGTAAAACAAACAACACTGTTTTTGGGATCTCTGCCTGTTGCAAAGGCATTCATAGCGGGCGAATCAATAATAAAAATTCTTGGCATCGGCATACCAGCACCAATACACAGATTTTCAACTAGATTATGGATATAAGGATTGTCTTCTTTTGTAACCTCTTTTGCCCCAACTGTCGCAAGAACTATCTTGTCAGAATAGTAATAACCTCCAAAACCTGAAACAACAGAGAAAAGCAGTGCCCAGACATAAAATAGTGGTCCACTCTCAAAAAATATCCTACCAACAACGTAGGCGAGTGCTGAAATAAAGACTATAAAAAAGGCTACGATTACCCAAGTTAACCGTTTATTTGACGAAATTTGCGAATATATATTTGATGACATACGTTTTATTCAGGCAGAAACTAGTTAAAAAACTCTTTTAACTTAAAATGCTACTTTAACAGCCTGTCTTTCAGTATCAGTTGCTTCAAAAAATTCTGCTTGAGTGAAACCAAAGAGTGATGCCACGATTGAGCTTGGAAATGTAACAATTTTAGTATTAAAGGCAAGAATTATAGAGTTATAAAATTGCCTTGCGTATGAAATCTTGCTTTCAACATCACTGAGTTCGTTTTGTAAACTTAAGAAATTCTGAGAAGCTTTCAGATCTGGGTAAGCTTCAGCAACTGCAAAAACTGTTTTTAATGCTTGGGTTAACATATTATCTGCGGCTGCAGAATCTTTTGGCCCTGTTGCAGACATTAACGCACTTCTTGCTTTAGTAACATTTTCAAACACTTCTTTTTCATGGGTTGCATAACCTTTTACAGTCTCAACAAGGTTTGGAATGAGATCAGTTCGTCTTTTTAACTGGACATCTATCTGACTCCACGCCTCTTTAACCTTAAGTTTAAGACCGGCAAGTGAGTTGTAAACCGCAACAACATACAAACCTAAAAAAACTAAAACTCCGATTGGGATTAAAAAAAGTGTATTCATGAATTTATTATATCAAATTCTTTAAGCAATGTGCTAAGTGAATTTGTATTTACAATGTCTTCTTTCCGACACCAAGCTCTTCTTGCAACATCTACGCCGTATTTCATATTATCAAGCTCACTTACGGAATGAGCGTCAGTATTAATAATAAGCCTAATACCAAGCCTCCTTGCTTCATAAGCGATATCATCTGCAAGATCAAGTCTTGTAGGTTGCGCATTAATTTCCAAAATCTTATTGTGTTTTTTAGCCTCGTTTAATACTAGTTCCCAGTCAATATCACACGGCGGTCTTTTGTTTATAAGCCTCCCTGAAGGATGGCCTATGAACTTTACAAGCGGATTTCTGATTGCTTTAAGAAGTCTCTCTGTGATCTCAGCTCGTGGTTGGTCAAGAGCCGTATGGATAGAGGCTATTGCAAAGTCAAGTTTGGAGAGCAGATTATCTGGCAGTCCAAGCTCACCTGACTTTAAAATATCTACCTCGAACCCAAATAGTATTCGTATATCATCCTGTGAACTATTTAGTTGTTCAATAAGTCTTCTTTTATTCTCTATAGAGGCTAGAACATCAAATGTGCCTTGAGCTTTTACACTTGGGTTGTGATCAGTTATCGCAATATACTTATATCCCTTAGAGATGCTAGCTGAAACCATAGCCTCAATACTCTCGGCACCGTCAGAATAAGTCGTGTGCATATGCAAATCCCCTTGGATATCGCTCAGTTTTATGAGGTCTGGTAGCTTTCCGTTTTTTGCAAGTTCAACCTCGTTTTTGCCTTGCCTAAGTTCTGGTGGAATATAGCTAAGCTTAATATGAGAATAAAAAGCTTCTTCTGTTGCAAACTCTGTTAAAACATCTTTATACTTGATTCCATACTCTGATAATGAAAAACCTTGCTCCAAAGCATAATTTCTCAGATTTATGTTATGTGTCTTTGAGCCTGTAAAGTACTGCGTCATAGCACCAAGTGCCTCGGATCGAGTTACTCTTAGATCAACTTGCACATCGTTTGTAAGAATGACTGCAGCGCGCGAAGTCCCTTTAGCTGTAACTTCTTTAACCTCGGGAAAGGAGATAAAGTGCTCAATTGCTTTTTGAGGCTCAGTGGTTGCAGCAGCAATGTCTAAATCTCCAACAGTTGCTTCGCGTCTTCTAAGCGATCCAAGAGCACTGGCTTCCTCGATGAAATCAGCTGAAGTTAAGAAATCTATATACCTGCCAGCTATCTCCTCCGCATGACTGAGTAACATCCGCTCTTTGCTGTTTTTATGCTTCTTGTGTTCGTTTAGAGTCTCAAGGATAGCAAGCTCAGACTTCTCTCCAAAACCCTCAAGCACCCGGATCTCACCTTTTTCAGCATGTTTTTTGAGAAGCTCAAATGCGGTGTCTCTTTTTTCAAGCTTAAAAATAGAGGCAAGCTTAAAGGCTTTTTTAGCTCCAATGCCTCTAAGACCTAGAAGCGCAAACATACCTTCCGGGAGATCTTTTTTCACCATTTCAAAGTCTTTTACACTACCTGTTGAGAATAGATCGCTTAAGTGCTGCTTGAGAATAACCCCAATTCCAGATATCTCATCAAGCCTGTTTTGACGCCAAAGGTCATAAACACTCACTGTTAGATCTTCTATTGCTGAGATTACATTTTGATACGCTCTGATACGAAAAAAGGTGACTTCTTTGACCTCCATTGCAGCTGTAACTTCTTTAAGAATTGTCAGCAGCTGCTCGTTTGTGAAAAGGTATTCTTTCTGAGTCATAACTTCCTTTATTATAGCCAATTTTAATCGGTTTAGAATACTAGTAAGTCAAATTAAACTGGAATTATTTTCAAGTTAAGTAAATACAGTATATAATCCTCATTGACACTAAAAACCCTGCTTGTTAGGATACCAACTATAAATGGAGCCGTAGCTCAGTTTGGTTAGAGCGCTTCCCTGTCACGGAAGAGGTCGCGGGTTCGAGCCCCGTCGGTTCCGCCAGTTAACTATTTTTGCTGCCCTTGCAAAAATGTCAAAACATAGAAATAGAAACCGTAGTTACTACTCAGGTAGAACTACAAGTAACGACCCTAGTAATACTTTGCACCACACTTACGCATTAAAAAATTCGGAAGCTATACCTGTATATCAAGATCCAACATTAGGTTACAACAAAGAAGAAGAACCCCAGACGGAGCACGCAGAAGAAATTGAACCGCAACAGGACGAGCCTACACAAATCAAAAGCAGCAAATCACTTCCACAACCAGAGCTTCCGTTTGATTATAGAGAAAACAGCCTTGCAAATATTCTAGCTACTGTGGCAGCGCTTCTATTTGTCTTAGGTCTTTCTTATTTTGCGTATAAAAGCTTTGTCGCAGGTAAAATAGCGTTTTTTGGAGATAAACCAGAAAAGAATCAAATAACCTCAAAGGCTGCTTTCACTGTTAGAGAGAATGAAAGCGTAATTGATGAACAAGGATTGGATTCATCCTCGAATAATGAACAACAATATACCCCACCTGCAGATACACAGGCTTTAATAGAGCCTCAAGGTGACTTTACAAATACACCAGAACAAAACGAACAATTACAAAAAGCAACCGCCGCACCAGGACAGCAATGGGTACCAAATGACTATAAACCAGGAGATGTTAAGCCTGAAAACAAAAAATACACAGTAAAATCAGGAGATACTCTATGGGAAATTGCTGAAGGAGTGTATGGGGATGGTAGTTTATGGGTAAATATTCTAAGTGCAAATGCCTCAAGCGTGGGTTATTTGGCTAGCGGACAACAAGCGCTCATATTCCCGGGACAAAGTCTGGTTATACCTTAGCAGCACCAGTATTAAACAAATATGCAAGTTTGGGCTGGGACTTAGCCCTTACTCGTTGTATGATATTAACAGGCGCGGATGTAGTTCAATGGTAGAATTCAACCTTCCCAAGGTTGGGGCGAGGGTTCGATTCCCTTCATCCGCTCCATACAATCTTGACAATCGACCAATAATCGCCTACTATTCGACTAGATGTTCAATCCTAAGTTTACAATCACTAACCAACTTCTAGGTAACATCAAGAGGATTAATAACCTAATAAGAGATCTGAACGATCGTCGTTTTCCCAAAGTCGTTCTAGTTGAGTTTGAAAAATCTGCACGTGAAGTTTCTGCGCATGCTTCGACCAGCATCGAAGGCAACCCTCTTCCTTTAACAGAAGTTAAGAAGATACTTAGACAGCAACCAAGCTATATCAGGGATAGCGAAAAAGAAGTGCTAAACTACAACCAAGCACTGGAGAGTCTTAATAAACTTCTGAGAGAAAATCATCTTGAAATATCCCTCAAGCTTATTCTTGATATACACAAGCAGATAGTTAACGGGCTACTTCCTACAATCGAAACAGGTAAGCTCAGGAAAAATCCAGTGGTTGTGAACGATCCGAGAACTGGAAAAACGATCTATCTACCTCCTGAAGTAGAAAAAGTACAAGAACTTATCGAAGAGTTGGTAAATTACATCAAAGATAGCAGTGTAATTGTTGATCCGTTAATCATGGCAGGTATTTTCCACAAACAAATGGTCATTATTCACCCTTTTACTGATGGTAACGGTAGGACTACGAGACTAGCTACAAAATTGCTTCTAGCCAAGATGGGCTTAAATACGTTTAACCTCTTTAGTTTTGAAAATTATTATAATCAAAATGTTACAAAGTACTTCCAAGCAGTGGGAGAATATGGTGATTACAATGAATTGGTTGAATCTATTGATTTTACGAACTGGCTTGAATACTTTACTGGAGGACTTATTGACGAGCTTCTCAGGGTTAGTAAACTTCTGCCAGATATTGGTAGAACACCAGACACAAAGCTTGAGACGCACCACATAAACATAATTGACCATATTCGTCAAAATGGTTTTATCACAGACCGGGACTATGCCAAGCTAACTAACCGCGCTAAAGCAACACGTACTATGGACTTCCAAAAGCTTCTTGATTTAGAATTAGTAACGCGTAAGGGCAATGGGAGGTCCACATACTACGTACTGAAGGTAACGGAATCTTTATAGCACTTGATGATGAGGCCGCGACACTAATAGTACCCGAGAATCCAACACCTACCGGAAGTATGCTTAAATAATTAAAGCAAAAGTACTGTTAGTAGAACAACAACCAAAAGAGCAGGTAATAAATTAAGCACCTTGATGCTTTTAATCTCAAGGAGATTAAGTCCTATTCCAAGAATTAACACCCCACCCGTTGCTGTTAGCTGAGCTAACAAGACCTCACTGAACAAATGCTCGAACTGACCTGCAAATACAGTTAAACCTCCTTGGAAAATTAACATAGGAATGACTGAAAACAAGACACCAGCGCCAAATGTAGAGGCAAGTGCAATGGAAGTAAAACCATCAAGCATTGATTTAGTGAGTAGAAGAGACTTATCACCTGATATACCTTCGTTAAGTGCGCCAACTATAGTCATCGAACCTATACAAAAAATCAGAAATGCTGTAACAAGTCCTTCAGTAAACCCCTTATCTTTAAACTTTAACTTACTCTTTAAAGCATTGCTCATACTCTCAACTCGTTGATCTAAATGAACCAACTCACCCAAGACACCCCCAATAAGAATACTGAAGATCAATATTAATGGATCTTTAACCTGAAGAGCCATCTGCATACCAATTAAAAGAGTGCAAAGACCTATACCCTGAAAAACGATTGTTTTGATATTTTCAGGAAAATTCTTACGCAAAAATAATCCGAGTGTACCTCCGATTAAAACTGCTACTATGTTGATAATCGTTCCAATTGGCATAAAGTACCCTATTTCTACAATAAAACTATATAAATTGCGGCTGTAAGTATGCTTACTGCTTGTTAATAACCTGCAACAATAACACTCAGCACCGTTACCTAATTATAACAAACTTGATATAAAATACAGTAAACAGCTAGAGAGCTGGGTGGTACAATCCTAACTAGCGCCGTCCTGGCTCAATGGTAGAGCAGCTGTATCGTAAACAGCAGGTTATGGGTTCGATTCCCATGGACGGCTCCATTATTAAGTAAAACAAATTAACTAAAAAAGAGTAAAATCAACCTATGGGTAAATATAAACCAAATCAAAAACACTCTGAAGAAGAGCTCGTCACAAAGCTCTTTAACACTATGTTTGCAATAGTTGTTCTTCTTATTGTCCTACTCTTGTCATTTAAGTTCTTAGCACCAAAGCTTGGATCGTTCTTTGGCCTCATTTCTGTCAACCGTAATGATTCTGGAAATAAAGATTTATTTGCACCACTTCCTCCTGAGTTTATAGATCCACCAAAAGCAACAAACAAGAAAACTATCTCACTATCAGGCTCAGCCGAACCCGGTGCTACGGTTGAGCTCTTTGTAAACGGGCCGAAAAAAGATTCTGTTATAGCTGATCAATCAGGAGAATTTAATTTTGTTAATGTTTCAATAAATAGTGGTAAAAACTCAATCTTTGCTTTTGCCCTTGATAATCTTGGTAACAAAAGCGAAAAAAGTGAAACTGTAACAGTTGCTTTTGATAATACAAAACCAAAAATAGAAATCTTAGAGCCTAACAAAGATCAGGTAATTTCTAATCTCCAAAACAGAATCCTTGTAAAAGGTAAGGTAGACGAAAAGGCACAAGTAACAATAAATGACAGGATTGCAATTACAAGGCCTGATAATACATTTGAACTTTTGCTAGGAGTTAAAGAAGGGGAAATTGAAATCAATGTTGTTGCAACAGATGAAGCAGGAAACATCGGAAAACAGAGATTTGCAGTTAAATATACTAAAGACTAGGAGTTCTCACTTAAAGCAAACGGCAGCCATACAAACAATAGCTGTGGATAAAAGATAGAATTAATAAATGTACTTTCCAAAAAAAGAGCAGTTAAAACGGCAAAGCAATAAATACCGCCTTTAGGTAATGTTCTTAAAGTACTTACTATAGCTAGAGAATAGGCACCATAAAAGAACAACACACCAATAAGTCCAGTTGTTGCTAGGATAAACAAAAAGCTTGAGTCAGCCCCAGCTCCAGAGTTACCGCCAAGATCCCCAGGCTGGAATAATCCCAATTCTTTTTGCGAAGCTCTATATGAATTAAAACCAACTCCAAATACAGGACTTGTTTCAAACACATTTAATGCTGTCTTCCAAGATATAATTCTAAAATGCGCTGAATCACTTGGATCGGTTATACCAGTTAACCTTGTTTGGACTCTTGGTACGGCAAAAAAAGTTGCGAATGCAACTACAAGACTTAAAACAAGCAATAATCTGTATTTCAAAACACCAAAAACTAAAATGACAACGCCCATCATTCCCCACGCACTTCTTGAAAATGTAAAAAACAGCCCGAGGGTTAACAAGCTCAGGAGTAAAAGCAAAGTTCGTTTTTTAAACACTGTGTCTTTGTTTTCATAAAAGAGTCCGAAACATACAGTGATAGCAGCAACAATAAAAGCTCCTGTAAAATTAGGGTCAAAAAAGGTAGATGCCAATCTGTTCTTATGAGGATCCCAACCAAAGGCTTCCGGCAAAACTGTGAAATCCGGCAATATAATAAGTTGAATAAATCCAAGTAAGGTTAACAACAAGCCTGAAACAATAATACTTTTTAAAAGCATATTGAAACTAAACAACTTTAGTCTGATAAGATTAACAACCAATAAACTTGCTAAAAAATATGATGCCCAGCGAACTAAATAAAAGAATTGCGGAAAAAAACCACCATAAGAATGACTGATGTTATTAATAACAAGGGAAAATAAAGCCCAAAGCGTAAAAAAAGAAAACAATAAAGTAACAGTGCTTATGTGAACTGGTAATTTGTAATTGACGAAAAAAATAATTCCTAAAACACAAAACAGTAAAACCGCAATATCAAACAAATAGAAATTACCAATCGCCCCAAGTCCAAAAAACTTTAAATTTACTAGCTGAGCTAGCATCAAAAGACCAAAACAAATAAGATAAAGATATTTAAGAAACTTTAGGTAGCTCTGCATTATATTTTTTCCAGGCAATGATTGAGAACGCTACTAATAAAATAAAGATTATAAGCTCAGAAATCCAAGTTAAGTACGCTGAAGCTAGGTACGAGTACTTGGGAATAAACACTAAATTACAAACAATATTAAAGACAGCAGCAAGCATGTAGATGGCTGGTAAATATTTTTGCTTACCAAGAGTAACAATAAACCATGAAAACGGTACAGAAACAAAAAACACTAATATGCCTACAAAAAGTACCCTAAGTGTAAACACTGAGTCAAAAAATTGCTCGCCGCCAAGAATTTTTATCATAGCCGGTGCAAAAAGTATTCCAAAAATGGATGCCAAAAGCCCTGCTCCTGATAGTACCAGTACTGATTTTTTAAAAAGAGCTATGAACGCGCTTTTACCTTCAGCAAGTCTGGATACATATAAGGGATATACAGCATTCATAAAAAAAGTCGGCACAACAAGACATACTTCAAAAATTTTGTAAGCAAGACCGTAGACAGCCACTGTTTCAACATTCGTATACCCAAAACTTGCAGGCAAGCTTAATCTAGACAGGAGTATCGCGTCAGCTCTAAAGTTAACCTGGCTAAATACAAAGGTGAGGCCAATTGGTGCACTGGTGATTAAAAGCCTCTTCCAAAGTTTCAAATCAACTGCAAACTGTTTTGGTAATACAATGCCTAGTTTTTTTAACAGTCTTAAACTAACAAGAAATGTTAAAAACCCACCAAGAACATAGGTGAAGTTTACCCAAACTATATTTACCTTAAGAGCAATGAGTACGAAGCTCATACTCATAATAAGTACATAACCTGTGAGGTAACCTAAGACTGAATAGTCATATTTCAGTTTCAACTGGAAAATAAGATTGCCCGAAGCGTACAGAGCTTGAGTTAAGATTAAAAACAAGCTTAGATAAATGCCGAATTTCAAATCAGCAGGGTACGGAAAAAACAACCAAATTGAAAGAAAAACCAACACCATTAAAATAAGTGAGAGGACAATTCGCATTATTAAAATGTTAAAAAAGTATTTTTGAGCTTTATCCCAATTATCTGTTAAATCTTTTGCAGCAACTGCATTAAAACCAAAATCTGAAATGATAAAAAAGATAGCTGGGATTGACTGCATCAAATTAAAGTAGCCGTAGCCTGAAAGGCCGTAGGACTTTGTAATAAACATCGTGATCAGAACTGTTCCTGCCATACTAAAAACCTTGCCCATCAGTTGATAAAAAGTGTTTGTAAAAACAAGCCCTGAGGAAGTAGTTAACAAAAATTTATTAGTATACTTTGAGAAGACTCCCATGAACCTAATCATAAGACTTTTTTGCAAAAAAACGAATTAACAACTGATTTATTCACAACAAAAGGAGTACCTGAAACTTTAGGTAAGTCTTTAATAATTTCAAATTGTCTATATGGTTTATAATCTTCGTCTACCCAAGAGAAATGGTCATAGGGAGCTTTGTAGTAGATTGTAAATGGCATTACAGCTACAACCCTGTCATCTTTCAACCAAACCTCCTCAAACGCTATCTTGAGATACTCACCCGCCTTTTGAGATGTAACATAGCTTGAATTGTACTTTTCTCCTTCTGCATGAGCCCAGCCAGTTTCTGTAATAAAGACTGGAAGCTTTTTATCAACCCCAAGAGATTTTAGGATAGCAAGTTCATTCTCATAGGCTCTAATGCTCCAAAGACCTTTAGCATGCGGGCTACCTGCAAAATTAGGCTGAGGATAAGGATGTGATGCCCAGCCATCAAGCTTGTCAAAAAGTTCAGGCTTTGCGGTGTACATACCTTTCAAAAAAGTATTTGCCGACATATAGCCGATAGCTAAGTTATCGGGGGCACTTGCATTTAATGCACCGTTTAGCATGAAAAAGCTTTTGTTCTCGGCTTTAAAAGTATCTATTGTGTAATCTAAAACCCTGGCATACTCGGCGGGAGACACATGCCCTACCCAAAACTTCGCATCATTTGGCTCGTTGTATACACTAATATATCTTTCTCTAACAGGCCATACAAAAGAATTAAGAAACTTAGCAGCATTTTTAGTATCTTCTTTATAACTAGAAAGTCTGATGTCGTGTAGCTGTATGACTGGGATCAAGTGCTTTTTATATAGTTCATGAAACACTCTCCCCCATCTACCATCATCTCGATCGCGAACGTTAAACGGAATTAAAACGTAACCCCAGTCACCACCGTTTGAATTAACTAACTCATCAGCAAGTTTGAGATACTTCTCGTTCTCAGCATAAATGTATAGCCCAAATTTATTATTTTTGGGATTCTGTGGATTCTTACTCTTGTATTCAAGAAAACCAATTTCATCTTCAAAACTACAGCCCAGAAGCGGTCCTTTGTAGCTTGTGTTTAAAAGATAAAGCGGAAAGTCATTTTTTTCATAAACATAGTTTGGAACCTTATAATTTGTTTGATTTAGATCTGCGTACTTGGAATACAAAAACAACGCTCCAAAAGCAAATAGTGCTGAGAGTAGAATAATCTGACCAAAGGCTTTGCGTTTCATTTATACATATTTTACCCGAAATACAAAAAAGTTGTTAAAATAAACTAATGAAATACCTGCCTTCTATTTTAGTTGGTTTTTATATACTGCTTGGAATTCTGCTTCCTCTTAAAGCCGTCATAAATTATCAAGTAAAGCATGTAACTTTTTTATCACCAAAAGCCGATACACTCGGGATTAGTGAATACAAAAGAGAAACAAAAAAAGTAATATATGGATTTTTACCTTACTGGATGCTTGATAAAACAGAGTATATTCAACTAGATAAATTAACCCATGTTGCCTATTTTGCTCTAGGGATAAACTCAAACGGCACAATTAAGAAACTTGCGGAAGACGGAACAACTGATCCCGGATATAACAGATGGAAAAACAGCAAAGCATTAAAAGAATTCATAGCGAGTGCCAAAGCACAAAATGTTGAAATAGCGATAACGCTGATTTCACATGAAGATGATGCAAATGATAAATTTTTGAACTGTCAGCCTTGTTGGGAAACTTTATACAAAGAGGTCGATAAAGAACTTAAAGACAATGAGCTAAAAAGCCTGAACCTTGATATTGAGTATGTCGGAGATACAACAAAAGAGATGGCACTAAAGTATTCAGCTTTTGTTGATTTTATGAACAAAAAGCTTGATAAGAGTAATCCAAAAACTGGAGTTGAGGTTATTGTTTCTTCATACGCAGATGCTGTTAAAAAAACACGGGTTACTGATATCGCGTCACTAAATAAAGCAGCTGACGGTATTTTTATCATGGCATATGACTTTCATTATTCAGAATCAGACACTGCAGGTCCAGTCTCACCGATAAACGGGGCAGGTGGTAATTACGCATATGACCTTACTTCTATGTTAAATGATTATCTTAAAAAAACTACAGCATCAAAGATTATCCTGGGTGTTCCATACTACGGCTACAACTGGGTTGTGAGCTCCTACACGCCTTACAGCACAAGAATTCCCGGCGATGACTACATAGGGTACTCTCAGTCTCAAACCTATGAATACATCATGGATACACTCATTAGTTTGAAACCAAATGTTTTATGGGACGCAAACGCGTTAGTCCCACACTTCTCATACGTCAGCCCTACAACCGGATCAATCAGACAAGTGTATTTTGAAAATTCTGACTCATTAAAGATTAAATATGATCTTGTTAACAACTATAACTTAAGAGGTGCTGGTATTTGGGCACTTGGGTATGATGGCGGATATCAAGAACTGTGGCAAATATTAGAAGAAAAGTTTGGAGCAACAAACACAATGAGCTCACTTACTCTTGTGAACTGATCAATAAGGTATTCGAGTTAATTTTTAAGTAAGGTGGGATTGATTTTAGATAGCGTAATTACTTTTCACTGTTTTTATACAAAACAACTACATCCTTCATAACATAAGGTTTCAGACCTGGTTTTACTGTAGCACTAGGAACTAGATCGACTCTTTTGCCAAACACCTCCTCAAGGCTATATCTAAACCCAAAAAGATCAAAAAGACTGAGTGAGGGATCATACTCAACAAGAAGATCAACATCACTATCTTCATGTTGTTCGTTTCTGGAGTATGAACCAAACAGTGCTAGATAGGTAACTTTGTTTTTTATGCAAAGCTCCGCCAAGTTCTTCTTATCAATTGAAAGATTACTGTTCATATGCAAAATATAGCATAAGGTTATGGTAGCCGCTATAGGACTCGAACCTACGACCTCTGCAATGTGAATGCAGCGCTCTAACCAACTGAGCTAAGCGGCCCTACTCCCCTGCAAAGAAAAGGGATTTCTGGTATTATTTATATAGGAAAAACGTTAATTAATCAAAATGAAGACCTTTTCAAACCTATCTAGCTCAATAATTGATGTATTTGAGGTTCTATTTATTGGAGTTGCTGTATTTGCAATTGTCTATCTATTCGTTGGACAGCCTCTTGAGATTACAGGTTCATCGATGGAACCAAATCTTCACAATGGGGAAATGATTATTGCTGAGAAAGTAAGTTCAAAGCTTTCCAGATTTAAACGCGGAGATATTGTTGTTTTTAAACAACCGGAAAACAAACAAATATTTGTTATTAAAAGAATAATCGGCCTTCCGGGAGAGAGTTTAACTCTTAAACGCGAGGGTATTTACACTGAAGGCAATTTAATCGACGAATCATTTTTAACTACAGGCACACTCCCCTTTTCTGGCGATGAAGAAGTTATAAAAATCCCAAACGACTCATACTACTTAATGGGCGATAATAGGGGTAATAGTACTGATTCAAGAAAATGGGGACCGATTGCAAGGGAGGATATTGTTGGTAAAGCAGTCCTTGTGTTCAATCCATTCTCCAAAGCAAGATTCATTAATACATCTTTTGAGATGGATGATTTAAAACAAAGAGCTGTTAGGTTTGTTGAAGCTTTTGAAGGTAAGTAATACTTAAGCTACGTTAAGAGGCGCTTGTTTAACAATATTTATTGCTTTTTTAGTTTTTGAGATATTTTTAAATTCAACGATTCCATCAGCAAGTGCAAAGATTGTGAAATCTTTGCCTAAACCTACATTTTTTCCAGCTGTAAATTTAAGTCCTCTTTGTCTAACAATAATTTGACCGGTTTTAGCAACATTACCGCCTGAAATCTTAACTCCAAGCCTTTTACCGGCAACATTACCGCCTTGACTCGCTTTAGAACCACCTGCTTTTTTATGTGCCATGTTTTGTTAGCGTATTACGCTTTCTCCTTTTTTGAAACTGGTTTTGCTTTTGTTTTTGAGGTAGCTGCTTTTTTAGGAGCTACTTTGACTGTCTTTGATGCTTTGGCTACTTCTTGTTTTTCAACCTTCTCTTCTCTCTTTATTTCTTTTTTAGGAGCAACTTCGCCTTTACCAAGAATTGATTCAACACGAAGAATTGCCATTGGTTGTTTATGACCTGTTGTTTTGTGGTACCTAGATTTTGCTTTAAAACGACCAACAATAGTCTTAACTTTCTTTTCACCAATAACAGAAAAGTTAACAGTGATATCAGAAAGTGCCGGGGAGCCTAGTTGAACTGCTCCATCAACACTGTAAAGCAGTACCTGTGGAATATATGAATCCATCTTGTTAACAGATAAAACATCCCCTTCAGATACTTTAAGTTGTTTCCCAGCTAACTGGACTATTGCGTATTTCATAGACAAAAAAGATTTTAACAGTTTTATACCTTATTGGCAACAAATAGCCTCTTTGAACCTAAACCAAACATACAGGCTATATACACTTGGTTTAAGCTCAAAGGTCAACAAGTCTGGCGACTTGCTAACAATTGAGCCCCTGGGCATCTCAGTACGGGCGTACTGTGACTGTCAGGGTATCGGTTGGGATGACTCTATAGCCATCCCCTTCTACGACAATGGTCAAAAGACCATCGCCGCAGTTAAAAATCGTCCCGCTGAGGTCTATAGAGAAGACCTCGTAGCTATCACCGCACTGTAGAGTGCGTGTATTGGCTCCATATAACCCCGGAGGGTCGTTCGTAGCATCCCACTGGACTCGGTACGCCCAGCTGGGTCCAACTTGAAAAACGAACCACTCACCGGGCAGCACTTTCAGCGTGCCGTCCTGAGGAGCAGCCAACGTTGGTGTTGGCAACAACTCTGCCGTTGCTGTAGCCGCGGGCACTACAGCTTGCGTGCTTCGCTCAAAGCAACTCTTGAGCGAGGTCAGCGAGACTAGAATCGAAAATACTACAATCAACAACTTCATGTTTCACCTCAAGCCGACAAGATACTCTTATTATACTATAGGTCGCTAGATTTTGAAAATAGAAAGATTAAGGAAGGGGCTACAGAACTACGGCACAGTGTTATGCAGGTATTTGCATTATCTATATCCTATAGTATAATATGTGACAGAAAAGCTCCCTTGCTTCAGGCATTTGCAAGGAATAAGAGCGAGGT
>CAZILK010000001.1:0-107979 GCA_964540135.1 uncultured Candidatus Saccharibacteria bacterium | reverse complement strand
GGGGCAATTAAACTTACTTTTTTATTGCAGTTTGCACAGATGAAAAATGAATCCACTAATTCTTACCTAAAACAACAAGTACGTCGTATTCCTCTGTTTCAGGAAGTCCTTCTTCAATAACAAGTTCGTAATCTGCTTTTAAATCTGTAGTTATAAGCTCCTTGTAGTTGATTTTACTTGTCTTAAATTTAACTAAAGTATTTTCACGATCTTCTTCAGCATTACCAACTCCTGTTACAACATAACCTAACTCTTCAAGCTTGTTTTGTGTTTTAGACGCTATACCTGCAATACTTGCCCCGTTCTCAACTCTTACTTTTAAATCTTTTTTATTAAGAACTGGAGCTGGTTTTTCCTCAACTGGTTTTGAAGGAGTTGTCTCTTTTGGCTCTGTTGTGTTTCCAAGTACTGCTGTTGTTTTTGGCCCTTCGGCAATTTGAGAGTTGTTTGATTTTCCTGAGTTTAGAGAGAAAAAGAGCCCTCCTGCTAGAACAAGCATGATTGCAAGTGCCCCTGCGTACACAACAGGTCTTGGAGTCTTTGAAACAGCTGGTAAAGGTAGGAGGTTTAACAAGTTTGTGCTTGTTAGAAGTAAGGAATTGTCTTTACCTATAATATAGTTGAATAAAATATGCAGTTTATAATTATCATCGTCTGTTAAACCGTTAATAGGGACTGGTAACGGGGATACTTTAAACTCACTTCCTGGGTTGAAGTTGTTGTAATCAAGAGTGAAAACTCTCTTTATTGGCTGCACTCTTTTATATACAGAAAGCTCACTAACAAGCTTCTCAAGATCAGCATCAGTTGTTTTCTCATCTTCATAAAGCCCTGCATAGTAGATTGCATTAAACTCAGATAAAGCTATTATTTCTTTGGTATTTGAGCGCATAACAAAGATACTTGGATCGTTATCTGGCAGAATCTTTGGGAATAAAAAGAGAGAAGGAACAACTGACTGAACCGGTATTTTTGCAGTGTTAGATACTTGAATAAATGCCTCAAGTAAGTCTTTTTTAACGCCAACAAACTGATAAACAAAGGGGGCAATTTTTATGTATGAAAAGTAGATATCATCAAGATTCACGTCTATAAGCTTCTTACGGGCCTCTTCAAGGACTGATACACCTATATCCTCAACATCTTTCCCAAAAGTCATGAAAAAAGAATATACGAACTCAGGGCTTGTAAGAAAATGAAGGACTGGATTTTTTACACGAACCTTAAGTCCACTAAGTAATTTTGTGATTTCATTTGCGAGCAGATCTGCGTTTACAATGGCAGGCCCGTCTATAACATCTTTTGAGAGTTCAACCTTTGCGTTTGTTGAAACATTTTTATCAACGTGAGTTAGTTTTAAAGTATTACAATCAAACGAGATAAAAATATTTTCCATAATACATTAATCTTATCACCTTCAGATTTTTCTGTGAACCCATACAGATTGGATTATTCCAAGCATTGCCATAGAAACAACAAGAGAAGTACCGCCATACGACACAAACGGAAGAGGAATACCTGTAACTGGCATGATTCCAAGATTCATACCAATGTTTATAAAAAATTGTGCAAAAAAAACTACAAAAATCCCGATAGTTAACAAGTAACCAAACCCGTTATCAGCTTTGTATGCAGTAAAAAGTAGCGAAGCTAGGAAAATGAAGAACAGACTTAATAAGATAACAACACCAACAAAACCCCACTCTTCCGCAAATGAAGCAAAAATAAAATCTGTCCAATAGGCTGGTAAGTACTGTAGGTGCGATTGAACTCCACGGCCAATACCTGACCCGAAAAGCTGCCCGGCACCAACAGCAATCTTTGATTGAATAACATTATACCCAGCACCTCTGGTATCAAGGAGAGGATTTAAAAATACTAGAATTCTTTTTTGTTGATAATCATGAAGAGAATTCCAAAGCGGGTTTGACAACACCCCAACTAAAGAACCACCTACTAAAAAGTAAAGTTTATTAAGATTTGCTGCAAAAAGTATCCCAGTGACTGCAAAAAGAACTATTAACGAAGTTCCAAGATCAGGCTGAAGTGCTATAAAAACAACATAGATGCCTGTTAATACACAAACAATAGCTAATCCTTTAAGAGATGCTAAGAAAGTACTAGATCTTGATATAAGTGCTACCACACTTATTATTATTGTAAGTTTTGCAATCTCTGATGGCTGAAATGACACACCTGCAATATTTAACCACCTAACAGATCCATAAACTAACTGACCATAAATTTCAGTACCAACAAGTAGCACTAACCCACCAATATACAAATATTTAGCAAAATAGCTAAATAATTTATAGTCAATGATTGTAAAAAAGAAGAAAGCGACACATCCAACAATAAAGGCAGTTAGCTGAGTTTCTAGTCTTTGAGGAGAAATTGAATACAAGGTTAGTGAGCCTAAGGTAAAAAGCAGGATTGCCGGAACTATAAGCCAGTAATTAAGTTTCAAAAAGAGTTGTTTCACTAAAACAGATTCTACAGAAGTAAAAGAATAGTTTCAAACAAAGGTTGTAGGTTAGTAGTCCTATTTAATCTCAAAAGCTTTAACAATAGCTACAACACTTGCCACGCAAGCGTCTATAACTGCAACAACAGGAGCTACTACTGCTTCAATAATCATTCCCATAGTTGAATTATAGGGGTAACTCAGAATTTGTCAAATCATACGACTATAGGTCTTGGGGATCTGAGGATAGTCTCAATTATTCTGGATTCCAATCAACATCCTCAATCTTCAAGTCAAAGTTCTCTTTACGAGCCAGAACATACAGTAAATCAGACAGTCTATTTATATAGGTTAAGGTATCCGCTTCTTTTTCAATCCAATTTGTATCATTGAGAAAATCAACAAGAAGCCTCTCAAGCCTCCTGCAAACTGTTCTTGCAAAATGAAGGTGCGATGCCGGAACTGAGCCTCCTGGTAATATAAAGTATCTTAAAGGCGGAACCTGGTTTGTTACTTTATCTATTTGCTTCTCCAGTGCAACGGTTTTACGTTTAAAATCAGCTTTTTCTTTTTGTTTGGAATTTCCAGCAAAATGAGCTCCGAGAACAAATAAGTCATTTTGAACAGGTACTAAAATCTTTTTTGTAAAATTGCCTGAGTAAGCTACAGCTACACCTAAAACGGAGTTAAATTCATCAAGAGTACCGATTAAATCAATGATCTTGCCGCTCTTTAAGCTTGGTTTACCTCCAAAAAGCGAGGTTGAACCTTTATCACCGGTCTTTGTATATATTTTCATTTAGCTGTGTAAGCCCTCTCCTTAATAAAGGGCTGCCTTTTTGGGGGCAGCCCTAAAGGATTTAACAAACACTATATCCGCAATTGTAGCACTTCGAGCAACCTTCTTCTTGAACAAGAGAAGCATTACCACAATCTGGACACATATTAACATACGAAAATACTGAAACTTCTTTTGTTTCTTTACTTATTACATCAGCTCCATTAAGTCTAATTGAGATACCGTATTCATCAGCCAAGGTTCTGGCTATAGCATCTGGTACTGAACTTATTCTATTTGCACCAAAGCCAACTGATCTTGAACCACCAATCCCAACTAGTTGAGAAACAATTTCTTTAACAGTTGTCATAGAATCAGTTGAAGCTCTAAGCCAGCCAGAAATAAGTCTGCCAAGTGCCTCTGACATAGCACTAAGATCGCTACCTGCTTTACCAACATTTACAAAAAGTTCAACAGGCTCGCTTTCTTCCCCCTTGTTTATTGTTACAAACGCAGTACCTTGAGGAGTCATAATCTTGTATGTACTACCAACAAGCTTATAGCCACGTTCAACCGGAACTGTTGCTTCCACAACCTGCTTGCCTTCTTTAGCGGCTTTAGTTTCTTTAGTCTCGAGTGTAACAACATCACGACTACCAGTTACATATACCGTCAAACCTTTACAGCCAAGCTCCCAAGCTGAAATATAGGCATGCGCAACATCCTCAGTTGTAGCTCCAACCGGGAAATTACAAGTTTTAGATATTGAATTATCAACAAACGCTTGGATAGAGGCTTGCATGTTAACATGTTCTTCTGCTGTTATATCTGCTGAAACAACAAACACATCTCTCACGTGTTGTGGTAGCTCTTCAATATTTTGGCAAGAACCTGTGTATAAAACCTTTTCGATGATGCCTTTTTTAAGTTGTGCATCTATGTTTAGCGAATCAAGCGCACGTTCAAATGTCGGGCTAACATATGTTAAAGTAAGCTTTCCTTCATCACCTGCTGCTTGAAAAACATTTCTATAGTAAGCAAGTGCGAAAACAGGCTCGCATCCATAACCTTCTATGCCTGCAACAGTTGAAATTGTCCCTGTTGGTGCAATTGTTGCCTGTGCTGCATTTCTAATACCATGTTCTTTGATACCCTCAGTGATAAGATTCCAATTCACCTCTGGCCTACCAAAATCTCTAGTGTAGGGTTTTAGCGGTTTTGGAGGTGCCCATTTCAAATCTTTAGAATCGTAAATAGATCCTTCAATCTTTCTAAACGGACCTCTTTCTTTAGCAAGCTCAATGGAAGTTTTCATTGAGTGGTACCTCATAAATTCAGTGAGTTGAGCTGAGAGTTCTTGACCTTCTGGACTTCCATATCTAACACCGATAAGATACATCATGTCAGCAAGTCCCATGAACCCAAGACCTATCCTTCTTGCATTTTCTGCAGCCTCTTTAAGTTGAGGAACAGATGGTACATATTTATTTGCTGTTACAACGTTATCTAAAAATCTAGTGCTTAGCACAATACTCTCTTCAAATGTCTCCCAATCAATATAGCCATCTTCAGTTACATGCTCGGCAAGGTTAATTGATCCCAAACAACAATTCTCATAAGGCCCAAGCCATTGTTCTCCACAAGGATTTGTAGCTTCCAGTGTGTAAAGATGTGGTACTGGGTTTTGTTTATTTGCAGTGTCTATAAATAACACTCCTGGTTCGCCGTTTTTGTGAGCGTATTTAATAATAAGATCAAATATTTCGCGTGCTTTAACTGTCTCAACTACCTGTCCAGTGTGAGGAGCGATGAGATTGTACATACCATCATTTTTAACCGCGGTCATAAAATCATCAGTAATTGCAACTGAAATATTAAAGTTTGAAATCTTACCCTCGTCTCCTTTACAAGTAATGAATTCACGAATATCAGGATGGTTAACACTCAAAACTCCCATGTTTGCACCTCTTCTAACACCGCCTTGTGCGATTTCATTAAAAGCTGCGTCATAAACACTCAAAAACCCAAGTGGTCCTGTTGCTGATCCAGAACTTGCATTAACAACTGCCCCTCTTTGTCTAAGCCTTGAAAAAGAAAACCCATTACCACCACCAGTTTGCTGAATTAGTGCAGCAACTCTGAGTGTTGAGAAAATACCATCTTCTTGTTTTCCCATATCATCAGCGATTGGTAAAACAAAACATGCAGCTAGTTGACCAAGAGGAGTGCCTGCTCCGGTAAAAGTTGGGGAATTTGGGAAAAACTTTTTTGTACTTAAGAGATTATAAAATTCAATTTCTGTTGTTTTAACATCTCTATACGCCATATCGGGCTCCGCAACAACACGAGCAATTCTTTCAAACATCCCGTCAATTGTTTCTGCAGGCTTGCCATCAGTGCCGCGACGTAAATATCTTTTTTCTAAAATTTTTTGAGCGTTCTCAGAAAAGGTGATTTCTTTGTTTTTTTCTAATACACCTTCCTTTTTTGTGGAAACCTTCTGATTTCTAGGCACAGGAGAGCCTGTTTTATTAAGCCAGTTCATAGGCAGACTAGTAGTTTTTCTTGAGCCAGCATCATCCACTGCCAAGCGAAAATGCAGAATCAAGAACCTTCAAATTATTACTGTGGTATCTTCATAAATAACACAGTTCTTATTAGCAAACAATAAACAGTTTTGCTTAACAGGTGTTTGTTATTTTACTACGAGGGAAAATTTGAGGTTAACTTTTTTAACTGAGTACTAACTCTACTCTTGAGAATTTAAAGAATTATTTTCCACGCAAAAATGCTGGAATATCGTAAGTTCCATAGTCATCAGTATCTTTTTGTACTTGATTTGAACCACTTTCTTCAGCTTCAAATGTTGGGGTTTGTGGTTGTTGTGGAGTTATATCTTTTTTTACCTGAGGTTCTGGTTTTTTATAAGCACCCATGCGTGAGAATTCGTTATCAAAACCCGTTGCAATAACTGTAATCTTTATTTGATCGGTTAAACTCTGATCAATTGTCACACCAAAAATTATATTTGCATCAGGACTTGCATTTTCTCTTATAATATTGGCAGCAGCATCGACTTCTTTCATGGTTATATCCATACCACCGATGATATTAAAGAGAATTCCGGTTGCACCTGTTATAGAAACATCAAGAAGAGGAGACGAGATGGCGTCTCTTGCAGCATTCAATGCTCTATCAGGTCCTGTTCCAATACCAATACCCATCAAAGCTGAACCTGCGTCTTTCATAACGCTTTCAACATCTGCAAAGTCAACATTAATAAGTCCCGGAACAACTATCAAATCCGAGATGCCTTGAACACCTTGAGTTAAAACACTGTCAGACATTTTAAATGCATCTAAAATCGAGAGTTTGTCATCAGCTATTTCTAACAGCTTTTGATTTGGAATTGTAATTAGAGCATCAACTTCAGTTTTTAAAAGTTCAATTCCGCGTTCAGCGTTTTCCATTCTTTGAGTTCCTTCAAATGCAAATGGCTTAGTAACAGCACCGATTGTTAATGCGCCAAGTTGTTTTGCAATATTAGCAACAACGGCAGATGCCCCTGTGCCAGTACCGCCACCCATACCTGCTGCAATAAATACCATGTGAGAACCTTCAAGATTGGCTTTAATTTGTTCAATTGATTCCTCAGCTGCCTTCCTGCCCACTTCAGGGTCAGCTCCAGCACCAAGACCTTTTGTTATATTTTGCCCAATTGGAATTTTAACAACAGCTTTGCTCACTGATAAATCCTGAGCGTCTGTGTTAACAGCAATAAATTCAACACCGGAAATTTGTTGACCGTCTATCATGGTGTTTAGGAGATTACATCCTGCCCCACCAATTCCGACTACACGAATTTTAGCGAACTTTTCTATTTCGGGTTTCACAAACATCATTATTTTTTATTTGAGCTTAATAGGGCAGAAAAGATTTTAAGCGTCCAAAGAAACTTGAAATTATGTTATTGATATTACCTCGAGATTTATCAAAAGACAATACGTTTTTTGTTTTGGACATATTTACACCATACAAAATCGCACCAACAGTTGCTGAAAAAGGCGTACCCTCTATCTCATCAATCAAACCAGTTAACCCTTTTGGTCTTCCAATTCGTACAGGCATTCGAAGAGCAACCTTAGCAACGCGTTCTACACCAAAAGTTTGAGCTCCTCCACCTGTTATAACAGCACCAGCAGGCAATTTATCTGAAAGTCCTGCTTTTGATAGATCAAGAGCAACAAATCTAAAAATTTCATCAAGCCTTGCATCAATTATTTTATATAAATACTTTTTTGGGAATGTTTCTGAATCAAGTCCAAACTCTGCAATGTTTATCTCCTCATTGCTAGTTCCAGGATTTAAAGTAGATAGTGAGCTTTTTTCTTCACTAAGTCTTAGTTTTATTTTTTCAGCAGCTTCAAGTCTAGCCCGCATACCAATAGCCAAATCGTTTGTAATATGTTTACCGCCAATTGGGAATACGCGTGAATAAGCCGGACTTCCTTCTAAAAACGCGGTCACCGATGTTGTACCGCCTCCTATATCTATTAAAAGGGTCCCAAGCTCCTTTTCAGTATCAGTTAGTACTGCCTCAGCCGATGCAATCCCTGAGAAGATTAAGTCCTCAACCGAAACACCAACTTGAGACACACATTTAACAAGATTGCGAAGAACCATTGATGAGCCGTGCACAATGTTTGTTTCAACCTCAAGCCTAATGCCCGACATTCCAACAGGATCTTTTATACCGTCTTGTCCATCAACTACAAAACCTCTTGGAATAACATGAATAATCTCTCTACTTGATGGCAGACTTACCGCCTGGGCTGCATCAGTTACTCGCATAACATCTTCAGGCATAATTTCATTACCTTGATGTGATACTGCAACAACGCCATGTGAGTTGAGAGTTTCTATATGACTTCCGTTAACAACAATGAAAGCTGAGGAAACTGACACTCCAGCCATTCTTTCAGCTCTTTCAAGACTATGAGAAATTGACTCAACAGCTTCATCTATATCTGTAATAACGCCTTTACCAACACCTTTTGAAGGTACGGCTCCAGATACTCCAATAACAGACACTTTTTCGTCTGTAACTGAAGCTATAATTGTCGAGATTTTATCTGAACCTACATCTATTCCTGTAATATACTTGTCTTTTGCCATATTAGTTTAACGATAGTATAACTTTATCATATCTCAAATCTATTCTTCTAGCAGTTTTTCCTTTGGTTTTTAGATAATTTAAAACTTCTTTTAACTCTACAACAAACCCATTATCATAGTTCTCGCGTCCGATTAATACTTCTGTCCCCTGTCCCACAAACATTCTAACATCAAAAGCTGTAACACTTATACTAGATACTTTAATTTTCTCACTATCTAGATGTTTAATAATATCCATATAGGTTGGCACAAGCTTGCTATCAATAAACTGCCCAACTCGAATATCGTCTTCATAAGTGATCTTTGGTAAATTAGTTTTTTTGGGATCAAGGATCCCAAGTACGTACCCATCAATATCAACTCCATAAGTGTCTCTTTTGTTTGAGATAAGTGCAACGGGTTCTCTCTCAGTAATTTTAACTAGCACATCCCCGGTTATAGATTTAGTAACTTGAGCGGTTTTAACTCCTAAAAAAGTAGCTTTAATATTATTTTCTAAAACTTGTGCATTTAAACTAAGGATATTTTTACCAAGAGTGTTTGCTGAAACTAAAGTTAACACATCAGCTTTATTTACATATGTTTTAGCTCCTTCAACTTGTAATCTTTTTATAACAAATAAATCTGTGTTTTGAAAAAAACCATATAGTGCCCCAAGACTAATACAAACAAAGGAAAATACTAAAAATAGTTTAATCTTTCTGCCATGAGTTCTTTTAAGTTTGCTTATACGAGCTCTAGGATGCTGTTTTATAGTTGAGGATTTCATTGACAATCAATTGTGCGGAATCTTGTAGTACAAAATTTTCTAAACTTGCATTTCTGAAGTTTGGTAACTCAGAAAGCATATATGAGATATTGTCAAAAAGTGTTTCACTTGTGAGTGCGTGTTCCTCAAGTATAAGTGACAGACCTGCGTCTTTTAACACTAGTGCATTTTTATATTGTTCATTATGAGACACCCAAGGTATTGGAATAAGGAGTGAAGGTTTTTTTAGCGCAATAAGCTCAGATACAATGTGAGCACCTGATCTCGCAACAACAAGATCTGCCATTAAGAATGCCTCGCCTATTTCATTATTTAAAACAAACTTTCGAAGAAAATACTTTCCAGCGACTTTATCTTTTAGAGTATCGTATTTATCTTTTAATCTTAGGTGGTCTTGAGTTACTGAATAGTCCCCGCTCTGATGAATAACATTGGCAATAGTTAAGAGCTTTTCCATACACGCCATAATAGATTCATTTATTTTGTGAGCTCCTGTTTTACCACCGGTTATATAAATTGTTGGCAAATCATTTTCGGCTTTAAAAGAATTACTTATAGCATTGAAGACTTCTTTTCTAACAGGGATGCCTGTTAACACAACTTTTTCTTTTGGAAAAAACTTTGCAGACGAGGGCCAAGTTATTAAAACCTTTTGCGCGAACCTAGAAATAACTTTATTGGCCCAACCAAGTACGACTGTTTGCTCATGTGTAATACTTGGAATCCTAAGTAAGTAGCCAGCTAAAACAACAGGAACTGCTAAATACCCACCAAACGATACAATTAAGTCAGGCTTATGTTTTACAAGCAGGAAGAGTGCTTGAAAAAAACCAAGAGGGATTTTTGCAAGTCTTTTTAAATTATATGTTTTAAAAAACTTCCCGGCATGTAGCTCATAAAAAGGAATACCAAGACTTGTTATTTCAATATACTCAAGAGTCAAATTGGTATCACCTCTCAAGGAGTGTTTATGACCATACCAATAAAGCTTAATATTGTTTTGTTTTTGCAAAAGCTCAATAACCGGAAGCGCTGAAGTATGATGCCCTCCTGTAATTACAATTTTCATATGTCGATTTTATCACTTATAGCGAGAAACATTTGAAACTATTCCAAGACCCGCAAGTAAAAAGACAGTGGATGAACCTCCATAAGATACAAGAGGTAAAGGGACCCCTGTTAGCGGAATAAGCCCGGTCATAGCTGCAACATTAATAGAGTACTGAATGCCAATCCAAGAAACGATCCCAATTACTAACAGCTCTCCGAATTCGTCAGGAGTGCGTTTTGCAATATAAAAGCCACGGTAGATAAAATAGGTGAACACTAAGATAAGAGCAGATGTCCCAACAAAGCCAAGCTCTTCACCAACTATTGCAAAAATTGAATCTGATGTAACTTCTGGTAAAAACTGGAATTTTTGTCTTGACTGCCCAAGACCTAGTCCAAAAAGCCCGCCTGACCCAAGTGCAATATTTACTTGCTCTACGTGATAATTGGAGGAGCTTTGAGAATTAGAACCAAGATATGTTAATACTCTTTGTCTTCTGTACCCTGATGAAAACATTAAAACAACTCCAAGAAGAAGTACAACCGGAACTGTAATAAACAAGTTTTTTAACGAATTACCGGATGCGAAATATATCACACTACCGATTGCAAAAATAAGGGCTGCTGTTGATAAGTTTGGTTGCATAAATATTAAGAATGAAGTTACACCTGTAAATAAAATGAATGATGAAAACGCACTCGCTTTTTGTTTAGCTTTTGAGCTTAATACAGCTGCTAAAAAAACAATCAGCGCAAGCTTAGCGAACTCCGATGGCTGAAAACCAAGAGTTCCGAGAACAGGAATCTGAGGAAGAGGCGGGGGATTTATTGAAAACCACCTTGTAACTCCATTCACACACGGGGCGAATATGATTGACTCGCACGAAATCATTCCAAATCTTCGCAAAATACCAACTAGTGCTAGAAAAGCAAGAGGTAGGAGTGAAATAAAGAAAACTGGAGCTGATAAATAATACAATTTCTTATAATTTAGGTTGTAAAAGAATAGAAAAACAAGACTACCAACAGCAATCCAACCTATATGTAAAAAGACAAATCTGTAAGCTTCACCAAAGTTCTTCTGTGCAAACACAACTGTTGCGTTATACACCATAAGGAGTCCAAAAAGGACAAGAAGTCCGATTAAGAATAAAAACGGTCGGTCGGCAGGACTTGTTTTTTTCATATACTAAATCAAAGCAACGCAACAAACACACCGGCACAACAAAAGAAAGCTCCAAATAACCAAAAACGCATTGTAACCTTGGTTTCAGGCCAGCCGGCCAGTTCTAGATGGTGGTGAAGTGGTGCCATAAGAAGTATTCTTTTACGAGTAAGTTTGACTGAAAATTGTTGGAGAGGGCTTGAAGCACCATCGATTAGAAAAACAGCAAGAAGCAGAAACATAGCAACTTCTCTGTGCATAATAACAGCGAGAAGGGCAAGTGTTGCACCGAGTACATGTGATCCTACATCTCCCATGAAAATACGCGCAGGGTTAATATTGAAATATAAAAACGGTAGCATTGCACCAATAAAAGTTGCACAGTAAGAAGCAAGAGAGTTATAGCCAAGAGAAGCTGCTATTGCCCAGTAGCCAATAAGACTTATTATTCCAAGTCCACCGGCAAGCCCATCAAGCCCATCGGTAAACGCAACGAAATTTAAAACAGCCATAAACATAAAGAAGATAATTACTGGGTAAAATATTCCAACTTGAATATTTCCAACAAGTGGTAGCCAGATATAATCCCAGCCAAGCTTAACGTAAGTCCAATATGATACGAATCCAGCAATTGCAATCTGAACCATCAACTTTTGATAGGTTTTAATACCTCTCCCTGATGAGCTACCGACAATATCACATGCTTTTACAAAAAGACTGAATGGTACAGAAAGTACTGAGAGAAGCTTACTTTGGACATTTAACTTTAGGTTAAGACCTACACTAAACAGTTCTCTAAGGCCTGATACTTTATATACTTTTACAAAATCTTCAAGAAGCCCTAAAAACCCTGCCATGCATGCAATAAGTACAGGAAATAATGTCTGATCTCGATTTCGATTAAAAAGCATTGTAATTAACGCAATTGTGAGGATAAAAACAAATCCGCCCATACTCGGTGTACCTGCTTTAACAAAATGACTTTCGGGACCCTCAGTTCTTATTCCCTCACCCATTTTGAATTTATACACAAAGCTTATCCAAAAAGGGTACAGTGCAAACGATACAAACATCGCCGAGAATAAAAATAATAGATCAGTTGTCATGTTCTTCTACCAGTTCAAGTTCTGCTCCTAAATTTGATAACTTCTCAAAGATATTATCGTATTTAAATTCAATTTTTTCCAGACCGTAAACTTCACTAACTCCAGAAGCACCAAGACAAGTACATAACAAAAACCCCGAACTATACACATCGGGAACTGATACTTTGGTACCAATAAGCGGAGTCTTACCTGTGACCTCAAACTTAACCTGATTGGTATTGATATCGGTGTCTAGCGCATTTGTTACTAATTTTGCGTTTACACCTATTCTTTTTAACTCGGTGGCATACTCAAAAGTACAATCAAAATCATTAAGCAAAATTGTACTTGTACCATCGATGAGTGAGAAAATAGGTAAAACAAATCCATGCCATGCATTTAAAAAGCCTGGGGCTGGAGATGTTGAAATATCTACAGGAGCCAACTTGCGTTCCCCAGCTGACCAAACTTTTAAATCGTTACTTGAAAATTCAAAACCACAGCCTATTTTAGATAAAACGTTTAGAAATGATAAAAAAGGCTCGCGTTCTAGATTTTTAATTGTAATGTTGCCTTTAGTTAATATAGAGGCGGTGGCAAAAAAAACTGCTTCTGTTGTGCTTGGTTGTATCTGAAAAGTAATCCCTTTAAAGGTACTTTTACCTTTAATCTTCAAGCTACCGTTTTCATCTGTTGTTATAAGAGGATCTTGCTCATTAAAAAACTTGATAACATCGTGCACCTCATACTTTTGAGAAGGTGAAAAAATCACAGTTTCACCACTTAGAAAAATACTTGAAAGGATTGAAAAAACTGTTTGAGTATAATTCTTTTCAGCTATTTTTATCACACACGGCCCGAGTTCTCCGCTTCTTAGTACTAGAAACCTATCGTCTTCAAATACCTCAACACCAATTGATTCCCAAATTTGTTTGTATTCCTCAATCTGTTTTTTGGTAAAATTCAACGGTTTGGGAATTATAGCTTTACCGAATCTATAAAGAAGAGGGCCTGCTGTATAAAAAATCATGTGAAGAGCTTTACCCTCATTAAACGGAACTTCGAAGGAAGAAAGGCCCGAACAGTTTATTAAAAATCTCCCTGGGGCAACTTTTGTATACGAGCCTCCAAGAGTTGTAACAATCTCAAGACACCTTTTAATGTATAAAGTTTCAGGGACATTCTCAAGAACAATAGGCTCTGAGAAAAACATTGAAGCAAAAATTAACGCCACTGCAGAATCACTTGCACCGGATACTTTGACATCCCCTATCAAAGGGACTTCGCCTTTAATTTTCGCAATTTTCATAAGTTAGTTTTTAATAATCAAAAGAAGAGACGTGAGGGAAAAGAGAATCACACTTGCTATGGTTAGAGCAAAAACTACCTTTTCTATGCCACGCCTTGATCTGTAATAGCCAATTGAACCACTAACCATACTAGATAGACCAACACCTTTTGATTGAATCAATGTCAGGAATATAACAAATAAACTAAAGATTATTTGTAATATTAAAAAGACTTTCATTTTTTTTCTTTAACTGCTCCTAACCAAATTAAAGTTTTATAAATAAAGGTTAACACGGCAGAAGAAACAACTAAAGCCCACATTTCTGAAAGGCTAAACGATGGTATCATAAAGCCAAAAATAAGCAACTCAGGTGTCTTTCCTATACCAACATCAAACTGCGGTAAAAAGACTTTAAGTAAATAAAGCATCACAAAAGTAATCCCAGAATTTAATAACAATGACAAAAAGCCTCTGGACGGAAGGCCTAAGAGATTCGCGATCATGGGCAGAAACACATTTAGCAGCCCCAAGCCCAAAAGCACCAGTAAAACCCCATAAAACTTGTCACCAGAATAATAAAAAGCTGACGTTAAGGTAGATGTAAACGAAAAAGCAACAAAAGTGAAACCAAAGGCTCTAATAAATCTTTTCACCTATAAAGTATACATTTATTTAGTCTCTTCTTCTATTTTTTGTAGCCTAAGCTTGTGGTGGTAGGCTTGGGCGAATCTATGAGCTTCGTCTCTAAGTCTTTGTAACAGTTTTAAACCTTCATCGGTTCTTGCAAGAACGAGTTCGTGAAATTCGCCTCCTGCCACATACACTATTGTCTCTTGCTTTTTAGCAAGTCCTATAACTGGAATGGTAACTTTAAGACCGTCTAGTACAGAAAGTACAGATGATACCTGTCCTTTACCGCCATCAATCACAAGAAGGTCTGGTAATTCCCATGATACAGACTTACTTTCAAGCCCTCTTTTAAGCCTTCTTGTGAGAACTTCTGAGAGCATAAAAAAGTCATCGGGTGATTCTTTCAGCTTAATCTTAAACTTCTTATATCTGCTTTTATCAAGCCTGCCGTTTACAGCAGTAACTAGCGAACCAACAGCCTCTTTACCTGAAAGATTTGAAATATCGTAACATTCTATGATTCTTGGTAGATCTTTGAGCAGCGGGATACTTTTCTTAAGGGAGATTAAAGAGCTAAGCATGAGATCCTCAACAAGGTATGGGTTATCGACATACACTTGTGCGATTTTAAACCTAGTCCTTGTCTGGTCAAACTTCCGAAGTAAGTCTCTTTGAACCGCAGCTTCCTCAAACCTACTCTCTCTTGCAAGTCTATCCATCTGTCTTGTTATATCCCCAATAACACTGCTTGTTTCCCCATTTAATATCTTTTTAATCTTACCGATTGAGACTTTATAAGCTTTTAAATCAAAAAAAACACACGGTGCCGGACAAAGACCTATAAAGCCATACAGACACGGTCTCTTTAAATTTTTGTATCTTTCATATTTAGACTCAGAACAATCTCTAAATGGAATAAGCCTTCTAATTGCTTTGTAAACTGTTTTAGCAGCTTCAGCGTTGATAAATGGGCCTGCATAGAAATCTTGTTTATTGAGATCTCTTTCACGCATAAGTAGTATTTTAGGTATTTTTACAGTTTTACCCTCTATCTCATGTGAACTGCTAGAAATGACTATATACAGAAGAGATTTATCATCCTTTAGCAAAATGTTGTATTTAGGGTTGTATTTTTTAATTAAAGCAGCCTCAAGCACCAGGGCTTCAAACTCAGACATGACCTCAATAAACTCAAGATCAGCTATATTTTCAACAAGCTGAAAGGTCTTGGTATCGCGGTTTAAATTAAACGCAAAGTATGACTTTACTCTATGCTTTAAAGATTTTGCCTTGCCAACATAGATGATCTCACCAAGAGAATTCTTGAATTTATAAACACCGGGTACTGCCGGTAGATTTTTTACCTTTTGTAGTAACTCCACACCCCATTCTACTATTAAATGGTAAACTTATAAAAAGTATGCCAAGGCCACAGTTAAAATTAGTCGTATGTCTGTTCATCGTAATTCTCTCAGCCCACACACGTGGGACAGCCGTCTATGCATCAGACGAATTTAGCACGGGATATGATACTACTTATGAGATAAATCCACTTGGTACAACAAAAGTCACGCAAACAATTAAAATTACCAACAAACAAAAAGACGTAATTGCCACTCATTACTCACTAATAATAAGGCAGATGAGAGTTTTTGATGTAAAGCTACTTGGTGACTCTAAAGGTACTGAGATTGAAGTTGAGAATAAAGATAACACAACAACAATAAAAGCTTCATTCTCCGATTACGCGATTGGGCAATACAAATCAAAAGATTTTACAGTCACATACAATACAACCGACGTTGTGAGTAAAGTTGGAGATGTTTGGAATATAAATATTCCAAAGATTCAAAACTTAGATAATGTTGATGACTATAACATAAAGCTGGTCGTACCAAGAGAACTAGGCCCTGTTATTTATCTGTCTCCCACACCTCTATCAAAAGAAGAAGATGATAAGTTTATCACGTACTATTTTAATAAAGTTTTACTTAACAACATTGGGGTCGATGGCGCGTTTGGTAACAAACAGCTGTTAAATTTTAAACTTGATTACATATTAAAAAATACTTCAGTCTTCACAAAATCTATGCAGATAGCTTTACCTCCTCATATCGTTAAACAACAAACGGTTTTATACAAAAGTTTGTCCCCAAAACCTGAAAATGTAGAAATTGATCAGGACGGCAACTACATGGCAACATACAAAGTTGGTGCAAAAAAAACCCTTAGCATCTCAGCAAACGGGACAGCAGAAATATTTGGGAAACAAATCATCCCATCTTTTGGCGGAAAATTTAGCAAGATTCCAAAAAGCTATATCAGAGATTACACAAAACCTGATACTTACTGGGAAGCGGATAACCAAAAGATAAAAGACATTGCAGCAAAGCTTAAAAACCCCGATAAAACAGTAAGTGAGAATGCACAAAAAGCATATGATTATGTTGTTCAGAACTTACATTATGACTTCAATCTTGTTTTAAAAGACTATATAGATAGAAACGGAGCCTTAAAAGCTTTAACTCAAAAAGATAGTAGTTGGGCATGCATGGAGTTTACAGACTCATTTATCGCAATCGCAAGAGCCATGGGCATACCTGCAAGAGAGCTTAACGGTTACGCTTACGCAGGGGACGGGGAAAATAAGCCAATTTCAATTGGTTTTAAATCAGGAGATGTCCTCCACGCTTGGCCGGAGTTCTACGATCCAGCATTTGGCTGGATAGCTGTTGACCCTACTTGGGGGACAACATCAGGACTGGATTATTTCACCAGACTTGATACCAATCACTTCGCTTTTGCACGCAAAGGAATGGATTCTATTTTTCCACTTCCTGCGGGGGCATATAAAATAACAGGGGCTGAAAAACAAGTTGAAGTGGCTTTTTCACTAAACGATACTCCTGTTGTTCAAAGGAGCAGAGTTTATAAGTACCCAACTCTCCTAACAAACCCGTTAAAGCTTTTAACTAAACAGCAAGCATATTATTTCTCAAATAACGGACCAGGTACTGTTTTTATCAATGGCAAAGAACTCCCGCCTTTTGCAACTCATAAACTCTATGTTAAAAAAGACGATTTACTTGCTGGGAGTAATTATATTGTTTTAAACAAAGAATCAAACATGTATCTTGTTGGCGATTTCAAAGATAGTTTACTGTTTTACATCATTGCATTTTTCGTAGCGCTTGTGCCGTGTACGATTCTTCTAGTTTTAATAACTCATTTAAAGGACCTGAGAAAAGTAGCTTCCCACCGTTGGAACCGCCTTCGGGGCCAAGGTCAATAACCCATTCGCTATTTCTTATAACATCAAGGTTATGCTCAATAACTAAAACTGAATGCCCTTTTGACGATAGTCTTTTAATAATTGCGATTAATCTTTCAAGATCAACGAAATGAAGACCGGTTGTCGGTTCATCTAGAATATAAAGCGTGCTGCCAATTGGTCTTTTTGAGAGTTCGTGTGCAAGCTTTACCCTTTGAGCCTCTCCACCTGACATTGTCGGGGCAGGCTGGCCAAGTCGCATATAGCCAAGACCTACATCATATAGTGTTTCTAGCTTTCTTCTTATTGGCGGGATTGGTGCAAAAAATTCAAGAGCGTTCTCAATTGTCATATCTAAAACATCACTTATATTCTTCCCTTTATAGTATATTTCTAGCGCTTCTCTGTTATATCTTTTACCTCCACACACCTCACAGTTTACATATACATCAGGCATGAACTGCATTTCAATCTTTAATTGCCCCTCGCCAAGACATGCCTCGCATCTACCTCCCTTTACATTAAAACTAAACCTTCCTTGGTTGTAACCTCTAATCCTTGCTTCTTCGGTCTTTGAATATAGTTCACGAATATAATCAAAAGTTTTTGTATAAGTTGCTGGGTTTGATTTTGGAGTTCTTCCGATCGGCGATTGGTCAATGGCAATTACATTGTGAATATTTTCAACACCGGTTAAGGTTTTAAATGGTTCTGGTTTCTCATCATTTTTTAAATTGAACTCATGCCTCAGTGCTCTATGAAGAGTGTCCATTATAAGTGTTGATTTGCCAGACCCAGAAACCCCTGTTATACACACAAACTTGCCAAGTGGTATATCGACATTTACATTTTTAAGGTTTCTACCTTTAGCTCCTGTTAGGCTTATGTATTTTCCACTAACTTGTAATTGATTTTTATCAAAATCAAGTTCATGAGATTTTAATTGAGCCAAAGTTTTACCAACCTTTTTCTTACCGGAAAGATACACCCCTGTTACAGATTTTGGATCATTAAGAATCTCAAGCGGTGTTCCAGCTGCAATAACCTCGCCACCCTTTTCACCAGCGCCGGGTCCAAAATCAACAATGTAGTCACTTTCAAGCATAGTTTCTTCATCGTGTTCAACAACAAGGACAGTGTTGCCGATATCTCTTAGGTGCTTAAGTGTTTGGATAAGCTTGCTTTGATCACGTTGATGAAGTCCAATTGACGGTTCATCTAATACATATAAAACGCCTGATAGCCCTGAGCCAATTTGAGACGCAAGCCTTATTCTTTGAGCCTCTCCACCAGACAAATGACCTGATGCACGACTCAGAGTTAGGTAGCTCAAGCCAACATCAAGAAGAAACTTTACACGATACATAATTTCTTTTTGGATAGTTTCTGCTATTGTTTGTTCTTTTTCCGAAAACTTATCGTTTAAACTTTGGAACCAAATGCCAAACTCATCAATTGCCATCTCAGTTATTTCAAAGATATTTTTTCCATCAACTAAGACAGCTAATGACTCTTTTTTAAGTCTTGCACGGTGACACTCCGGACAGCTTTTAGTGAACATGTATTTCTCAACTTCCCGCCGTATAAAATCAGACTTTGTTTCTTTATAGCGTCTTAACAGGTTTGGCATTAACCCTTCAAACTTTGCAAAGTATGTGTTTTCCCTACCCTCGGATGTTGCGTAAGCTACTCTAAACTTCTGACCCTCTGGTACTCCCTCAAGAAGTATTTTTAACTGCGCTTTAGTAAGCTCTCCAATTGGTTTTGTTAAGGATATGCCGTACTCTTTGGCAACAGATGTTACTACTTTCGCAGTCCAGCTCTCATTATCAAAAATTGATGTCCAAGGGAAAAAGCCTCCCTCAACAATTGAAAGCTTTGGATTATACAACGAGTCTTCATCAATACTAAGCTGAGTCCCAAGTCCATCACATGCAGGACATGCTCCGTGTGGCGAATTAAATGAAAATGTTCTTGGTTCTATTTCCGGTATTGAGATATTACAAACAGGACAAGCTAGTTTTTCTGAATACAAATGATCGGTTGTATCACGCGGGGTATCTGAGAATTCAAACTCTGTGTCATGTACTTGTGTAAAAATTACGTTACCCTCGCCAAGAAGGAGAGATGTTTCAACTGATTGGAAAATCTTAGAGTAAGTATCTTTTTCATTTTCGGGAGTTTTAAGTGATTTTTTAGAAACAATAAGTCTTCCAACAACAGCATCTATGGAATGCTTGTTTGTTTTAATCAGCGCAAAGCTATCATTTAAATTCTTGATTTCCCCGTCAACTCTAGCTCTCACTATTCCTTGTTTCTTTAGGTTATCAAAAAGACTGGAATACTCGCCTTTTCTGTCTTTTACAATCGGTGAAAGGATAAAAAATCTAACGCCTCTTTCTGTTTTAAACTCAGGATCAAGCTTAACTGCATTTAAAATTGCTTCAGCTATTTGTGAAGAGCTTTGTCTTACAATCTCCCTTCCACATTTCGGACACATAGGATGGCCAACTCTTGCGTAAAGTAGTCTTAAAAAATCATATATTTCGGTGATTGTACCAACTGTCGACCTTGGATTTTTTGAGGTAGTTTTCTGATCAATTGCAATTGCTGGAGAAAGCCCGTCAATTTTATCAACCTCAGGCTTGTCCATAACACCAAGAAATTGTCTGGCGTAGGCTGAAAGGCTTTCAACATATCTTCTTTGTCCCTCAGCATAGATGGTATCCATTGCAAGAGATGATTTACCAGAACCGGAGACTCCGGTAAAAACAATAAATTTATTTTTTGGTATCTCAAGATTGATGTTCTTAAGATTGTGCTGTCGTGCGCCGGTGATTACAATTTTGTCTAAATTTTGACCTGTCATGCAAAAGACATTATACGGTATTTCTTCGGGTTTGAGAATATCCTATTTCACCCAAAAACTAATCGCACTTTTTTAAGAGTTTTTGCCCAACAACAACCTCTGAATAAATGGTTAGGCCATTTGCCTCTGCAAGAGTACTGTATTTTTCGCCACTTCCACAAACTCTTTGTGCGACATGCCAAAGTCCTTCACCATCTTTTACCTCAACAAACTCTTCTTTTGCTGCCTGTAATTGCTCTTTTTTATCTTTTATCTCAGGAACTACAGGCTCTGTCTTAGTTGTATTCACAAAGTTAACCTCACCTAAAGGCTGAACGACACCTGTTGCGGTCAATCTATTAAAATAGGCGATACTTAAAAATACAACAACGAGAACAACAACAAACCCTGTGGTTAAATGTTTCCAAGAGGCTGCTGGATTTTCTACTTTTAATTCCTCAAGTAACTTGGCAGCTTCTTTTTTAACGTCTTTCATTCTTCACTTCCCTTTCTTTTTTAAGCTTTTTGCATACCGAATCAGATTCGGTACCTGAAATAAAGTACTCAGACAGATTACACTCTTTATAAGTTTTTGCAACAACTGATTCAGGCTGGTCAAATGGAGTATCTTCTTTTTCTAAAAGAACTTCATGCATAACTTGATTCCAGATTGGAGCAGCTCCAGAAAGACCTGAGGCAAGGTAAGGGCTCATAGGATCTCCGTTGTTATTACCAACCCAAACACCTACCGCAACATCAGGAGTGTAACCAAGTGTCCAGTTATCTTTTTTTAAATCGGTGGTTCCTGTTTTTACGGCAATATTCTTTCTATTATCAACAACAAGCTGGCTATTTGGACCAAAGGCTGGTGTCCTTGCACTGTTATCCGAGAGTATCTTTGAGATAAGGTAAGAAACGCCCTCACTAAAAACTTGTTTTGGAGTTCGTTCATCTTGGTAAATCTCAAACCCATTAGCATCTTTAACAGATGTGATACCTGTTAGAGGAACATACTTACCACCTCGTGCAAAGGTTGTGTAGAGGTTTGTCATATCTAAGAGTCTTGCTTCACGACCTCCAAGAACAACGCTATAACCATAGTTCCCATCAGTTTCCCAACCTGTTAACCCAGCTTCTTTACCTTTTTGAATAATTGCATCAGGACCAAGCTTAACTGATAATCTAACTGCTGGAATGTTATAGGAGTTTGCAAGAGCTCCTCGTAAGCTGACAGATCCGTGGAATGCCCCATCATAATTTACCGGTGTATAAACCTCAGTACCGGTATTGATTGATATTGGCGAGTCGCTTAAAGTTGAAGCAGGTGTCATCCCACTTTCAAGTGCCATTGCATATGGAAGTATCTTAATTGAGGAACCAGGTTGTCTTGGGGCACGAACAACATCATATGCACCATCATAATCATCAGCAAAGTATTTTTTAGAACCAACATAAGCAAGTATCTCACCCTTTTTAACGTCAACTACAAGGCTTGCGCCATTTGAGATATTTAAGAAACCGCTTTTATCAACTTCCTCAGTTACTATCTTTTGAACTTTATCCTGAAGATCAAGATCAAGCGATGTTGTTACAGCAAGACCACCAAGCTCAACAAGTCTTGGCCCATACATAGCATTTAGCTCGTCTCTAACAAAATTTACAAAATGAGGCGCTCTTATATATTCTTTTTGAGATGCAAACTCGAGTTTTTCCGCAAGTGCATTCTTGGCTTCTTCTTCTGTAATATACCCAAGAAGTGTCATTCTTTTTAAGACAAACTCTTGGCGTGACTTTGCTTTCTCAAGACTTGAGTAAGGTGAGTAGGCTGTCGGTGACAAAGGAAGACCTGCAAGCATGCTGCTTTCAGCCAGCGACAAATCCCAAACATTTTTGCCAAATATTTTCTTTGAAGCAGATTGAACTCCCCAAGAAGTCCCCCCGTAAGGTGTGTTGTTTAAATATAACTCTAAAATCTGGTTCTTAGTGAACTTCCGCTCAACCATTATTGCAAGCACTGCCTCCTTTGCTTTTCTCTCAAAGGTTTGTTCAGTTGAAAGAAGTACATTTTTAATCAGCTGTTGTGTGATTGTCGATGCTCCTTGAATCTCGGATTCTAAAAAGGTTGCTTTTGCAGCTCTTATTATACTTAGCGGTCTAATCCCGGAATGAGTGTAGAACTCGTCATCCTCAACCGCAATTGTTGCGTTGATAAGGTTAGTCGGTACTTTATTAAGAGTTACGTACTCAAATTGTTTATCACTATATATTTCGTACAGCAACCTACCTTTTCTATCAAAGATACGGGTTGTGGAGCGACTTGGTTGAAGTAGTAACTCAGGCTTTGGTAGTTGTTTATAAAGTCTTGATAGCTCAAGTGGTACAAGAACTGTAATTAATGCAAAGGCAGTCCCAAACATAAAAAATCTAAAGCGAATAAAAAAGGCACTTAGTCTGTTATGTTTAATCTGTTTTTTAGCGACTTTAGGCTTTGTTTTTTTAAGTGCTGCCTTAGGTGTTTTTTGAACAACCTTTTTAGTGAATAGTGTTGTTTTTACTTTTGTAAAAACTACTGCCAGTTTGTTTGTTACGCGACTGTATAGCTGACCTGGAAGAGCAAGTACTGTAAGAAGAGGTTTTTTAAGATGCGTTGGGAGATAAACAATAGCTAATAGGGGAGCTTTAAGGTGTTTTGGAGATGCAATAATTGCAAACAAAGGAGCTTTGAGTAGCTTTGAAAAATTAACAAGTACTAAAAGCGGAGCTTTGAGTAGCTTCCCAACAGCAACAACAAGTTCTTTAAGTTTTGAAACAAGCAAAAGTAGTAAAGCTACTATTTTTAAGAAGATAACTCTCACCAACCTAATAAAAGCCACTAGAATGGACTTAATTAACTGGACAAGGGCAGCTAACTGGTACCTGATCTGCAAAACAAGAGAAAGTATGAGTTTGACTAAAGCCAGAACAGTGTTCTTGTAGAATGCAAGTGCCTTTGTTGTGTATATTCCAACACCCATAAGCCCTAACAGGAGCTTAAGTAACAAAGTTTTTGGTAACTTATTTTTCAATTTTACCTTCTTTTTACTAGAGGTCATAAAATAGGACAGGGTAGGAGTGTACTTGATTAGTATGATAAAGGCAAACGGCTCAGTGTCAATACTTTTAGATGGTAGTTAGCTTTGAATCTTTTTAAGTTTCCTTATTTCGTCTCTAATTTGAGCTGCAGCCTCGAAATTCAGCAATTGGGCTTCATAGCGCATTTCCTCTTCAAGCTTTTTAATATGCCGGGAAAGCTCTTTTGGCGGAAGCTGGTGGAAGTCGATCTCAGTGTTTAAAGGTGATTTTTTACCTCTGGTTGATTTAGACCCTGCTTCTTCAATAATTTCGTCAACAAGCTTTGCTCTTATAGGCTTATTAATAGAAACAGCAGTTATGTTGTGATCTTTGTTAAATTTAGTCTGAACCTCTCGTCTTCTGTCTATCTCAGAAATAGCACTCTCCATGCTTTTTGTCATCACATCGGCGTACATAATAACCTCACCAAGGATATGCCTTGCAGCCCTCCCCATGATCTGAATTAGAGCCGATCGTGAGCGCAAAAAGCCTTCTTTATCAGCATCAAGGATTGCCACAAGAGATACCTCAGGTAAATCAAGCCCTTCTCGTAAAAGATTAATACCTACAAGTACGTCGTAATTACCACGCCTAAGATCATCAAGTATTGATGTACGCTCAAGAGTTAAAATATCTGAATGAAGATAAGTAACCTTAATCCCCTTTTGAACTAAGAACTCAGCAAGCTCCTCTGCCATTCTTTTTGTTAGAGTTGTTACTAAAACTCTCTCTTTCCTAGCAATTCGTCCTGTTATCTTCTCAAGAAGATCGGCAATTTGACCTTTTGTCGGAAGAACAGTGATCTTAGGATCTACAATTCCCGTTGGTCTTATTAACTGCTGTGTAACATGCTCCCCCGCCATAGACAGTTCCCATTCGTCAGGTGTTGCACTTGTGTAAACACTAAGCCCTGCTTTTGACAAATACTCGCTAAAGTTTAGCGGCCTATTATCCAGAGCCGAGGGAAGTCTGAACCCATAATCAACAAGGTTTTGTTTACGAGCACGATCTCCATTATGCATGCCTCTTATTTGTGGGATAGTAATATGTGATTCATCAACAACAAGCAGGTAATCTTTTGGAAAAAAGTCCATTAAAGTGTAGGGAGTCTCACCAATAGCCCTACCATCAAAATACCTTGAGTAGTTCTCAATTCCTTTGCAATATCCGATCTCAACAATCATCTCAAGATCATAGTTTGTTCTTTGCTCAAGACGATATGCTTCAAGAGGCTTTCCTGCAGACCGTAACTCACTAAGTCTTATCTCAAGATCTGTTTTAATTTGTTTGATTGCTTCTTCGCGTCTGTCAGCGTTTGCAATATAGTGTTTAGCAGGATAGATGTTTACAAATCCGCCCTCGCGCATCCTGTGTAAGTTAAAAACCTGTTCATCTTGGGTTAAACTTTTTGCACTACTTCCGCGTCTTTCTTCAGGGAGCATGTCAAATTTTATACTATCCCCAGTTATTGGATCATAAAAATCAATATCAGATAATATGTCACCAAATAGCTCAAGCCTAATTACAAAGTCCATATATGCTGGATATATATCAATTGTTTCCCCGCGTATCCTATAAGTACCCCGTTTAAAATCAAGCTCTGATCTGTCGTAGTAAATTTGACTGAGCCTTGTTAGTAAATCTTTTTGTCTTATCTTCATCCCTTTTTTTAGCTCAAGCGCCATCTTGGAATACTCAGCAGGAGAACCTAAATTATAGATACAAGAAACTGAAGAAACGATAATTACATCTTTTCTTGTCATAAGAGAGGTGGTTGCTGATAGCCTCATCTTATCTATCTCTTGGTTAATGTCAGCATCTTTTTCTATGTATGTATCTGTTTGAGGAATATAGCTTTCCGGTTGGTAATAGTCATAATAGCTAACAAAGTATTCAACTGCATTTTTAGGAAAATACTCACGATATTCTTGATATAACTGTGCAGCCAGAGTTTTATTGTGAGAGATAATAAGTGTTGGCTTCCCTATGTTTTGAATCAAACACGATGTGGAGAAAGTTTTACCAGAACCAGTCGCTCCAAGCAAAACCTGGTGTTTATTTTTTTCTCCTACCCATTTGGTTAAATCTGCAATTGCAGTTGGCTGGTCTCCCGCTGGTTTGTAGTGCGATTCTAAATGAAACATAATTAGCTTTTGGATTATACAATTATTTTAAGCTTCGGGAAATATTTGGAATACAGAATGAAGTGGGTCTTGCTTCATGCATAAAAATGCAGTCTTAGGCTTAAATCCAACACAAAAGGGCTTATTACTACCACTAGCCCAACCAAGGTTTGGGGTTAGTTGCGTGAGCCGGAGTTTTCGGATTACGACGGTGGGCTGGCCAAGTTACAGTTGATCCGTTAGGATCAATGTCTACGGGTAGAGATATATGAATTGCTCCAGGAGTACCATCTTTATTTAATCGTTGGGTAACAACACGACCTTCTGCCACAGCAGCCTCGGTAACTTTAACTATATCAGTGTGAGCAGATTCGTGTTCTGTCATAACCTATATAATATAACACATGAAGAAACCCCTTGACAACTTCGGTTAAGCTTCGGTATAGTTGAAACACGAAAGAAACCCAAAGTATATGTCACCAGTAACACTATACAAAAGACAAAGAGAAATCCTAGATTATATATCTCAATACATCCAACAAAACGCTACTTCCCCAACTCTTCAAGAAATTGCAGGAGCAATGAATCTCTCCTCACTTGCGACAGTACATGAGCATCTACAAGCTCTTGAAAAAAAGGGTATGATTAGACGTTTTGACGGTGCTGTTCGCGGCATTGAGATTACAGATGAAACAGTAAGCGTGAGTGTTAGCGGAATAGAACTTCCTCTTGTCGGCTATATTGCAGCTGGAGAACCAATTGAAGCAATTGAAAACCCTATAGATACAATTCTTGTTTCAGCTGACCTTGTTTCCAAGGTTAAGCGCTCTTATGTCCTCCAAGTAAAGGGCGATTCTATGATTAATGAGGGTATCTTTAACGGTGACTATGTTGTGATTCAACAGCAAAATACAGCAGAAGATGGTGATATTGTTGTTGCGTTAATTGATAATGGGTTTGCCACACTTAAGACCTTTTATAGAGAAAAGAACGGCAAGATAAGGCTCCAACCTGCAAATGATAAGATGGATCCAATTATTGTGGACGCCGCTACCCTAAGTATTCAAGGGAAAGTAACTGGTGTTATTAGGAAATATAATTAAACTACTCTTCCGGGTCTTCAACTAGGAATAACTCTAAGACATCTGTCAGATCTCCAACTGTTATAGTCCTTTCCTCACCGGTTATAACGTTTAATATCGCAGCACGCGGAACTATAGCGTCTGGAGCAAGTTTAGCACTTGCTGCATCAGCCTGTAATGATGTGTTTTCTTTAGTTGGATCGTAGGTTTCCATACCCGTATTATATTTATTTATCATGAAAATGCAAATTTGATGCAAGATGTTTGTGAGTACTCAAACTCACCTTAGAGTGCTACCATAGATATGTGACTGCCCAAGATCTAGAATTACTGTACAAAAAATACTCCAAAGAAAGGGTAGATGCTGCTGTTGAATTTTTACTTTATAAAAACCCATCAGTGATGCCAAAAAAAGAAGTGGCGGGGAAACCAACTCTATATATCTTTAGACATGGAGAATCTGAAGACAATAAGAATTTTATATTCTCAGGATGGCGAGAGGCTAAGCTTACAGAAACCGGTATGATGCAGGCTCTAAAGATTGCAGAACTAATTAGAGATAAAAAAATAGATATGCTGATCTCCTCCCCCCAAATAAGAGCCTACGACACAATGCTTATTGCAATCTGTTTAAATAAAACTGCAAGAAAGCTTTCTATAGACACAGATCCAAGAATAAAAGAAAGATGTTACGGTGTTATGCAGGGTAAAAGCAAATTAGAACAATATCTAGAAAATCCTGAATTAACAGAAAAGATCAGAAGAGATTATCACTATAAAGTACAAAAAGGCGAAAGTGTCGCGGAAGTTGTGTTGCGTGTTAAGGACTTTTGTGATGAAATTCTTCCTCTAATGAGAGCGGGTAACGTTAATGTTGCAATCTCATGTCACGGAAATAGCATACGGGGTTTTAGAAAGTACTTTGAACCAAATCTTACGGAAGAAGAAATAGCTCATCTTGAAACACCCCTTGGTCAAGATTACGAAGCATATTCTATCTAGTCTTATCTAGCTCTCTTTTAATCTCAAGCAGTCTATTATATTTAGCGACTCTTTCCCCTCTTGCTGGCGAACCTGCTTTCATAAACTGAGCACCAACTGCAACAGAAAGATCTGCGATAAAAGTATCTTCGGCAGTATCTCCGCTTCTATGCGACAAAATTAATGTTAGCTCATTGTCTTTAGCAAGTTTAACAAAATCAAATGTCTCGGTTAGAGTACCCACTTGATTTGGTTTAACTATTACTGCATTGATTAAGTTTTTCGGAAGTATCTTTTGGAGCAGCTTTTTATTTGTAACAACAAGATCATCACCAACAATCATCAATCTTTTACCAAGTCTTACGTTAAGAGTTGCCCAGAAATCAAAGTGATCTTCATAAAACGGATCTTCTAAATAGATCAGTTCATATCTTTTAAGTAGATCCACATAATAGGCAACTAGCTCCTCACCACTAAACCTTTTATCTAACTCGTGCAAATAGTAGTAATGCTGTTTGCAAAATGAACCTGCTGCAACATCCATCCCAAAAAAAATATCAGCTCCAGAAACAAATTTTGCTGAAACTGCTTTTTTTATAAACTCAAGTGCTTTTTCCGGATTAAACCCCTCTGGTGCAAATCCTCCTTCATCCCCAACTGCAACTTCAAACTTTTCTTTCTCAAGCAGATCCCTTAAAAGATGGTAGCTGGATACTCCAACTTCTAAAGCTTTCTCATACGGAAAGCCCATTGATGGAATCACCATGAATTCTTGAAATGATAGGTTATTTCGCGCATGAAGTCCCCCGTTTATAACATTAAACACTGGGGTTGGAAGCTTTGCCGCACATTTTGAATTAGTATAGGTTTGATAAAGAGTATTTAAATATCCAAACAATGGAAGCTTTTTGCTATTGGCTGCTGCTTTCGCGCATGCCATTGAAACAGAAAGTATACTATTACCTCCAAGATTACGCTTATTATGGGTACCGTCTATCTCAAGCATAATACGATCAATCTGAACTTGATCATAAACCATAACCCCTTGTAGAGCTTCATTAAGTGCACTGGAAACAACATCAACAGCTTTAGGGACTGGGATTGAAATTGCTTCGTGGGTACCTTTTGAAGCACCGTCAGGTATTGTCTGCTCGCCAAATGCTCCGTTCTCAAGTGCTACTCTAGTATTAATAGTCCAGTCACCTCTGGAGTTAACAACTTTATGGCAGGTTATTTCTTTAATTTTCGGCATAAGAAAACGAAATACTACAATAAGAAGTATTTAGTACCCAGGTGACTTTCATTTGTGTTTTATCTTTTTTGCTTTTAGTGCTTTTTGTTCAACATCATAAACTATCTTACGAGTTTTTTCTAAAACATCAGGGCTAACAGAAACCGAAGTTATACCCCACTCAACAAGCATTTCAACCATTTCCGGATATACAGATGGGGCTTGGCCACAGATTGAACACGTAATGTCTCTTTTTCTGCATGTAGTTACAATCTTCTCTAGTGATTTGAGAACTGCAGGATCCATCTCAGAGTATATATTTGCAACCTTCTCATTATCACGATCAACTCCAAGAGTTAACATTGTTAAATCATTAGTACCAACAGACACTCCATCAATTCCCTCATCAATAAACTCATCAAGTAAAATGACATTAGAAGGTATTTCAACCATCATCCATAATTTAAAATTGCCACTTCGACGCAGGCCGTACGAAGATAAAAGCTTCTTGCATTCTCTTAATTGATCAAGAGTTCTAACAAACGGAAGCATCAGATATAGATTCTTATACCCTAGTTTATTTCGAACATTAAGCATAGCGTCAATTTCAAGTTTAAAAACCTCATCATCAACAAGATACCTTCCAGTTCCTCTAAACCCAATCATCGGATTAAACTCATCTTGCTCATACTTTGCCCCACCTTTAAGGTTCTTGTATTCATTGGATCTAAAATCAGTTGCACGATATACAACCGGTCTTGGGTTAAATGCTTTAGCAAATCTCTCCATACCTTCAGATAGTTTATCTGTAAATTCTTGCGACTGACCATCTTCAATAAACTTTCTTGGGTGAGTTCCAATTGCTGCAATCATAAATTCAGCTCGTAAAAGACCAACACCGTCAACTCTTCTCATTGCCATCTCTTCAGCAAGTTCAGGTTCTGCAAGATTCATATAGATCTTTGTTGCAGTTTTAATCTCAAGCTCTGCCAGTGATACTATTTTTTCGCGTTTCTCATTTACTGCTGTAACATCCCCTTCATAGACTTTACCGTCAAAACCATCAACAGTAATAAGCTCTCCAAGAGATAAAATCGAGGTTGCATGAATCGAGCCAACAACAGCCGGAATACCAAGTTCTCTGCTAACAATTGCAGCATGAGAAGTACGACCGCCTTTATCAGTTAGAATGGCAGATGCTCTTCTCATTGCCGGAACGTAGTCCGGATTTGTCATTTCAGCAACTAAAATATCGCCTTGTTTAACAAGATCAATTTCAGATGGATTTTTAACAATGACCACCTTACCTGAAGCTACCCCAGGGGATGCTCCAAGTCCTTCAAGAAGGAGCTTTGGATGCTTAGACTCATCTACCTTCAAATCATCGGCATTGCTTTGAAAACTAAGGGTTGTGACAGGGCGAGCCTGTACTATGTATAGTTTTCTATTCTCGAGTCCCCATTCAATATCCATTGGCATTTTATAATGCTCTTCAACATGAGCTCCGATTTTGGCAAGCTCAATGATCCTTGCATCGTCCATTTTTTGTTTGTCTTGATATGCGGCAGAGACAGGAGCATTGCCGCCAAGAGTAAACTGCCATGTTTGGGTTGCTATATATTTATAATTAATATCCCATGCTTTTTTCCCAACAATGTATTGATCGGGGGTTAATTCACCAGAAACTACAGGTTGACCAAGACCGTACGCCGCTTCAATAGATATTTCTTCGCGGCTGTTAGTTAAAGGGTTAACGGTAAACATAATGCCTGAGACTTCTGATTGGATCATAAGCTGTATTGGTACTGCAATTCCAACTTTCATATGATTAAAACCTTTATCGGTTCTGTAAAATATCGCTCTTGATTCAAAAAGCGATGCCCAGCATTTCTGTACATTTTTAACAACATCTTCATAGCCTTTTATATTAAGATAAGTTTCTTGTTGACCAGCAAATGAGGCATCAGGCAGGTCTTCTGCTGTTGCAGATGATCTAACTGCCACAAACCTATCACTTTCACCACACAGCTCGTGATACGCTTTTTTAATAGCGGTTGCTAAGTCTTTTGGCATCTCTGCTGCAAGAATTGCTGTTTTGATCTTCTCAGATGCTGCCATCAGGTCTTTTGATTTATTAACATCAAGCCCTGAAAGCTCTGTTAGAATTTTCTTTTTGAGTGAAGTTTTTTGTAAAAAGTCGTAATAGGCTTTTGCTGTAACAACAAAGCCATCAGGAACAGGGATTTTTGCAACAAACATCTCTCCAAGGTTGGCACCTTTTCCACCAACAAGTGGGATATCGTTTTTTGAAATTTCTTTAAACCATAGAATTTGGGCAGTTTTTTTATTCATAATGTAAGGATAGCACAAACACTCCTATGAATAGAATATCTTACTTTCTAAAACAAGATGAGAATCTGTTAAACCAAACGGGTCAAGCATTTGAAACACTTTTTCTTGAAGCAGTTTAGTTACAGAGAGATTTTCACCTTCAAGTCTGATACTTAAATACGGGGATGTATTAGATGCTCTGATCAGAAACCATCCAGTATCAGTAATATTAACCCGCAAGCCGTCAAGAGCTACAAATCTTTGGTAACCACTTGACATATTCCCAACAGTTTTAGTTAGTGTTTCAAGAATCGAGTATTTTGAGGCATCATCACATGTTACTTTAATCTCACCGGTATGGTATGTCTTTGGAAACTCTTCCATTAAGTTTGAAAGCGGGCGCTTTGTCTTTGATAGGATTTCAAGTACCTTGCATGCTGCGTAAAGTCCGTCATCAAACCCGTAGTAATCATTTGCAAAATAAAAATGGCCAGAGAATTCAGCCCCAAGGATAGCGCCTTTGCCAGTTTCTTCAACAAAAAAAGGGTGCCCGGTTCTAATCATTTTAGGCACACCGCCCTCACTTTGAATAAAGTTATACAATGTTTGCGAAGATTTAACATCAAAAACAATTACTCCCTTTTTTCTCTCAAGTTCATTTTTGGCAAAAAGCATCAGAACTTTATCGGATCCATAATGAAGACCTTGAGAATCAACAAGGCCAAACCGGTCAGCGTCTTCATCAAAGGCAAAGCCAGTCTCTGCACCACTGTCTAATACTTCTTTTGATACCCTCTCCATCATAAGTGGATCTTCAGGATCCGGTATCCCAAGTTTAAAACCACCCGCGATATCGGTGTTACTTCCTATAACTTCACACCCAAGTTCTGTAAAAAACTTCGGCGCTATAACTGACGCAGCGCCATTCCCTGTATCAATAACAACTTTAAGTTTAGCGAGATTTGGGAATTTAGTTTTCAGGAAATCTGTATATAGATAATTTAAATCTTGTTCAAGAAGTAACCCCTCACCCTCAATATAATCCTCTTTAGTTATTATGCTTTCGATCTGCTTAAGATCGGTTCCATGAAGCGGTACTGCATTTTTATAATCGACTCTAAACCCATTAAAGTTTGCAGGATTATGACTTGCCGTAACCATTATTCCGGCGTCAAAGCTTCCTGTGCATGTTAAAAAATGAATAACTGGGGTTAGAGTAATATCTATAAACGTAACATTACAACCGGTGCTTAAAACACCCTCAATAAAGTTTTTAGCAACCGATGGCGAGCTTAGTCTATTATCCCTGCCCACAACTATATTCTTAATACCTTTTGAGTTGAAAAAAGTCCCAAAGCCACGACCGATATGCAGAGCTGCTGCTTCATTTATTTCCTCAGGGTAGACGCCGCGAATATCATATCTTCGAAAAATACTTGTTGGCAGAATCATATCTTCAGTTTACAGGAAGTGTAAATTTAAAAACAGCACCAACAGGTTTATTATCCAAAACATAAATATTACCCCCATGTGCCTCAACTATACCTTTGGCAATAACAAGTCCAAGACCGGTACCGTTTTCTTTGGTTTTAGTTTTCTGAAGCTGGGTATACTTATTAAACAGTTCAGCCTTATCACTCTCACTAATCCCGATTCCAGTATCTGCAACACTAACCTCAGCAAAGCCGTTTTTAAGGTTTGATGAAACATGAACTCCTCCCGTTTTTGTAAACTTCAATGCATTAGCAATAAGGTTTGTTAATACTTGTTTTACCCGGTCAGCATCAAACTTAAACATTGCAATTTGAATATCAGTATCAACAGATAAGAAAAGCTTTTTGTCTTTTGCAGATTGTGAGTACTCGTTAACAACCTCAAGTAATGTCTTATTTAAATCATTTTGTGTTTTACGAATTGAAATCTTACCAGCTTCAATTTTAGCTGAATCTAGTAAATCATTTACAAGTCCGATTAATCTTGAGGATGAATCCTCCACCTGCTGTAGAAGTGTAATCTTTTGATTTCCAAGCATATCGTCCCCTCTTTTAATTAACATGTCGGCCGTGCCTTTTATTATAGTTAAGGGGGATCTTAGTTCATGCACAACCATTGAAATAAAATCGTCTTTAATCTGGCTAAACTTATGTTCATCAGTTCTGTCATTAATAATTATTCCTACTGATTTTTTAGTAACCGCACTGTTAATTGGAAGGATTGTTACATCAAAATATTTATCGTTATAAGCAATATCTTTATACTGCTTATGTTTTTCTTCTTTAAGTACCTCAGCTAGAGCAAGATCAAGCGGAAACACCTTAGTAAAAGAGGCTGCGATCTCAAAGATTGTTGTGTCTGTTTTACTCTTTAGTTCAAGTAGCTCAACACATGTATTATTTATTGCAATAATTGAGAAATCTTCTCCGATCAAAATTACTCCTGAATCCATACTATCTACGAGCACCTCAAGCTTTGTTTTCTCTCCATCAATTAGTTTTTTAAGTCTCGCAACCTCAACAAAGACTCTTGAGATTGATTTTCTAGCAAGATTTGAGTCATCTTCTTTATAGAAATTATCATATCTTGAGGTAACTAGAATTACGCCGACTAAATCCTCATCAATTAGTACAGGGATATCTATAAACGACTTTGGTTCAAAAACAAGTGCATCATTTATCAGGTTTCCCGAAACTGTCTCTTCCATGTAATTTTGGATTTTAATTGAAGCGTAGTCTTTGAGAGAGTCATTTATCAGCCTACTTTTAACTTCTTCAAGATAAGATTGTGGGGTTTGTTCAAACATATGAAACCGAAACCGCATTTTTGCAGGCGTTATATGAATGTATGAGACTGCTGTATATCCAATAATTGAAGACAGAGATTCAACAACAGTATCAAGAATTTTATTGATATCAATAACATACCCAAACTTTTGATGAATAAGATCAAGCAGAAGTGTTTCGTATGCTTGATGTTTATACTCAAGTTCTTTTTTCTCAAGCTTATCTTTTAAGACTTTGGATGCTTTAAGATGGATATAGATGGTTAGAAACGAGATTAACAGAGACGAGAGTATGAGCAGTACCCAGATTGAGTTTAGGTTCATGTCTACAAATTAGTCATATTAACTACCGATCCGCCTGTGTCGCCAAACAGCGATGCAATCTTATCGGCGAGTTCGGAAGGGACTATTTTATATTTCATAACATAATCAGTTGCACCAAGCTCAAGAGCCGTACTAACATTTTCCTCACCACCATAGTTTGTTAAAACTACGACTTTTAAAGACTCGAGAGCTGCTTGAGAGCGAATATCTCTTAGAATATCAAGCCCGTTTCTGCCTGGTAAAACAAGGTCAAGAAGCACAAGATCAGGTTTTTGGTCTTGAATTGCCTGAACTGCAAGTGCACCGTCTGAAACATTAGTTACTTTATAACCTCTGGACTGAAGTTCAGTGCCGTATAGTGTGTAAAATTGAATATCGTCTTCAACAACTAATATGTTCTTACTCATAGCTTTATGATAGTGGATTAAAAATAGGAGTGCAAGACTTTATGGATCTTTTGTAAACTAGAAGTTGCCTAAAACCTACAGAAATGTTTTATCCATTTTAATAAATCATCGCCAATCTCTTTATCCCTAAGTCCAAATTCAACAACTGCCTTTAAATACTCAAATTTATTGCCTAAGTCTAGAAACTTACCGTTTTTGATCTCAATTCCAAGAACAGGCACGCCATCAGCCATCATACGCTCAAGCACATCGACCCAATAGAGTTCAGATTTATCTCCCAAATCATTTATTGCAGCATCAACGTAATTAAATACATCCGGGGTGTATAAAAAACTAGACACGGCACCTAGATTAGACGGTGCACTGTCCTTACCAGGTTTCTCAATGAGTTTATCAACTTTGTAAACACCGTCTTCTAAGAGCTCGCCTGATATAAACCCATACCTATCGTAATCTTCATCCGACCCTGCTCGCACACACGCAAGGCAAGAATGGCCATATTTTTCGTAAGCTGAGATTAACTGTTTAAATTCATTTGGCTCAGAATCGACCATATCATCACCCCATACATATAAAAAAGGCTCATCGCGTAGTAGATGAGATACATTGAGAAGCGGGGTACCGTTACCGTAAGGGCCTTTTTGCCTCAAATACACAAAGTTTGCCATTGAGGCAATGCGCTCAACATCTGAGAGAAGTCCAAGCTTTTTATCACCGCCAGCTTTTAAGTTTTCGATTAAGTCTTGAGAAGGCGTATCAAAATGATCCTCGATAGATCTTTTATGATAACCGGTAACAATTATGATGTCTTTGATACCGGCATCTACAAGGTTCTCAACTATGTATTGGATGATTGGCTTATCAACAAGAGGCAACATCTCCTTTGGCATAGCCTTTGTTTGTGGTAAAAATCTTGTCCCAAATCCTGCAGCCGGAATAACAGCTTTGGTAACTTTTTTATGCATGCTGAAATTATACAACCTAAACCATTTTGAGAATATATTGCTTTCTACATAAAGAAATCTGAGGTAAAATCCTTTCATGAAAATTTTAAAGTTTATATGCGCGTTCTTTGCATTTTTCACTATCTTTGGAATTGGCTACTATTTTATCGATCAAAATCAAACTCCAGCAACCTTTGCCGACCCTAAGGCAAATTACGATCAAAGTGATAAGAGAAGGACTGAAAGCAACAGCAGTGATCACAACAGCGCACTTGCAAAAAGTGATAAAACTACCTTTATGCTACTTGGTGTTGATAGAAGAAGTAAGAATGAAGGGTACAGAACAGATATTATGATCTTAGTATCGGTGGATAAGGTGAAAAACAAAGCAGTTATGATCTCAGTCCCAAGAGATTTGTGGTGGAAAACAGGCAGAATAAACGCAACCTACATTCAAGACGGATGGGGAGAGATGCAAAATGCAATGGAAGAAATAACCGGTCTTAGACCTGAGAAGTTTGTACTGACTGATTTTGAGGACTTTTCATGGATTGTTGATTCTATGGGAGGTGTGCCTGTTGATGTTGAAACAACATTCACTGATTCGCAATACCCGGTTGATGCTACGTTTGAATATCAAACAGTTACATTTACAGAGGGTAAAGAAGTACTAAACGGCGAAAGAGCCTTAATATTCTCAAGAAGCAGAAAAGGCGATAACGATAACGGGGACTGGGGCAGAATGAAACGCCAACACTTAATATTAAAAGGGATGCTAAAGGCTGTGAAGCAGCCAAGCAGTATATTTAAAAACATGGAACTTAGTAAAGCATTTGATATGGTTACAAAGGGTAGAATGGATACAAACCTCGCACTTTCAGATGTAGGCTATTTGTGGGACTTACACAAAGATTATGAGAAATACACAATTTCTTCATTGTATCTTGATTACGACTATTTGTTTACACCACCTATGGAAGAATATGGAGGTGCTTGGGTACTAGCACCAATTGGAGGAGATTCTTTCAGTAGTTTTAAACTAGCAGTACAAGACGAACTAAACGGTGTTAAAAAACCAGATGTTGAAGCTGAGCCTGTCAGCACAATAGAAAAAACTACTCCTTAAAGCCTGTCAGGTGCTATACCGTAGTATTTAATCATCTCGGTTGCAATATCCATCCACATAGGAACTGCCGTCTCAGCAGCATACGGGCTTGTTTTAGGCCTATTTAATTTAACAAGCATAGAAATCTTCTTTTCCCCTGACAGGTAACCAACAAATGTAGCGTTTGTTTCGTTTGGATCGTACTTACCGTCTTTTGGTATCTGAGCAGTTCCAGTTTTACCGGCAATTTTATAGTTTTTTAACACAAAGTATTTTGCTTCTCCTCCAACTGCTGCCTCCTCAAGCATTTTCTCAACTGTATCTGCAGACTTTTTTGACATAACTCTTTTAACAGGCTTTGTACTAAGCGTAATAACACGATCAGCTTCCCGCATCTCCATTACAATTCTTGGCCTGAGGAGTATGCCGTCATTAGCAATAGTATTAAACGCATTTAATACTTGAAGTGGGGTAGCTGACATGCCTTGGCCAAAGCCTGATGTTGCGAGATCAATATCAGTTAAGGTGTCTTCGGCCTTTAAGAAACCTGAATCTTCGCCTTCAAGCTCAATACCGGAACGGGAGCCAAGTCCAAAGCTCCTAAAATATTTATATAAATTTTTTCCTCCTACTTGGTGCGCAACCCAAGACGAACCTATGTTATTTGATTTTTGAAGAAGTTCTGTGATTGTTTGCACCCCATGATGCTTCCCATCCCAGTTATCAATTGTGTAATCAGAATAAGTGACAGGTCCTCCGTCTGTAAAAGTTGTGCTTGGGGAAATAACTCCGGTATCAATTCCGGAGCTTACAGTTAGTGCTTTAATAACTGAACCCGGTTCATATACCTCTGAAACTGCAAAGTTAATTTTTTGATCTGAGTACATATCTTTAGCCTCTTCATCAAAAGTTAAGCTTGAAGGATCGTAATCAGGGAAGTTTGCTAGTGCTAGTATTTGACCGGTTAAAGCGTCCATAACAATAACGCTTCCAAAATCTGCTTCATATTTTTTAACACCTTCTACAAGTTTTTTCTCAACCATATACTGAATTGATCTATCAAGTGTTAAAACAATATCAGTTCCATTAATTGGATCATCTTTTTTATACTTGCCAACAAGAATTGGGCTTCCAGTTGCATCTCTCTCCTGAATTACTCGACCAGGCTTACCTTGTAAGTCCCCGTTAAAGTACCCCTCCACACCAAAATAACCCTGAATGGTTCCAGCTTTATTTTTGGCAACATACCCAAGTACATGAGAAGCAAGCCTTTTCTCCGGATAAAATCTTATCGGCTCTTCTTCAAACCCAACCCCCTTAATATTTAGCTCCTCAAGCTTATTTTTTGTTTCAGGCAAGATCTCATGTTCTGCCGCAACCCAGTATAGATCAAGTTTAAGCAGATCAAGAAATCTAGAGTTATAAGTCTCGTAAAGTTTAGAATCCCCTCCAGCAAGAATTTTTGAAACTGCTTGAGAGGTCTTTGTAAAATCAGTAACTAGCTTTGGCTCAAAAAACATAAGATATGCTTTTTGAGTTGCTGCTAGCGGATACATGTCTCTTGTGTATATATTGCCTCGTTTAGCTTGGATCTGCTGAAGATTTTGATATTGCTTTGTCGCTTGAGCTGCCAAAACTTCATGTCTTGTAACTTGAATTGTAAAAAGCTTAACAATGAAAATGGCTGATGTGACTACAAAAACCGCGAACACAACATCTGATCTTGAAAAAGTGTAGCTTGGGAGGTGTTTTTTCCTCATTGGAGCTTAAGCGCAAATGTTGGACTATCCAGATAAACAATATTGCCAGATACCTGACTGAACCCAAGCTTTGCAGCTTGTTTTTCAACATAAGAGAGTGAAGCAAGTTGAGATATTTTAAGCTCCGATGCATAAATTTCTTTTTCAAGAGTTTTTTGTCTTTCAAGGAGATAAGATAATTCAGCACCTTTAACAGCAAACTTATTGGATACAACAACTTGAGCAAGAAGTGTTGCTACAAAACACATAAAGCTAAGGCAAAGAAAAGCCTTACATTTAGGGTAGCTGCATTCAGATTTTTTATTTACTATGCAGTTTATTTTTTTCATACTATATTTTTTCAAAAACACGCATTTTTGCACTTCTACTACGAGGGTTTCTCGCAACTTCAGCGTCTGAGGGCACTACCGGTTTTTTAACAACCTCTTTCATAACAGGCTGCACAGTCTTCCCGAAGGTTTTTACAATAGAATCCTCAAGCGAATGAAAGCTTATAACTAACATTCGCCCGCCAGGCAGCATGGATTCTACAGCTAACTGTGCAGCCCGAGGCAGTGCGTACTTTATATTGTCAAGTTCGTTATTAACGGCAATCCGAAGCGCCATAAACACTCTTGTTGCCGGATGTATTCTTCCGTTATCGTAACTTAAAGGAGCGCAAGTCTTAATTACACTTGCAAGTTCACTAGTTGTTTCAAACTTCTTTAACTTACGATAATCTAAAATGGCAAGAGCAAATCGTCTTGCAAGTTTCTCATCCCCATAATCGCGAAATAGTCTTTCAAGTTCAGGTGCCGACAAGGCATTAACAAGATCTTTTGCCATAACTCCTAGGGATTTATCTATTCGCATATCAAGGTCTTGGTCCTGTAAAAAACTGATTCCAAGATTCTCATCAAGCTGTGTTGAGCTATAACCTAGGTCAAAGAGTATCCCGTGAATTGACTCAAGTTTATTGTCTTTTGCAATTTCATAAATCTGTGTGAAATTGCCAAGTACCGGAATAAATTTAGCCGACAGATTAAGCTCGCTAATTCGCTTTACAGCATTCCCAAGACTTAATTCACTGTAATCAATTCCAAGTACAGTTCCACCAAGCTTTAGTATTTCAATCGTATGACCACCGTCCCCCAAAGTTGCATCTATATAAACTTCGCCTTTTTTAACTTGTAAAAGTGCTAAAACCTCATCAAGTAAGACCGGTTCGTGATAACCCTGCATATTAGTTATCCCCAAGGGCATAACTTACAGATAGTTTACTTATGTGTTTTTGCCAGTTATCTAAATCCCAGATTTCAATGTGATCACCAGCTCCAATAACCGTCACTTTTAAATCAAGCGCTGCATAGTCTTTTAAATTCTGAGGGATAACAAGTCTCCCTTGGCTATCAATGCTTGTTTCGCTTGCAGATGAGTACATATACCTTTTTAATTCTCGTGTTTTAGGATCGCTTATCGGATTGTCAACGTGCTTAATGGCTTCTTCCATCCAGTCCCCTCTGTCATACAAAAAGATGCATTTTTCAAATCCTCTTGAGAGGATGATGTCATCTCCTGTAATCAAGTCGCGTAATTTCTTGGGTAGCGCTAATCTTGAGCCGTTTGTGATGTTGGGGTAATACTCCCCTAAAAACATTTTCATATGTTTTTATTTGTTGTGGGCAGATGCAAGATTTGCTTATCACCAAGTTTCACCATTTGTATCCACTAAACACCATTTGGCATCACCAGTCAATACAAATATAACCCGAAGAGAATAAGGAAAAGCTTTTGTTATAAAGAAAAGTTAACTTTTTAGTTCTTTTTTAATCTGAGTTCTTGCTCTTGAAGTTACAACAAAGTCCAGCCAATCAGGACTTGGTTTTTTATTTTTCTTAACAGTCTTAATAGAAACAACATCACCATCAGTTAAAACATGCGAAGCTTTGGCAATCGCTCCATTAACATGGGCGCCTGTGAAATTATGCCCAATTGTTTCATGAACTGCATAAGCAAAGTCAACTACAGTTGCGCCACGAACAAGTTCAATAATGTCCCCAAGTGGGGTAAACGTGTAGATTTTATCCGAGAAAGGTTTAGCTGCTTCAAGACCTTGTTGCTCAAATCTATTGTTTTTATCCCAATAGTTTAACTTTTTAAGCCAATCAGGATCTTTTTTAAGATTTTCTTTAAATTCGCTGCCTACTTTATAGAAAATATGACTTGCTGCACCATTCTCATTGTAATCATGCATCTCAAATGTCTTTATTTGAATTTCAAGATTAAACTTATCTGAAACTTTAAACACGCTGTGAATCGATCTATAACCACTTGGTCGGGGTTTTGCAATCAAATCTTCATAGTGCTCGTCCAGGGAATGCCATACCGACTTCACTAATGTATCTACGGCATAGCAATCCTCTATTGTATTAACAAGTATTCTCATAGCTACTATATCCGGGAAATCAGAATAGTCAGATTTACAAGACTTACCTAATAGTTTATACCGCTGCTCTTTCTTATAAATTGAGTACGGTCTTTTTAAACGATAAGCAATGCTGGCACCGATTCCACGATCTTTAAGTGTGTTCATTAAGAAAGTAGTTGCATCCTCAAGGAGAGCAGTCGCTTCCTCTACGATAGAATTTAAATATTTGGTAATTCTAAAATAATCTGCAGCATAAAGAATCTTAAATGATTGATCTTCAAACATAGTCAGAAATCCAGAAAGACCTAAAAAACGAGTAATAGGCGCATAAACATTTAATGCGCGTAGAGCTACCCTCTCTCTATCTTCAGTATTTAGTACAAAACTATTGTTTAAATTATCTACTTTATCTGCTATTCGAATAACAAGAACATCAAGGTTTTCAGATAAATTTAAGAAAGTTTGTACAATATATGCTTGATTAAACTCACGAGGAGAATAACGTTTAACCTTTTTGTGAGTCAGGCTATCAAATGCTACAAGTAACTCACAAACAGAGGCACCAAACTCAAGGCTGAGTTTATGTTTCATAGTATCACTACCGTCATATTTAAGAACATGGTGCAGTAAAGCAGTAGCTAGCATGTTTTCGTCAGTAACTTTCTCCGCTTCAAGGATTTTCATAACCCTGAAACAATGGTCAAACACACCCTCCCCTGTATCACGTAGGTGATCTTTATGAAAGTTTTTTGAAAAAGTTAATGCGTTTTCTAGTAGGGACATAATACTCCAACAAGGAGAAATTACTTAATAAGGTTACTGAGTTCTTGAATTGTAACTCTCTCTTGCTTTGTTGTATCTCTATCTCTTACGGTAACAGTATTATCCTCAAGAGTTTGATAGTCAATTGTTATACAAACAGGTGTTCCTATTTCGTCTTGTGCGAGATATCTTTTACCAATATTTCCACGATCGTCCCAATCAACATGGATTCCTGCCTCAAGAAGATCTGTGTATACTTTACGAGCCTTCTCAACAAGCTCCGGTTTATTTTTAACCAGCGGGAAAACAGCTGCTTTGTATGGTGCGATGTCCGGATGGAGTTTAAGAACAGCTCTATCGCCATCCATAGTGTAAGCGTCAAACAGGAGAACAAGCATCAGTCTATTTAACCCAATTGAGTATTCAACAACGTGAGGAATATAGGATTCGCCTGTTTCCTCATCATTATATGTAAAGTCAACACCAGCAAATTGGCCGTGTCTCATTAAATCCCAATCACTTCTGTAGTGAATTCCTTGGAATTCTTTCCAGCCAAACGGGTAGTTGTACTCAACATCAGTTGCCACTTTATTGTAGTGTGCTCTTTCTTTAAACTCTTGATCACGAAGTCGTAACTTATCCTCTGGAAGTCCAAGAGATTTTAACCAATCAACAGTCCAAACTTTAAACTTATCAAAATATTTAGTTGCATCTTTAGGATTTACATACATCTCAAGTTCCATTTGCTCAAACTCTCTAGTTCTGTGGAAAAAAGGACCTACTTTAATCTCGTTTCTAAAAGCTTTTCCAATCTGAGCTATACCAAAAGGTATCTTTTTTCTCATGGACTCTTTAACAAGACCGTAGTTGTAAAAAATAGGCTGACAGGTTTCTCCTCTAAGATAGGCTGTTGTTTTTTCATTCTCAAGTGTTCCGATTTCAACTTCAACAAGGCTGTTAAATTTTTTGGCTTTTGAGAATTTATTCCCGTCAGGACTTAATAGTTTATTATCTTCAATAAGCTTATTAAACTCCTCCAGTGTAGAACCATCAGTAGCAAGACCTAAAGCTTCATCAATTATATGATCAGCTCTGTATCTCTTGTGAGTTACAAGGTCCTCAACCATAGCATCTGCAAAGGACTCAACATGCCCGCTTGCTTCCCAAACCCTTGGGTGGGAGATTATAGCGCCATCAAGACCTACAATATCAGGCTGTTTGTGAACAAACTCTTTCCACCACAAATTACGGAGATTTCGAAGCATCTCAGCACCAAGTGGACCAAAATCATAAGTTGCTTCCCAGCCACCGTATATATCAGAGGATGGGTATACAAAACCCCTTCTTTTACATAAAGAAGTTATATCCTGGATTGTAGGGCCAGTATTAGCAGTATTTTTTAAAGTCTCTGACATAGCTTTTTCATTGTAGTAAAGAGGGATTATTTGTCAACACATTGGGTAAAAACAAAGAGAAAGGCATCTTGCTAATTATTAGATAGATACACCTCGTTATCAAAATCAACCTCGTAACCTTTTACTGTATTACTTTCATCATGCCCCACTAACAAACCCTCGTGTGGACCGGTGCGAACATAGGCGCTATCTTCACCAGTCGCAACAGCAATATCTTCAAAGTACACAGTTCCATCATCTGGCTCAATCTTTACAATTGTACCTCCTGGTGTTCTAACTATTGTTGTAGGTATAATCAAATCTGCCATAGAAAAATCTTACTACTAATTCCTTTATACCTAGTATGCTACGCTGCTCAATCCTGTCAAGTAATGGGTAAATTCGATGTGTTTTATTAGATTACTTTTAAAATATCTGACTGGTAATTACTAGCTAATCTTCAGAGCCTTTGAGTGTTATTTCGTAGTTATTACCATGAAGCTTAATTTCTTTTGTAGCTGTTCTTTCGCCACCAAATGGCAGTTTAATAACACCATCAACTCTTTTGATTTCGCCTCTCCATTTGGATACAATTCTATATTTACCTCCAGGACCGCCTTCTTCAGTCGCAGCAAGAACCCTAATTTTGGTCTCTACACTGCCTACACTATATTCTACCGTAGGCTCACCGCTTGAAACTTGGGTTTCTATACTAGGACCAAGTAATGTTAAGGTAAGTTGATCTGTAGTTTGCTCGTTCATAAGTTTATATCGTTAAACTTTGCTTAACTCCAAATTAACCATTTAATATAGCTATGGTATCTCCTTTGGCCAAACCTGTTACCATACTTCCTCCACGCTCAACTAAGACACTCCGCTCTGTTCCATATTCATCTGTTATTTGCACTTGTACCCATCAGCCGCCCACAGAACTTGCGGCAAGACCATCGTCAGGGGTACCAACTCGAAGCGCTATTACATTTAAATGTGTCTCTTTGTGTCCGCCAGGCTCTACATGCACTACGTCAAAAGATTCCATGTGTGCATCATAGTATAAACAATTTAAAAATCAAATCCTTCTTGATATTCGTATTATATTCGGGTATATATTAGACATGTATGAGAAGCTAGATGAAAAGGTAGAAGTACTTGTCCATTTTACAACTCAAAAGCCTATTCCTCTTGCTTTAATATGGAATGGGAAAAGATTTAAAATAGATACTGTTAACTTCGCACACATTTCTCATGAAGGGAAATCCCCTATTATTCATTTTTCAGTTTCTACCAAAAAAGAAGCCTTTAATATTAGCTTTAATACACACGAACTTACCTGGACACTCCATGAAATATTCTTTGAAGGATTTACCAAAGACACAAATCTCAATTAAGTATGGAGAAAACTATCTTTCACATCGACTATGACAGCTTTTTTGCCTCTGTTGAACAGCAGGCGAATCCTTTTTTACGAGGTAAACCAATTGGAGTTACTGGTAGCTCATTAAGCCGTGGGGTCGTGTGCGCTGCATCAAGAGAAGCGAAGAAATTTGGGGTTAAAACAGGCATGCCGTTATTTGAGGCAAGGAAGCTGTGTCCTCAGATTATCCCTGTTAAAGGAGATGGCTCCAAGTACTCATATATTCAGAAAAAGAGCTTAAGCATCTTTAGCAGATACACAAATAGTATTGAACCTTTTAGCATTGATGAGGCTTTTTTAGATGTGAGTAGCACGATGGACTTCTTCCAGAGCTCAACTGAGATGGCTTTGAAGATTAAACAAGATATAAAACAAGAATTTGGAGACTATATTACGTGTTCAATAGGAATCAGCTTTAATAAGCTCCTTGCTAAGCTTGCATCAGATATTAATAAACCAAATGGTATTTTTGTAATTAACCCAAGTAATCTTGACGAAGTTCTCTTAACTCGTGATCTCAGAGACTTTTGTGGTATCGGACATAGGATTGAAGCAAGACTTGCTCTTCTTGGTATTACCAATGTGTATGAACTAAGACAAGCACCTCTTGAAACACTATATAGTGAGTTTGGAATAGTTGAAGCAAAGTTCTTAAAAGACTTAAGCTTTGGGAGAGGAGACTTACCTGTTAACCCGTTAAATTATAGAGGAGAAAAACCCAAATCAATTGGGCATCAACACACATTATCCCGCAATACAAAAGATATAACTGTTATTAAACAAAACCTCCACAGATTATGCGAAATGGCAGCAAGAAGACTTAGAAAATATAACATGGTAGGAAAAACAATTCATATAAGTCTAAGGGACAGTGATAGAAGGTGGTACGGCAACCGTGGAACTGTACTTTACCCCGTAAACAGTGAGAGAGAGATCTACAAGGTTGCTTGTGAACTCCTCTCTCAAATGCACTGGGGAAGAGAAACAAGGCTTGTTGGGGTTAGTATCTCAAACCTAGTAGATGAGAAAGGCCTAACTTTAAATTTGTTTTCTGATCACAAGAAAAGCGAAAGGATAGTAAAAACAAAAGACTTAATAAACAATCAATTTGGAGAACTCACAATTATAACTGCAGATACACTAACATCAGATAAAACAAAGGGCAAGATTAGTAGCTTTTTAAGGTATGTATAGGTAAGAGTTAAGTATAAGGAGGATATACCCTCTAGACAAACAAAGCTATTTTTTCGGTTCAGTAGGTTTAGGGTCAGCCAAGGTCAATCTTACAATCGGGGCACTTGGAACATCCTTATTAACTTCAACCACAACAGGTTCTACTGGCCCCACTGGTTTCTTACTCTCAAGCACATAATAAGCCTCTTTGTCGTGTGAGGTATAAACAATAGTTTTAGTCATGCTGAGTAGTATAATACATATCCTATAGTAAGGTCAAGCGGATTTACAGGACTTCTCTGATTTTCTTAAATACTCTTGCTGAGGCGAAGCTATCTTCAAGAACTGTCTTGATGTAAAGCTTAAGTAGATCGTCTGAGGCATAGATATTCTCCTTCGTGATCTTTTTTGGTTTATATGTGAAATTTGATCCGATACTATAAAGGACTTCAGCAGTTGGGAAAGTGATTATTGTTCCTGAAAGGGCTGTAAAACAGGTTGGACATACAAAGCCACCTTGGTTTACACTAAATTTGAAATGTTCCCACGACTCACTAAACTCTTTCCCACAATTAACACATCTATCTAAAGACATCTCATACCCAAGTGTTCGCATTAGATATACTTCAAAAGTGTTTATAACAAGATATGAAGATAGACCGGCTTTAACACCATCTTTAGTACTAGCAAGTCTTTTAAGCGAGGTTAAGAGAGCGTCAAATAGGTCTGTTGATGATTCGTCGTCTTTAATGAGTCTGTAAGCAAGCTCAAGAAGATAGAACGCATGAGACTGAACAAGAAGAGAACTTTTAATTGGCTTGAAAGAGTTTAAAACACTAACTTCGGAAACATTTTTCCAGCCACTATCTTGCTGAGAAACCTTAGCGTTTATATGGTTAAGCGTATCAAGATTCCCTGCACGCTTGGAACTTATCTTCCTGACCCCTCTTGCATAAAGTGTAACAACACCTTGGTCTTTAGATAAAACTGTATACAGCTTATCTGAGTCTTTATAATTAGTGCTCTTTAAGACAATGGCCTCTAGGTTATAGTTCTTCACGCCTTACTTAAGCTTTTTTGAGTACTTTTTGTCAAGTTTATCAAGTAGTAGCTCTTTGGTTTCCCCATCAACCGTAACACTGTGTTTTTCAGTATCAATTGAGAGTTGTTTTTGAATATACAACTTATAGACACCGTCTTTAACAACGCTATCCGGAACATAATACTCAAGTGTAAGTGTTTTGGTTTCATCTGGCCCAAGAGTTACAAAACCATGGAAGTAGGTTTTATTGCGCTCTTCTCCAGTACCTGCAGCATCATCAGACCCTGTCATTTTTATAAGTTCAGAACCAAGTGGGGTATAGATTCTTATCCAAGATCTATATCTTTTTACAAATGGTGCAAATTCTGCTGATGGTTGTTTATAGGTAAAGTTTACAGTAACTGTTCTTTTCCACTTACCGTTAACCTGCTCAAGTTTGTGGTTAACTTCTTTTGTCGTAAACCAGTTAGTTTTATCTCCACCAAGGTTTGTGTCATTTACAAAAACATAATCCCCTTCTACCGGATCTACAATTCTGCCTGCAAAATTATGTTTTTCAAGAAGCGCCTGTGCTTCTGGATCAACAACATAAGCAGCAACATGCTTTCTGGCCATAAGATTAAACCCTTTATCAACAAGTTTTGGCCACAAGTTCTTATCAGATTCAAAGACATTAACAAGCATTCTTTCCATCAGGTCTCCAAGAACTTTCTTTCTATTAACCTGCTCGGCAAGTGCAAGGCTTGCAAGCTTTTCAAGTTCAAGAACAACATTGTCTTTTGTATAAGTAAACCCATTAACTGTGGCAGGACCTGTTATCTCAAGGAGTTCTTCTAAAACTCGAGTGTTGATAACGACAAAGCCGTCAATATCTTTGAATTGTCCTGGAGCTAGTGGTTTTGCTAAGTTCCAGAATTCTAGAAATTGATCTATTGAAGTTGGTAGGTCAGGCGAAACGTTCGCATCTCTTGCAAACATTCTCTCAACCTTTAGATGTGTTTCATATGTCGGCGGGACTTTTGGAAATGTGTGATATGCATCAATTGTGTTTAAGACATCATCAACATAGTATGAGTTGTAGGAGGTAAAATCTGAGTTAAGAAGCGCATTATTTACTTTAAAAGTAGCGAGATAGGTCCAAAAACCACCCGTTGCGCGCATTTCTTTATCATTTTGCATGATAATCATATATCTTTTCTCAACTCCACCAACACCAAGTAGTTCAGGGATTACAACTAAAGCTTTTTTAATGTCAGGCGCGTAATCGTTTACCTGTGTTAATGTGTTTTGTGCTCCAATTATTGTCTCTCTAAGCGGAAAGCCTCTGAAATCTTCTGGGTATTTACTAGCATCAACTTTGGATAGTTCTTCCCCCATCATATTTAATTCATTTAATATCGGATCTGACTTCTCAGCAACAAGAGGCATAGCACCTACCCATGCTGAAAAGGCTTCGGCAAGACCTTGCTCTTCTGCTGCTGCATTTGGGTTTGATTCAGAGCTTTCAAGAGGTTTGTTATTAGCAATCTTCAACCCAAGAGCATCTGCAAAAGGCTCAACAACAATTGTGAATTCTTTACCAGCTTTAATGGCGTGAAGTCCTGCATCTATAAAATATTCAGAATCGGTATAGTAGGTTTTGAGCTTTGGAAAATTTGCAGTCCATTTTAGCTTCTCATCTCTTGTTGCTCGAAGCTGTGTTAAGTCAGACTCCAAGAGATCCAAGTTCTTCTCAAAAGTAACGAGATCCCTTGCAGCTAAAGCCTCTTGGCTTGCTTTAACGTGCGACTGTATCCTGTCTGCATCTGCTTTTAGGGCAAGAACAGGGCGCAAAAGAACCAAGTACACAACCAGAAACAAGAGCGCGAATACTCCAAGAATAATTCCGCCCCCAATACCAAGCCGCTTACCAAATTTTTTTACATTACTATTACCCTTTACTGATGAGGGTTTCCATACATTAGGTCGATCCATTTTAACTTGCTCCTTTCGCAGCCAAAACTGCAACTGGTGTTTTAATTAACACCAGTAAATCATACAATATTGAACGCCTCTTTGCATACTCTGCATCCATTTTAATTCTTTCAACAAAACCGATCTTTGACCTACCGCCTATTTGCCATACACCTGTTATCCCAGGCTTTATCTTAAGAACCTCGTCAATATAAACTCCAGTTTCTGGAAACTTAGCACGTTGCTCTTTTAGCTCAAACGGATAGTAGGCCCGTGGCCCAACTAAACTCATATCTCCTATCAGCACATTAAAAAATTGAGGCAACTCATCAATACTATACTTGCGCATAAATTTAGCTCCAGCAATGTATCTTGGATCTTCTTCAGGTGAAATCTTATAATTATTGGCCTTATACTTCTCGTGCCAATCCGGATGATCAAGAAGCCATTGATGAGCGTTAGGTATCATAGACCTAAATTTATACATCTTAAATTCTCGCCCACCTTTACATATTCTAAGTGGGATGTCTGCGAAGATAGCTCCATTTGGTGAGGTTAGTTTTATGAATATAGACATGAAAAGGAGAATTGGGGAAAGACAAATAATGCCAACAAGTGCGCCAAAGATATCAAGCAGTCTTTTTAAAATGTCGTATGAATTCATAAGATAGCTAGTTCCCTAAGTATACACTATTTACGAAATTAGCTATGGCATTTTTAAAAAGCTCTTTACTGAACCTTCTTGCTTGAAAGATACAATCTGTCATTAAATACTTCTCTGGGTGAAACGAGCTTAAAGCTAAAATTAAAGCTTCTGGTGTTTGTTCATAATAAAAGTCTCCGGTTTTTCCCGGTAGAACTGTCTCAAGTACACCGCCGCGGCCGTACGCAAGAACAGGTTTCCCGCAGGCCATTGCCTCAAGAGGAACTATCCCAAAATCCTCATACTGTGTGTTGATTAGTGCTTTACATGAACACAGTAGTTCTAATTTTCTGCTTTCAGGCACTCTGCCCAAAATCTGAATGTTCTTATGCCCAGCAGATAATCTCTTTAATTCGGCTAGCATCTCCCCATCCCCAACAACAACTAAGTTGTCTCCTGTTTTAATACAAGCTCTGACCGCTGTATCAATTCTTTTCCATGAAGCGAGTCTGGAAATTACGAGATAAAAATTACCTTTAGTTTTTTTAGTGTTTTCAAAATAAGTAACATCAACAAAAGGGTAAATTATTTCAGACTCTCTTTTATAGTAAGTTAAAATTCTAGCTTTTGGAGTTTTTGAATTAGCAATAATTGCATCTACCCTTTGTGCGGCAGTAAAATCCCAAACTCTATAGTACGCTGAGATAGTTTTCAAATACCTACTAGCAACTTTATTAAGAAATCTAGATTTTGCAAATTTAGTATCTTCAAAATAGTCTAAAGCTTCCCAGAACATTCTTCCTGGGGAGTTGATATAAGCAATATGTTTGGTTTGTGGTTTTGTTACGATGCAGTGTGAAAACCTAGCTGAAACACTTAAAACAACATCAAATTCATCAAACTTAAAGCTCTCAAAGGCAAGTGGGAAAAGAAAAAGCCCAGCATAGAATTTATTGAGCTTTTTCTTAAAAGGCAGGTGCTGCATGAAAGAGGTAACAAGCTTGATATTGCTAAGCTTTAATTCTGCCTCCCATTCTTTTGTAGCGTAGCTTGAGTATAAAACAGCGTCTGGCCAGATCTCACATAAAGCTAAAACTAAGTTCTCAGCCCCACCGTGTTGAATAAAATCATCATGAACAATTGCAAGCTTCATAGGTTGGTAATTGAAGCTAAAACGAAATCATCTTCTCGCCAGTAAAGCTCAATTAATGGGTAAAGAGCTGAAAGCTCTTGATACCTTCTTTCACTTGTTATGAAGACTAGCCTTGAACCAGGAGGTAAAAGAGCCATTTGCGCTTTTATCTCCTTAAATCTGGTAGGTGTGTACGGACCTTTTCGATAATAATACATCAAAGGATAATCTACTTTATCTATTCTCACAGTATCATTTGGAAAACGCCCATTGCTCTTTAAAATAACAGATACTTGAGGGAAAGTTAAATTATCGGTATAAACTTTCTTTCTTTCGATATAAAAATAAGTCAGACCGATTAATACAAGTGCAAATGCACTTATGTATGTAATATCTTTAAACACTCCTACAGGCAGTATTTTATATATACTTTTAACTGAGAAGATAAAGCCCACCGCACAAATGATTGCAAGAACCGGATAAATCGGGATTATGTACCAAATTAGCTTTGATACAGGTAATGAGAAAAACAAGAATGTTACAGAAGCCCAAATCAACAAATAGACAATCCCAAGCTTTTCTTGTTTTGACAGAAAAAGCCCAAGTCTTTCGGGAATCCTTCTTACACACACAAGAAGTGAACTAAATATAAATGTTGGGATTAGGAGTATAAACCAAATCCGCATACTAACTTTTAACACGATTAAGTACCAAAAGAATGGCCTACCTTTGTCTTCAATTGATTCAGTTGCTCTTTGAAGAACATGGTAAATAAAATAGTTATCAATAAATCTTGGTCCATATATAGAAAACATATAAAGGTGCCACGGGAGAAAGATGATCAGTGAGAAGAGAAAGATAATACTTGAGTTAATTACGCTGTTTTTTAAAGCTTTTTTAAAACCTATCTCGTCAAAGTAAGCATGTGAAACTTCAAACATAAAAATTATTAGTAGTGGTAAAAAGCCAACGACACCTTTGGTCATAGCTGCCAACCCAACAAAAACTCCTGATAATAACAAGGTTGTAGTATTTCTTGCTCGCAGGAAATAAATAGTTAATGCACAGACCATAAAAAATGTAACTGTAACATCAAGCATGGCTGCTCTGGAGTAATATAAAAATTGAAAAGTTGTTAGTAAGATCAGACCTGAAAGATACGCGACACTTTTCCCAAATGCCCTTTTTGCAAAATAAGTAGTTACAAGAACAGTCCCAAATCCAGCAATAGCTGATGTTAGTCTTGCTGCAAGCTCAGTTATGCCAAAGATTTTCATAAACAATGCGGTTGTCCAAAAATAAAGAGGGGGCTTTTCAAACCAAGTTTTATCCATAAGCCATCTAAGCCTAAGATAATCCCCTGATTCAACCATATTCTTTGCGATTTTTGCATAAATTGCTTCATCCCAAGTTATAAATGTATGTTTCCCAAGATTGATAAAAATCAAAGTAAATGAAATGAGAGCCAGAAATATAAACCCAGCATTAAACTTCTGCTCAATATAACTGATCATCCGTTTAAATGCTTGTAAATCTAGCGGCTTATTTTCTAGCTTAAAGTAAGTACTGGCTGAATACGCAAGATATAAAATTAACACAAACCAAAAGAATTCTGAGTTATAAGAATAAAAAATACCTGCTGTGAACCAACCAACAATTGAAGCAACGATCGCACCATGAATAAGATAATCTTTGTGGTACGAGCTTACTAAAAAGTTATAGAGCGGAACCGATACCAACAAGATAAATAGCAGTATGAAAACCCCAAGACCTAGGATACCAGTTTCTGCAGCCACCTCACCCCAAATAGTGTGAGCCGGTACTTTTGTAATTAATCCTGCAGGATCCCGGCTTAAGTAAAGGGAGGAAACTTCAGTTTTTTTGAACTGTTCAAAAAAACTGCCATAACCACCTCCAAAAATAGGGTGCTTTTCAAAAACTTGTGAGGCTCCCCTGAGAAGTAGAAAATGTGAATCAAATGAGTCTAACCTGTAGTGAAAATAATTCTTAACTACAAGTCTAAATTCAGAATCTTTTATTGAGTAGGAATAGACAAAGAAACCAGCTACAAAAAGAGCTATAACAAGCCCAAGTAAAATACCTTTGACTTTTAACTTTTTATAAACAAGTAAAAACAAGAAAACTACAACTGAGATAGCCATCAACATCCACGATGTTCTTGAGTTAGTTAAGAAAAGAATTACTGTGAACGACAAGATGCAAAACAAGTTATAGGCTTTGGCTTTCAAAGTGTGAGAGGTCAAAGCCTGAACAGCACATAGTGGTAAAAGAGACGCTATAAATCCGCCAAAATGATTCACATCCCAAAAGATACTCCCGACTCTTGGTAAGTGTTTTGGAATTGCCCACAAAGAGCCAATTGTTAGTCCGTAACTATAATGGACAAACAACTGAACAAAGCCAAATAAACAAAGCAAAAGCCCGATAAAAATATAGAAATTAATAAACCTAAGGCTATCTGTAGTAGATTTTTTAAGCTTAACGTATACGAACAAACCACCAAAGTAAATTGTTGTGAAGAAAGCAAACAGCGTGATGCTTGAAGTAGTATCTGCCGAGAAAAGAAGAGATATCAACCTAACTAGCCATAGAAGTGAGAGGAAAACTATAAACGGGTCGTGAAGCAGCTCAAGGACTGCCGCTTTCTGGGCAAGTACATCCCCAGTCAACAACTTTCTTCTCTTAAACAACCAAAGAAGTTTACGAATAGCCGTAAATGATACAAAAACCGATACCGCTGCCATTAAAAATCTAATCGGCATCAAATCCCATTTGTATAAACTAAACAATTCTTTATGCAGAAATACACTAAAAAAAAGCAGAATATAAATGAAGAAGCGCCAGTCACGAATAACTGCGTACAACCCAACCACAAATATTACAAGCCCCACAATGGGTTCAAAATTAGTCATTAAGAACCTCATTATATAATTTTAATGTTTTTTCGGCACTCTTTTGCCAAGTGTATTTGCGTTTAAACTCGTTACTGAGTATAGGTTTTGGTTTAGTTAATTGTTTATTGATAGCGTCCTTAATGCTATCAATATCTGAAGGATCACAGTACTCAACAAGATCACCCAGCACCTCAAAAGCCCTCGCTCCACTTGCAACAGCATTACAACCACAGTACAAAGCCTCAAGGCTAGTAAGGCCTGTTGTTTCAAACCAACTAGCAGATACAGAAACTGCTGCAAACTTATAAACACTTGGCATTTTAGAGTAGTCAATCCACTCAAGATGAGCTATCCAGTCATAACTCTTAACCTCAGTTAAAAAGTGATTTACATAACTTTTCTGTGTTCTACTAAGTCTTCCAACAAATACAAGCTTTAGATCTTTATTTGTTTCGTTCCTCAATTTCTCAACAGCTTTTATTACACTTAATTGATTCTTCCTCGCCTCAATTCTTCCTACACACAGAATATAGTCAGTGAAAGCTAGAGGCGGGACCGTATTCTCAGTTAATTGACCGGCAGTTTCTATATAGTTTGACCCTACTCCGTTTGGTACAACATGCCAGTTAAAATCAACACCGTAGGTAGACTTCAGATCAACTACCTCAGCCTGTGTTTGTACAAGAACAAGATCTGATAACTCAAGAGTCTTTTGATGAAGACTTTTAAGTCCATAAATTCCTGCATAAAAAGCAGGAAGGAGCTTTGCGTGATCAAAAAATAGTGCTCTGTAAACTATCTTTGCTGTATCCCGTAAAAATTGGGTAGGCAGGAAGGTACTGGCTAGTTTTCGCATACCAAACGCGAACTGTTTTTCCCACAGCTCCACTTCTTTAATACTGTGATGTATTGGGGACAAAACAACCTTTTTACCTGCTTTTTTTGCTTCTCTTGCGTAGATAAAACACTCTGATACCCAGTCAAGTTGAAAAATATGAACAAGGTCGTATTTAGACATATCAACATGCCAAGTGGTTTTTAAATCAACCTGAACACCAAGCTTTCGAAGTTCGAGTGCAGTTTGTTCAATCTGAATAAGATCGCCTCCAGGATTACTTTTTATATCAGTTCTCCCAAGCATTAACACTTTCATCTCGTTAATAGCTCCTTATAAAGTTTTTCATGTGCGTTAATAAACTTTTCATGTGTAAAAGCGTTTAATACTTTTTTTCGAGCTTCAGTTTCAGATTGAAGATTAGAGTAGTTGTTTATAGCAAGTTTAAGCTCATCGTATAAACTAACAGGGTCGCCAAGGTTAAAGTACAACGCACTGTCTCCAAGAACTTCTTTAAGAACAGGTAAGTTTGAGGATATAACCAGCAGATCATAAGACAATGCTTCAAGCGGGACATAGCCAAAACCTTCAGCTTGTGAAGGAAAAACAAAAAGTGATAATGCTTTATAGAGCTCACCTTTATCGGTATCTTCAAATACTCCAGTTATAATAACCTTATCATTTAGTTTCAACTCACTTATTGTATCTTTGAGTGGCTGCTCAAGCTCTCCACCTCCAATAAGTGCAAGCCTAACATTTTCGTCTTCTTGAGATAGCTTGTTAAATGCTTTCAAAAGTGTAAACGGATCTTTTTCAGGTGTTAGTCTACCTATACATCCAATGATAAAGTTAGTTTCAAAGCCCCATTTCTGTGTAAAATCCTTTGTTTTTAAGACATTAACTGTGCGCGGAGGTTCCACCGCATTTGGGATAACAACTAATTTGTTTTTAGAAATCCCCTCTTTTTGTTTTGTAGTTTTTCCAACCTCAGTTATGGCAATCTCTTTACTAACTAGAAAGTTGGCAACAAAAAAATAGACTACAAGATCAATTATTTTTTTAACCACGGGTATTTTCCATGTAGAAATAGGGGTATGAATATGCCCAATTCTTACTGGTGTTTTAGCAAAAATTGCTGCTAACTGACCGTTACAGCCAACCTTAAGATCATGTGTATGAATAACATCTATGTTATGTGCTTTTAAATGCTTATAAAGAGCTGCGATGTATTTGGGATCCAAATCAAACTTCGCCTGTGTAGTTACAACAGTTGCTCCTGCGTCCCTATACTGGGTATTCATCGGTCCTTGGGGACACCAGATATGAACTTCATGCCCCCGTTCCCTCATGCCACCAGCTAACTCAAGAATATGCTTTTCAGCACCCCCCAGCACAGCTGAATTGATAGCGTACAGGATCTTCATGCAGCAATTATACCTAAATATTTTGGTTTATGAGTGAGAGAAGTTTAGCAACTTTACCTTCCCAACTATTGTCTTTTGCAACCGCTTGGCGAGCTTTTATTCGCTCAGGAGTATCCTCATCAAGAGCGAGTCTTAGGTTTTTGGAGAATTCGTCGTAAGTTTTAGAAATATATGTAACATCCGAAAACGGAAGATATGTTGGCATATTTGTAACTATCGTTGGAAGGCCTGCGGCTAAAGAATCGTGGAACTTTATTGGGAAACAACCACCAACTGTATAATCGTTTAACACATAAGGAATCATATAAGCGTCAAACCCTGCAAAATAGTACTCGATTGTTTTAAAATCTCTAGAACCAAGGTAATGAATGTTCTTGAAGTCTTTAAAAGTATCAACTGTATCACCGGCTTCCCTATCCTTTAAGGCAATTGGCCCTATTAAAACAAAATTAATGGTCGGATGATCTGAGGCAATCTTTTTCATAAGGTCATAGTCAAATTTGTAATCATCAAGAGACCCAGTAAAACCAACTCTTGGTCTTCCGATAGCTTTAAGATCTGCAGGTATCTGATCTTTAAAACTCCTGATATTTTTAAACTTCTCATAGTCCCCTACATTTGGCGTAAAGTGGACGTTTGAGTTAAACTTTTGCATTTTCTCAACAAGAGCAGGCGCTGTTGCAAAAATGAGGTTTGCTGTAGTTGCTAAGTACTCTTCTTGCTCAATTAAAGATGTATCGGATTTAACAGTTCGAATAAGAGAGGTTTGTTTTGGAAAACCGGAATAATTATCTACACAGTCATATATTAATAGATCGTGCTTAAGCTCAGTAATGTAGTATTTTAGATCAGGTATCTGAACATGGTATACCCAAAGAAGTGTTTTAAGATTAGGGTCAAAAACTTTCTTTGCAATTCTCTTGATTCGCCCAACATGAATCTTTGAAGTAACTTCAGCAACAGGTAATAAGTTTACCGGAGTAAAAACGTGAACACTGCCGTCAATTTTAACTTGGGTCATTAGCCTTTTTACGTCCCAGTTCTTACGCTGTATCTGTTTTAATAAAACCCTTCCTGCATTAATCGGAGGATCTACAAAAAGTACATTATTTCCACTCCCCGCAAGCCGTGCCATGACATGACGTTTATTAGTCCAGTTAGGAAAATCCCATAACTGATTTGAAAGGCAAATTATGTTGTACTTACTTTGTATATCCATATACTAATTATACAGTAACTGGTTTGTTAAATAGTCACTTTCATGATAGTTCCAAATGTACTTTTGTGGAAGATAATTCGCTATACTAATTACAATATGCCTGAGGTTAATACTCCTAAATTCGTAGAAATAAACATAGTAGAAGATACAAGCTCTTACAAACCACCGAAAGAGCCAGGTGCTAGAGCAGCTATCAATTTACAGAGCTCGCGCTCATTTAGAAGTGACGTATTAGCAAAGCACTATCTTTTAAGGCAACAACAAAGCTACTTTACAGACGAAGATGAGCGATTAATACTGTCTGCTGCGGAAAGAGCACAAAAACACATTTTAAGCATGCCGGAAACAGAATTTAACACTGTGTTTAGAGAGTTCATGCTAGAACACGAGATACAGCACCACTATCAAGAGGCGGAAACTGGTGCAATGTCGCTCATACAAAGATTAAACACTATAAGAAGGAATATATGTGGATGAGGATCTTACGTCTTTACCAGAGGAGCTGTATAACAACCTACTTGAGCATGCTATAAACATACTGATGATATGCGAAGCACAAGCGTGGGTAGAAACTTTCGTTGTTACTCAAAATAACCTTGATGAAGATTTCTTAGAAAGCATGGTGTTATTACCACTCCACATGGTAATCGACACGGCAAGTTCCGAGTACCGTGTAAGGCGCGCTGCCAATGAAATGAAACTTGAGTGCAAGAGCAATCATGTTGCCTGGGCATTTTTAATAGTGTATACGAACGACCCTTACATACTTACAACACTGGATAGTCGGTTTGATAGTTCTTTTGATCAAACAAGATATCTAGTAGAAGCACTAAGCGAGGTAGCAAAGCAACCACAGAAAGCTATAAGTAGTATGGGTTCTGAGACTTTTAGACTAGAGCTTAAGCAAAAAGTAGCGCAAGTAGTTCAAAGAGTTAAGGATATGATAGATGAAGATGAGGCATTACAGAAGTACGATACTTTTAGTTACTCAAACACTCCGGACAGGCACGCTCAAGAAACCCTGACTTCACTAGTACCCTCCTCACATTAAAACCTGCTTCAGAGTCTCTAACAGACCATAGCCATTTTGTATCTCTAAACCCATCATCGTATGCGTTATGCCAAATACCATCAAAAAAGACCATGCCTGAAATTTGAACGAAAACTGAAAAAGCAAAAAGAGCATAGAAGACTTTTTTGTATTTCTCATGAAAACTAGAAGTAATATATGGAACAAGGAGCAAAATAAAAAACGGCAGAGCATCTGAAGCTAATCTATAACCAAAAGAAAATCCTCCATACCAATGCTTCCATTTACCCATGAGAAGTGTGTGAAGTAGGATAATTATAGCGGATATAATATAGATGCTTTTGTTTTCAATCTTCTTGTTTTTAACAACTCTTAAGATACCAAAGAAAATATACAAGAGAACTGGAGAGTAAATTAGGATACCTTTACTTGGTGAAACCCAGATACCTAAAAACCCTTCAGGAAAAGGAGATAACCAACTATTAAAAAACTGACCTGCGTACCCTTGATTTGCAATACTCCCAAAGTATTTAGCGTTATACCAAAAAAAGAAAAAGGCGGCAGGAAGAACTCCTAAAGCTTGGTAAACTGTTCCCCGTACTAGCTTTGGAAAATCTCTCCTAAAGGTTATTGGTATTAATACGTACAGTAGTACCGCAAAAAGTGCAGCTGTTGGTCTTGATAAAACAGCGAGAGCAAGAAAAAGACCAGACAACATGAACGAGGACTTGGAATATTTTGTGAGTCCGGTTTGTAAAAAGATAAGACCAATTATCAAAAATAATTGTACAAACCCGTGTTGCCACAAAGACTGGGAAACCATTGCAAAATTTACTGTACCAAAAAGATAGACACAGGTTAAAAGCACTGCTTTTGAGTCATCCCCACTTCGTGCTAGAAAGAATTTTCGTAACAGAATATACATAAAAACACCACAGAGCATAACAATCAGTGCTGAAGAGATGTGAGACAAAAGTATAAGATTATCCCAGGTAACAGGCATGTTAAAAGCAAGAGGAATAAGATAAACAGGGGTTATTAATAAACCCGGTACTACTGTAAAAGCAGTCATGTAGTGCGTCTCATACTTATTTGTAGTAACTGAACAAACGGCATCTTTAGGATGCTTTAGACAATCTTTGTAAGGCTCACTTAGTTTCACTACTTTTTTTAGATAAAAAGGCGTGTAACCTAAAATACCAAGCTTGTCATCTGGCTGGGGGTAACGCTCTTTCATCATTTTCACATAGGTATCGGCAAACATGGTTCGTTCTTTTATCAAAGTCACTGGTAAAAACATTGCTGGAACAGTGTCTTCTGACTGTATGGGAAGAGTGTTTATGCCACTCTTATTTAAAAAGAGAAAACCTAAAAAATAGATTAAAAATGCGAAACAGCTAATCTTTATAATTGTGACTTTCATTCTTAGGTTTTATGGTTGTTACAAACTCAATAGACTCGAGAGTGAAAACTGCAACCATAGCTCGCTTACAGTATACAAGATTATACTCCTTGCCAACACTATTAAGGTGTTTCGACTATATCAAGCATTAAGAAACTCACCTAATCACTTCTTTTTTGCTACAACCTGGTAACCAAAACACATGAGCGAGCTACTGTCTTTACACACAAGACTAAACAAAAAAAGTATAAACACGAGAGGGATAATGAATAGATATAAAAACAAGCTAAACACTTTTAAGCTTGAGAATCTCATACCTACAATCGGCAATCTAGTTAACTCCTGCAAGACATAGTCAAAATAATTGCCGTTTTTAACAACCTCTTCTAGTTCTAAATCGTATTTTCCTAAAACTGTTTCATACCAATAGATGTTAAACCCCGTACAAAAGTGGTAAGGAGCAAAGTGAGTTTGCGAGCAAAAGGGGGACGTTAATATTAGCCTCCCACCAGATTTTAGAATTCTAGCCATTTCTTTTACTGCCTGGTCTGGGAATGGAACATGCTCAATAACTTCAGAGCATAAAATATAGTCAAAGCTTGCTGATTCAACTGGAATTGCAGTTATATCTGAAACTATGTCTAGCCTGGAGTTATCCCACTTAGCTGTTTGTAACCCAACAGAATCCCCAACACCATCGTACTTGCCAAAGTCTTGGCTTGTGTAATTTAGATGGCTGCAATAAATCTTATATGGACATTCACCTGCCCCAGCATCAAGGATAGACATGCCATCAGGAATTGCGAGAAGTTTATTTCTTATCCACTCATCTCTATTTTTCCCATTTGATAAAAATGGAAATTTGGAAAAGAGGTTAGTTTTAAACATTTACTAAATACTATATAACTTATTTAACATAAAAACACTGATAAAAATGACTACTAAACACGAACCTATCTGTTTCATTTGTTAGTGTTTTTGATTGAAGCCCCAAATGTATCTGACCACAGTGTAAAGTGCCCGTTTATTAAACCTTTTGACAATAAGCTGTTAATATTTTGAGAGATTAGGTAGTTACTACTAAATTTAACCTCCTCTGAAATATCACTATAAACGTATACCGGTTGAGTGTAATCTGTATAGATTTGATAGGCTACATTTTCAACTGTCGTCAAGTTAATATAGTCGAAGTCTTTCTCTATATTATTCTCAAATAAAGTCATATCATCAACATAATCACTGACCGAAAAGTTGAACTTCATAATAATCTCACCGGTCATAAAGTCTTCAGGTAAAGTTAGAGGTACGCTATATGTACCCTCATTACCTTCTATATAGGTACACCCTGTGAAAGTCATAAATGGCAGTCTGGCACCATCTGTCACAAACTCCCCAAGCCTGCTATTAAAGTAAAATGGCTTAAAATTACCGTCAAAGCTAGCTAATTCTTTTGAACATTTAAATGTTAATTTCAGCATATACTGTTTTTGACTGTCAGCATTAAAAGTCAGATAACTTGTCTTATTGTTTGTCATTAGTTTGTATTTTAATTCATTATCTTCGTGGATAATTTTAAACAATGAGTCCTCAATATCAGGTAGGACAATAATATGATTTGCGGTGCTTGTGAATTTCGAGATAGGAACATTAACAATATTCTTAATGCTTGGGTGATAGATTAGGTACTTGTCTGCAAACACAAGAGAATTTGATGCTGGATACAACGGCTCTATAGCAACTGCAGCTGCTTCGTTAAATGTAGTGGGAAGTAGAGACGATCCACCAAATAATTTCAATGTTTTACCGGGTATTAAGTTTAATACATTAACAAATAGGTAAAAGAAAACATTTAGAGCCACAAGTGTTGTAACTATAACAATCTTTTTATAGCTATCTTTGCTCTCTTTTTTATCAACACTTCGTATGTTGTTTAAGATAAAAACTAGTATAAGAAGAACGAAAAGTAAATACGGATTTTTAACAGCGGGGGTAATTAAAACAAGAGCAGTTAAAGCCCATGTAAGCAGCAGGACATATTTTGAGTAGTCCTTGTTCTTAACATTAAGGTCTGTGAAGGAATTTGCAACAAATCCATGTACAGTTGGTAAAACAAACAGTACAAAACTGAGTATTATGAAAACATATAACATCGAGGCAACGGCAATCTCCATAAATGAGTATGTTGTTAGTGACTGTATGAAAATAAATGGATCTAACAACCGTGTAATGAAGGATGCATAGCTATCTAAAGCTAGGGGTATTGACTCACGAGTATAAACAAATAGAGAGACTGGGATCAGTGTAATGAAATCTGCCAGAAGTATCGTAAATATAGACTTTTTAACCGCAGGTTTAAAATTATGAATAAATCGGGCTAACCCTATGACTGAAAGGAGGAGCGCAACCAAGAGAACAATCTTTGTTACACTATTTGAATAGATATTATTGATATATTCATATTTAGCAAAATTCGAGGCAGATGGATTTAACTGTGATTTGTATAGGTTAGTTAAAAACTTTCTAAGTGTATTCTTATGTGCTGGTAATACAAAATTACTTTCAGGAATAATTATTAAAGTTCCGGTACTGCTTGTTAGAGAATATATTTTTAACTTTTCAAAATCTGTAACTTGTAAACCCTTGCCTGTCACGCTATCAATCCCACATGCAATATCACTAGTCACTTGATAGGTCTTATCGCAAATGAGAATCGCATTTGTTTTAAACTTCTCCATTTGATTTGGTGTTAATTTAGAAGTAAAAAGAATATCATAATCATCGCGAAAAAAGCCTTTACCACGAACCAAAATCTTGGTGTTTATTGCTGATTCACGCATTGCTGAAGTTTTAATAGCTTCGAAATGCTCTTTATAGTACTCGTATTTGGATTCAGCGTACGCTGTATTAAAAAGAACAAAGCCAAAGAACAATAATTTAAGAAAGACTGCTTTCACGTGATAGCTCCTTACACACAACAACCAAAAGAAGTAAAAAAATAAGAGTAGCGAGATGTATTGCTATAAACAGCAAGTTTAAGGAATAAAGAAATGGCAGTGAAAGTAGTAACACCCCCAACAGCAAAAACATAAGCTTTCTATCAAGAGAGAAAAGAAAGATAACAAAGAGAACAAAGGCAACAGAAACTAAAAAGACTAAGAAGTTTTGCATACCACCACGTGAAATAAGTCCTAATACTATTCCCAAAAGTAAGAGATTGGTGATAGGTCTTTTTAACAAAATGTTTTTGTTTTCAAGTTTAACAAGCGAATCAAGATCCAAAATATAGAAAATAACAAATAAGGTAAGCAATAAAACCAAAAACATATTAAAGTTCAGGAATTGCATAGATTTATCTTAACATATTGCTTACAAAGTAAATATTACAGCCTCACTAGACTCAAAAACAGGCTCCCCTAGCACTGTTGTAAAGAATTCTAAATCCTTTTGAGCAGTTTTTAGCGGTAATTGCTTTTTATACACAACCAACAGCTTTGCCTCATACGACCTTGCAGCTGCCAAGCCTTCCACCGTATTAAGAGATTTGCTGAACTTATTTGAGTCAAATCCAGACTCTTCGTTAATAAAATCGACAGGGTTTATCAATAGCTTTTTAGTATTTAACAGCCAAAAAATGGAATAATAGTCCCCTTTTGGATATACAGCAAAGTTATACGGCTCTCTCATGTAATTCTTAATGAAGGCGATATCAGAAGGAGCTCTTTTAACATCTACTATCGGCAGCTTAATTTGCATAACTACAAACGTGGAGATAAGTAAAACCGGCACAAACAAAACTCGCAATTTGGCAGTCATCTTGTTGTATAAGTCCGTGTATAAGATAAGGTTTATAATCAAGATAAATAAATATATGAATGCACTGAACCTGACAAGTGTTCTAAATACTGGGAGAAACTTATAAATGAAGTAAGTTGGAGTTACAAATATAATACCACTTATTGTAAAGGTGGGTGGGTGGCTTACAAGAAGAATTAAGATTGTAATTAACCCGAGTCTTAAAATTAGAGTCTCGTTTTCCAGGATTGAGTCAAAACCTCTTGCTGTGCTGTGAGAGAGTTTTCTATACATTAAATAGGCATACACAAAAAGAGCGCCTAAAATAAAATGCCAACCTAAATAACTCCCCGCTGCTTCTTCCTCTGTATAATCATCAGCAAGAAAGTAACCGGTTTCACTTATTCTTTTATATGCCGATCTGCCAACTTCTCCAAAAAAAACTGAGTTTTTTGGTGGAATTACAAAATACCAAGGTCTAAAGCTTAAGCTGTAAAAATCCTCAATTGGTCTGTACTTTGTTTTCATGTTCCTAATTAGCTTGTTCTCATCTCTCGTGAACCGTGCAAAGTAAGGCAGAGAAGGTAAGATTACACTGCTATAAAGAACTGCCCCAACAACAAATAGCGGCGCAAGAAATAATAAAAAGTTTTTAGTAACTTCCTTAAGTCTTTGACTTAAAATGCTTTGTGAGAAAAACAAATCGCTGAGATACCAAAAAAGAATTACAACAACACACATAAACGATGAGTATATGCTCAGTCCAAAACCAACAAGACACAATAAAGCTAGAAGATGCGGTTTAAGTTTTTTTGTATATAACAAATAGATGGTTAATGGGAACATAAAAAACTGCATCAGGTCTGTTGTAAACGAAATTATTCGATAGAGATTGTAAATTGAGAAGGTATTGAAAAATGCAAAACAGATCGACAAGACATTATTCTTACTTATTTTTTTAAATAAAATGTAAGACACAGTAAACCCAAGTACTAAGTACATGATGGAAATCAAGTTTATTGCCAGTATTTGATCAAACAGTTTGAAAAAGAATAAATTTATAAGCCCGTTTAAAGGCTCGAGCTTTGTGAGTATTGGAGATGCTTCAACTAAAGAAAAGTGGTTTACTCCACTTCTTTCGCGAAGTGCCGAGATAAAATACGACGCAATGTCGTTGTAATCGTAAATAAGTGAAGAATTAAACATCTTTTCTATTATATAAGTAAATTAAAACAAGCGACACTGTGACTAAACTTAGTTCTAGTAACATGTAATACAAAATCTGCGGTGCGAAAACCAAAGTATATGATTCTGCTTGTGGAATATTAGTAAACTGCATGAAAGGCCCAACTTGACGCGGTTTTAGGCCATTATCTGCAAAATAATCTCTCACTAAACTAAGCGGATTAATCTTAGATCCGTAATATAATCTCCAGCTATCGTTATAACTTAAGTTTAAGTTAATTGTACTTTCAGGTTTGAAAATAGGTATATAGACTGGAGATTTCATTACATAGTTTTTTACATTTTCAACTATGCCAACACTATCCGGCACCTCTAGAACTTTAAAAGTGCTGTTTGCAAATACTTGCTTAAAAACCCGACTCTTTTCTAAATCTTCTAATTCTTGTGTATAACAGTCTGTACAGCTGATATCACGCCTTAATACAATATATTTCACCGGTAGATTATTAAACTGATCGTAGCTTCGCGCCTTAAGTATGGCTGCAAGCGCCTGATAACTACTAAGATATAAATCAGTTGTTCCCTGATTGGGATAAATGAAAGGGGAGGTGACAAACTTTGAGATAATATCTTGGCCAACAAAGAAATCCCCTTTCTTAAGTTCAAAAGTATGATACGAAAATCCTGGTAAGATTAGGACGTACCTATCTAAAAATTTGTTCGCGTTTAAAAACGCTATGAGCCCTTTACTATCCTCTGTTTGATAAACAATTCTATCGTACGAAATGTTGTCAATTTCAAACCCCCTTGTTGCTTTACCTGTAAATAGCCAGAAAACAAGTAGAATGATGGAAAAAATTGTAAGAACTACAAAAATAGACCTTTTTATAAATTTTGAGCTATATAACAAAAGGATACTAAGGCACAATACAATTACAAACCCGAATCTAACATCAGCCGTTCGAAAAACTTTGAAAAAAGCTACATTACTATATAACCAATCAAAGACTTCTCCAAACGGAGGCTGATTTGCCTTTGCAAAAAACATAAAGATTAATAGTAAAACTAAGTGGATCACATAAAGAGGGGCTAGTTTAGCTAAACTCTTTTTTACTAAAAAGTACAACATAGGAAGTAAAGCCATAACATAAAGGCTAAATAATCCAAAAAGATAGAAATTGGAAAAGAAATAATCTGTAATTGGCTTTGGGTATATAGTCCTTGGTGTCCAGACATTATAAATACCCCAAGAAAAATAGAGCTTGAGAATATAATTAAGTCCCCCTCCCTGATTACCGTAGGTCGGTGTGGAGAAAGGACTTGCGTACCCGGCAGTATTGAAAAACTCAAAAAGAATTGAGTGTAGTATGAAACCAACAAGCAGCAGATACACCAAAGCTGTTAGTGAAAACAAACCTAACTGTCTTAAAGGAAAGCTTTTTGTTTTGTAAGTGTTTATGATAAGAAATACTGGTGTTAGCAAAAGTAAATAAAACAAGATTGGAGCTAGCATCCAAAACACAAATGAAGATAAAAACAGAACTACAGAAAGAGCTAACGCGGTACTAACAGAACTTTTTAAGAAAGTAAGTTTATACACCAAATAAAGTAGGGTTGGTGCAAAAGCATAGGTTAAGCACGATCCCAAGTTATATACTCCGCCATGCCACAAAACAAACGTATAGGGATTAAAAGTATAAAATAGCGCAACAATAAAAGATGAGAGGGTAGAAGTATTACCAAAAACTTTCTCGTTTAGTCTTTTGAATGCCTCAAATGATACGACTAGTGTAAGAAAGGTGATGATGAAATGCAGTAGCATTTCACTATGAAGAACAGTTAAACCAATCTTATACGATACCAAATAATAAATGGAATCAAAAAATTGTACAGTGCTTTGCCACGCATTGTGAACTCCAAGATTTTCAAGCTTGCGTAAATGCAGAAAAGATTTTGATGCCTCCTCAAAACTAACTTTTATAAATTGATCAGAAATAAAAATGAATTCGTTGTTTTTTACACCTTTAAATGTTGTGAAAGTAAAAAGTAATGCTATTACGATAGATGCGATATAGGGCAAGTATTTCTTAGTTGGCATTTCTGTTTGAATACCGATTTGTAGCTATAATTAACAACATAAACATTAGGTACACTCCTGCTAAAAGAACGGAGTAATAAAAGTAACTTTGGAGCGAGAAATACAGCGAGTAATACTTAACATCTTGGTTCGTTCCATCTAAATCCCATTCATTCATACCAAGCATGCTTTTCTTGTGTGAATTTTCGAAATGAGACTCTTTAAATGGAACAGCTAACTCAGAAAGAAAAGGCTTCTGCCTATGCCTACAGCTCTCGTTATCACAGGCTAGGTACTCGGCTTCAGTTATTTCATATAACTTCCACTTGGGATTATAACTTTGCATAAAAGTTAAAGTAGATGCACTTGTTGTATCTACTTTGAGTTTGTAATGAATAGGACTCACAGCATTAAAAGCAATAAGGTTATCTGAACTAAGAATACTTGGCGCACCGATGTCATACAACTTATAAGTTTCATTGGAGAAAAGCAGTGGAAAGCTCCGATTTATACGCTCGATAAAGTGATTGTTGTAGTCAACATGCGCTATATCTCTTCGAACTAGAAGATAATTTATAGGAAGTTGTTTTACGATCTCAAAATCTTTTTCTTCTAAAAAGTCGGTTAGCATGGAAAACACCTCTGTACTCACACCACTGTATTTAGAATAGAAAATAAATGGTTGAGCTACCCTCTTGGAAATAAGCTCCTGACCTATATGGTAATCTCCGTCCTCTAAAGTGAAGTTGCCAAACTCATCCGGCGGGTACGGCAAGATATTTTCGTAAGCTAGACTTTTTGAATTCAAAAACTGTATTAATTGCTCTTGCTTTTGTGTATACCTGATTATCCGGTCTCGTGAATCATCGGTATTCTCACCGATTATTGCTTTTGAATTAATCAACAAATGAGACTGAACAAGAAGCATGAATATAAGTACCGGCAAAAGCAGTTTTTTATTGACTCTGTCTACTATTGAAAGAGTTGATAAACAAAGGGCAAGTACCAGTGCAAATCCAAATTTATTATCAGGAGATCTAAATACTCTAAATACTGGGACTTTTTCCAGCAAGGCTTTAAACAGTTCGCCAAAAGGCTCTTGAGGTCCTTTTATAAAAAACAAGAAGCATAAAAAGATAAGTAGAAAGATAAGTAAATATTTTCTATAACTGTTTTTAAAGATGCTTACGAGTAGAAGTACATAAACAAGAATCGGTGAAAATAAATAAGGTAAGTGTTTAAAAAAGTCATGAAAAGTAAATATATTTCTATGATCCCAGTAAGTATATATCCCCCATGAATACCACATGAAAAGCGGGTAAAGTAGACTACCGGCAAGGTTGTTAAATGTCTCTCCACCGCTAGTGTTAATGCCACTTACAGAACTAAAAAGCATTTCATACGGGATGAGACCAAAGAGTGGTAAGAAAGGTATGTATAACAGTGAAAGAATACCAAGTCTTTTAAGTAAACTGACTCCATCAGTTTTATACACAAAATGAATTAGCAAGAAATACAGCATTAAAAATAGTACAAAAACAATACATAGATAGAATGCAAATGACATGAAAAACAAGATAACTACTGGCTTAAGAAAATCTGCTAGGATTGTTTGTTTCTTAAATAAAGCAGTATGAAAATAGTAAAACGCTAAAGGTGCTAACGCGTAACAAAGTAAAAGAGTTAGCTCAAAGCTATTTCCATGCCAATAGATCAATGTGTAGGTATTAAATGAATAGACTAAAGCAACAAGCACTACACCAATTAGGTTACCTAAAGTCTTTGTACAAGCTTTCAAGTCTAGAGTTTCACAAGGGCCTAGATCGATATTGAATAATGTTTGCGCGATTTTCTTAAAACCCAAAAACGGGAGAAATCCTATAAAGAACAGCTTTATACTAAAGAGAAGAAGCTGTGAGCCAGCAATACTCATACCCACACTGTAACTAACAAGGTAGTAGCACCTTGAAAAAAAAGTGACTATCAGGTTTGTTGTCTCCGATGTTCCAAAATTGATTGGATTTTGTACCAAAAAAGCTCTTAATGCGTGAAATTTGTCTAGGGTTAAATACTCGTCATGAATAAAGATAAACTCATTTGGCCCAAGTACTCTTACAAATTTTAGAGCTAGAATAACAGCTAACAAAAGATAACATACAACACCAAGAGGTAAATAAAACTTTAATACAAACTCAACTATTTTTAAATAAATATTTTCAAATCTCTTCATTTGTATGTTGTAAAACCAGTTTTCCTTGAATCAGTATACGCTCTGTTAATTTTCTCTTTGTATAACACTTTAGCTTGCTCAAACCCGTGGATTTGAACTAATTGAAAGAAATATAGCGCTTTTAGTAGAATGGTCGGAGTTAGAAAGCTAATAACTGGGAAAGAGAGAAAAGCTAGAGCGTAAATGCCGTAATAATCAAAGAGAGACCTTATAGACTGTTTAGTGGGTCTCCCCCAATATTTAAAAAGGCCTAGTTTTTGTGAAAGATACAGCTTTAAAGCAGTAGGCATATCTCTAATAGCCCAGTCTTTGAATTTTTTGGTTGATATACAGTGATCAACAATGTAAATCGATTTTAAAGTATCTATTGTGTAAAACTTAAAGAATTCACCGTATTTAAAGCCAACATTACGGTGTAAAACTACATCTGTGAATTCAGCAAATTTAAACTTTTTAGAAAGAAGCAAAAACGAGAAGCTGATTTGAACGAATATATTGTTTGCATAGTCTGTCTTTTTAAGTTCTGGCAGATCTCCAAGCTTCTCAACCACAAGAGTTGATAGAAAGCAGATTCTAAACAAATGGGAAGCATCTTCAAACTGCGCATCATCTGTGAATAGTAAATCGTGATCCCCGTAAAAAGCTTTTATTTTCCTGCCATATGGATCAATTTGTGTATGGTTAAAAACAGCAACGGTTGGCTCATGTTTTTTCAGCTTGGAGATGATATCGCTGACTGATGTTTCTAAAACAACATCATCGTCACACAAAAACCAGATATACTTTGAATCGCTTAACTCATAAAGCTTAAACACATTTCCGCTGTACCCTAAATTCTGCTCGTTTAAAAAATACTTTATGTTTGGATTTAGAGCGGTGTACTTTTCAACAACTTGTCTGATTTCTGAGGCTAACGGAGAGGCATCATCAGAAATATAAACCTGAGTTTCATCTGTTAAGATCTTTACGAGACCTGAGAGAAGTACATCTAGGTTATCCGGTCTATTATATGCTGGAATTGCAATTGTTAGAAACATATTTAGTGCTCTTTTACTGCAAAAATATAAAAAACTTCTGCATACTTTTTAAAAAATGAGAATTTTAACATCCTTTGTTCTAGGGCCATTAACGGTTTTAGCAAAAAATGCATATCAGCTATATGGAGAAACGGTAATAATCTATGAAGCCAGTTAAAGATAAAAACAAACAAGTGTCCTTCTCCAACTTCAGTTATGGTAAAACCACACACCTTAAGTTGAGAGATAACTTTATCCTTACTAATTTTGTATTTATCAGGTATTTTGCCATCAACAACAAGATCATCTTCAAAAGTTTCGGTCATCTTACCTGAAACAAAAGGAAAGAGAAATCTCCCAAAAGAAATGAACGGATTATTTGACGATAAGTCTGACAAGAAAAATTTCCCACCTGGCTTTAGTTTAGAGTATATTTCGGCAAACATAATGTCATGCCCGGTTGAATGATGCAAAACATGGAGCATAAAAGCTCCGTCCATAGTTCCTGGGTTAATTTGTGGCATAACATTATTTTGAATGGTATAAAAAGTGTAGCTGGGGTACTTGGCTCTTGCTCTATCTAAAGCCTTATCGGCAATATCGACACCAACTATATTGTAATCAGCTAGTTTTCGTGACTTGTCTTCAAAAAATACATCAAGCGATGTGCCCATACCACAACCGTATTCAAGCAAGTTTTTGCAATTGCTTATAAAGTTAAACCCGTGTTGCTGTTCTTTAATAGAATAGTAATAAAAAATATTCTTTTCAGATGGAATTTCATCTTTTATAGAATGATCGTTAAAAAATAGCTCTTGGTCTTTAACAACTTTGGTTTGCATTTTAGACTTTTTTTAGTGTAACTACGACTTCAGTAGCACCACCAACCAAATAACACCAAAACCTCTCAAAGGCAGTTGGGCTTAGTTTAATCAAGAAGTTCATGAGAAGAACTACAGGCCTCATTGGGTAAAAACATTGATTAGCGTGGATATACTTGGTGTAGAAACCAGAATTAGGATACAACCCAAAATACTTAATCTCTTTATGCACTGTTTCAAACTCAACTGAAGTATAGAAATGATGTGAACAATCTTTATTAAAATAATCAAACGATCCATACCCAAAAGGTCTTATATGAGTTATATCTGAAAAAGCTCCCATCGAAGAAAAATGCGGAACTCTGATATATAAAATACCACCCGGCTTAAGAATTCGGTGTAATTCTTCCACTTTTTTAAGTGGATTGTGAAGATGCTCTAGCACATGGTACATATGAATTTCATCGGCATAGTTGTCTGCAAAAGGGTAAGGCAGTGAGTCAAGATCGTGGACAACATCAACATAATCTTCAATCTTTGTATAATCAACTCCAATTGAATCAGGTAGTCTTGTTTTCCCACAACCTAAGTTAATAATTACTTTTGTCACACAGGAATAATACCATAAGTAGATCGTACCTTAATATGTAAATACTGTTGCATTTAAGGCTGTTGCGTTGCATTATACAAATAATATGTGCGGAATAACTGGCTTTTTTGGAACAGGCAATACACAAATTCTTGATGCAATGACAGATTCCCTTTCTCATCGTGGTCCCGATGCAAGAGGAACATGGGTAGATGTTGAAAAGACTGTTTTTCTTGGACACCGAAGACTCTCGATTGTTGACCTTGCTACGGGGCAACAACCAATGATTTCTGTTGATGAGAACATAGTCATTATATTTAATGGAGAAATATATAACCACGAAGAATTAAGAACTGAGCTTGTGAAAAAAGGTCATAGTTTTAAAACTGATCATTCAGACACTGAAACTCTAATTAACTCCTATATTCAATGGGGCCCTGATTTTGTTTCTAGACTCAACGGCATGTGGGCTTTTGTTATTTATGATAAAAAGAACGGTCTTCTTTTTTGTAGTAGAGACAGATTTGGTGAGAAACCATTTTTTTATACATACCAAAACGGTGTCTTTGCCTTTGCATCAGAATTAACCGCATTTAAGCACCACACAGTGTTAAAAAGAGAGATTTCAAAAAAAGCACTCCAAAAATATTTCGCTTACGGCTATATTCCAGCACCAAGTTCTATTTATGAAAATATCTATAAACTGCCTGCAGGCAATTCTTTAATCTTTTCGATCAAAGACAAGGGCTTTAAAATTAACAAGTACTGGGATTTTAAAATCGAACCTTTTGAGCATCTACCACGCAACCCAGAACGAGAATGGGGCGAGGAGCTACAGTTTTTACTAGATAGAGCAGTGAAACGAAGACTAATGGCAGATGTACCACTTGGAGTATTTTTAAGTGGTGGGGTAGATTCATCAGCGATCGCAGCTCTTGCTGCAAGACATGTAGAACAAGATTCTCTGCAAACTTTTAGTATTGGGTTTGATGAAGCTTCTTTTGATGAAACTATATACGCAAGGCAGGTTGCCAAACACATAGGCTGCGCGCATCACCTAGATATACTATCGGTTGATAAAGCCCTTGAAATACTACCTAACGTACTTGAGAGACTTGATGAGCCTATGGCAGATAGCTCGCTAACTCCAACCTTCTTACTTTCTAAATTTACAAAAAAATATGTGACTGTAGCGCTTTCTGGAGATGGCGGCGACGAACTGTTTGCAGGGTATGATCCGTTCCAGGCGCTACCTATTGCTGCAATGTATGCAAAATTTATTCCAAAAAGCATGCATGCGAGATTTGAAAAAACAATACTAAACATGCCGGTTTCTTTACGGAACATGAGTCTTGATTTTAAACTGAAACGAACACTACGAGGGCTGGGATTTGAAAAAAAATTCTGGCTCCCCACTTGGATGGCTCCTTTAGCACCTAGTGAATTATCAGAGCTTTTTAACGAACCTCTTCAAATAGATGATCTATTCTCTGAAGCACTTGATCAATGGAATAATTGCGAACAACTTAGTTTAGTAGACAAAGCTCTTCAATACTACACAAAGCTTTATCTTCAAGACGATATTCTCGTCAAAGCCGATAGAGCGAGTATGATGAACGGGCTTGAGGTCAGAGCACCTTTTTTGGATATAGAGCTTGTTGATTTTGTCAGAAAGATACCAGGCGAGTATAAGCTGCGAAACGGAAAGCGAAAATACATACTTAAGAAAGCACTTAAGAATGTTATACCGGATAATATAATTAACAGATCAAAAAAAGGTTTTGGTGCTCCAATTGGAAAGTGGTTTCAAAATCAGTCAATAACTATTAATATGAATCAGGATTTAAAGTTAAATCAAAAATTTATTGATAAGAAGATTAATGATCATATAAATAAAGTATCAAATGATGGAACATTCTTATGGGCACTAAGAACTTTAAACTCTGATAACTTATGAAGGAAAGAAAAGACACAAAAACCGCACAAGCATTTGCAACCTCATGGAATAATCTGCCAAAAGGTTCAACTTATACCTATGATCAATTTGTTGATTGGTTAAGTCCCTTAACTGAAAAAGATATCAAAGGAAAACGTGTGCTTGAGCTTGGATGCGGTAACGCGAGTCTTATGATGTGGCTTTCAACCTGGGAACCAAGTTACCTTGAAGGAGTTGACCTTGGTGATTCTATACTTTCCGCTAAAGCTAACATGAAGCTTACTCATTTAGAAAACTATAAAATACTGCAAGAAGATTTAACTAAGTATAGAAGCAAAGATAAGTTTGATGTTGTTTATTGTATTGGTGTTCTTCATCACTTAAAAGATCCATTTAAGGGGTTTGAAGCGGTTGTTGAAAATACAAGGGCTAGTGGCAATTTTCATTGCTGGGTATATGCAAAAGAAGGCAATAACTTTGTTATTAGCGTTGTTGATCCGTTAAGAAAAGTTGTAAGTAAACTCCCCTGGTGGTTTACTAAATACTTGATTGCAACACCACTTGCGTTTTTCTTTTATCTCTACACGACTTTTATAAAAGCTTTTGCGACAAAGGGTTTTGCAAATAAAATGCCAATGTATAGCTATGCACTCTGGATATCAAAAAGAGGTTATTTTTTCCACAGGCATGTTGCTTTTGACCAACTTGTCACACCTCAAACAACTTACTTAAGTAAAGAAGATATTGAAGTCTGGTTAGACAAAGTACCACAGATTAATAAAACTTCTGTTTATATCATTAACAGAAACGGTAACTCTTGGAAGTTTGGCGGAAAAGTTAATTAACACAACTTGTAAATTCTTCAAGATATTTGTTTGCTGTAAATTCCCACGAATAGTTTGCTAGCTTCGCTTTATCAAATACAAGACTTTGTGCTTTAGTGATTGAAGGAAGAAGATCGGTATCCCAATCTGTAACCGCAACACCAAAACCAGTTTGATCAATAATTTCTTGTAATGCAGGAGTGTCTGACACAATTGCCGGTGTGCCTGTAGCTATCGCCTCAAGCATAACAAAGCCAAAAGATTCTTGTAGCGACGGGAACACAAATACAGAACTTTTCCACAACGCCTCACGAATAAATTCTTTGCTTTGCCATCCATGCATAGTTACTCTATCTTTAAGATTATCTTTTTCAATTTTAGCCGCAATCTCTCCTCTCATAGGCCCATCACCGATGATGTTTAATTCCCAGTCTAGGGACTTATCAAAAGCTTTAACAGAATCAAGTAAAACTAAAGCTCCTTTTTGTTTAGTTAGTCTACTAAAAAAAAGTAAAGATATCTTATTTGAGCGTATCTTCTCTTTTGGATAAAAGAAGTCAAGATCAATACCAAACGGTATAACTACTGGGGTGATAGTCGGATACTCCGCTCTGACCAGGTCATAAAAATAATTACTTGCACAAATTACCCTACAAGCCTGTGTCCATACAGGAGATGTTAGTTTTTTAATTACAACCGAAAAGAAATAAAACTTATTACTTACAAATGGTTTATTGAATGATGGAACCTCGCCCCCATGGAGCGTTAGTACGTATGGAACACCAGTAAGCTTTTTGCAAATAAAAGCGACGATGCCGGTAGGAACTGCAAAGTTACAATGAATAAGATCTGGTTTTTCCTCCATACAATACCTGATTGCTGGAACAATCATAAAAAGTACACTGCAAAACATTTCAAATAGTGATGCACGATCAGGCTTTGATCTAGAGCAGTTGATTCTTTGAACCGTGTAGCCATCAATGCTTTCAGTTTTTGGCAAACCTTTGAGCCAACTCGTTAGTACATGAACTTTTAAGTCATGTTTCGCAAATGCCTCTGCTAGATATTTTGAGGAGGTTCCGCCCCCACCACCAACAGGCGGGAATTCATAATTTAAAATCAGTATATGCTTCATAGTTCGCTATATTTACTCCAAGGCTATTATAGTATAATTCTTGAAATGTTACTTTCAGACAATGTTAAAAAACTTGTGGACGAAGAGTATAGTGCCTTTTTTACAGCTCTTTCTTTTCTTCCAATAACTAAATTAACTGAAGATACACTCTCGCTCGTAAAACCAGTAAACGAAATTGAACTTATTCGTAAATATCTTAGCGGGAATGAAATAGCAGGTAAAAAGCTACTTAATGTCGGTTCTGGTTTTGGTATTTTTAACCTAGTAGCTATCAAGAATTTTAATATTGATGCTTTTGGTATTGAGCCTGATGGCGAAGGTTTTGGGAACTCACTTGCAATCTCACGGGAGGTCTTTAGAGATAATAATCTAGATGAAAACACCTTAACTGCTGCATTTGGCGAGGAAATGCCTTTTGATGACAATACTTTTGATATAGTTTATTCAACTAACGTTATGGAGCATGTAAAAGACCCGTTTAAAGTACTTGATGAAGGGCTTCGTGTATTAAAACCAGGAGGCATACTTCAATATGTGTACCCAAGCTTTCACTCGTTTTTTGATGGGCATTATGCTGTCTTTCACCCACCAGTGTTATTTAAGAGTTTTTTTCCTTGGTATATAAAATACATTGCCGGGAGAAATGAAGCGTATGCAAAAACCTTGAATGTAGAATTAAATGCAAGGTGGGCAAAAAATGCAACAAAGAAACTTGGAAGTAAATACAACATTGAACTACTGTCACTAGGAGAAGAAGTATTTTTAGAAAGAATGACTAGCACAAATTTTGGTGAGTGGGCCGGTCTTTATAAAGTAAAGAAGATGCTAGATATAATGAAGACACTTGGTCTTAATAAACTTGTAGCGCAATTAATTATAAAAACGAAAACATGGAGTCCTGTAATCCTAACTATTAAAAAACAAAGTTAACATGACTACAGATATTACAATTCACTTAGCACTGTTTTTATATATTACAACTCTTGCTTACACAGCTTTTTTACTCTTTAGAAAAAAACAGTCTCAACGAATAAAGCCTCTGTGTGCTGGGCTTTTTATAGTTGCTTTCTTTTACTGCACAATCAGAATCTTAATCTCATCTAAGTTAAAAGGAGTTGGTTACTTTGAACCTTTCTTGCCAGTACTTGGTATTAATTTATTTGAACTTATTACCATATCTGTTGGACTTATAATTACTTTTTTTTATTTAAAGAGAAACGTTAAATCCTACAAGGCAATTGGCATACTACTTATCCTCATTGGCCTCCTGTTCTATATATCGGTAGAAAAGTCCTCTCAAATGCTTGCTAGTGATGAGGGTATATCGGTTATGGAGTTTGCCTCTATTAAGTACACAGCTCAAATGGGAGTTTGGGGTAACGGGGCTTTAAGACTTAGCTATATTTTAATCGGTATACCTCTTAGTCTTTTTAAACCTGGAGACTATAACAGCCTCCTATCGGTAGCTAAAATGCTGCACTGGATCGGGGGTATTGTGATGATGCTTGGTATTTTTAGCTTACTGAAAAAATATGTTTTGAAAATAACTGATGAAGAAAAGTTTGTTCTAACGTTTATTCTCTTTATGATGTTTACACTCATTACCCCGATGAACTTAATCGCATGGAAGATTGCGAACTATGATTTATATGCAATGTTTGTGGCAACAGCTGCAATGTTTCTTTTAGGCATAGCATACTTAACTAAAAATTTAAACTTAACTATTGTCGCACTTGTAATATCAGTGGCTGGTTCACAAGAAAAGCTAAATGTATCACCGTTAATCATCGTATCGCTTATCATGTTAGGTTATCTAGCTTACAACAAGTACAAAAAGCTATACATAATTCCTCTTGTAATATCGGCAGGGGTTGTGGCGAGTATAATTGAGATTCTTTTAATGTATGGATTAATAGGCGTTGCTAGGGATCTTGATTTTCCGACTAAAGGTACAGTTTCAATACTCTACCCTCTTGTATCGTGGGGGTGGCCTCTTGTGAGTGCTAAGATTGCCAGCAATCTTGCGTATTTCAACTCAACTTACTCTTACTATCTTTTGGGAGCGCTAGTCGTAATAAGCTGTGTATGTTCTATTTTATTAAGTAAGTTTGATAACCTCTTTGATAACATAGGCTCCAAAATAAGCTCCAAGCTTGCTTTAATTGTAATGATTGCCGCACTTGCAATTGGAGTCTGGGGAACATTTAATACCCAGGCTTACGAAGGGTTTTTTGTACAAGCACCAAAAGGAACCTACGGTCATGACAAAAATCCCAATGCGAACTATACATGGTATCCAGGTGCGACCACCGCACAAGAGTTTCATATTAAAAATATAGCGTTTTATTATGCAGTTTTTATAAATGCAATTCCCTCAGTATTTTGGGTACTGCTCGCTTTTATTGTTATATTTGATTTCACAAGGCGTAACTCAAACAAGACTAAGTATAGTTTCATCTGGGACTTAGCTGTGATTATGTGTTTTCTTATGCCTCTTGGATATGCATTAACATCAACTTGGCTTGTGAATAGGTATTACGATTTGTACCACTATATATTTGAGCTCTATATATTAATCAGGCTATACAGTTTTATAAACTCAAACCAAAGCTTAGTTAAAAAGAAAGCATTAATAGCAGTTACTGCTCTTGTACTAGTTATTGAGCTTTGGCCATTTGCACCTGTATATGCAGCATTTAGACCATTCTGGTCTGATCAGTCTGAAAGCTATAATAAGAACTTTGTTCAAGGGAGAATGGATGTTGCCTGGCAAGGGTGGGGGGAAGAAATTATGATTGCCCAAAAAGAGATTTTTAAGAGATGTCTTAAGACAAAGAGCTGTGAAAAAACAATTATAACTGCCAATTTTAGAGGTGCTTGGTTATATAAATACAAAGGTAAGCAACCAAACGAAATACTTTTGGGGATAAATGTCGATTCAGATCATATACCGCATAAAGAAAGGCTCGGACCTTACACAAAGGACGATTATTTTATATTCACAAGAGGCGGTCTTAAAAGAACTGTTCCCGTACCCGGTAAAGAAGTTCCTGCAGAATTTACCATAAGCTACAGAGGATATGTTCAAACTTGGGTATATCGAGGTGATGTTTTAGCTAAACACGGGATTTCCTACGAAACAGACTAAACTAACTCTTAACTAACTTGTAAACCCAACAACAAACGCGCATCTTACAATATAGCAGAAAGATATTATAATAGACTCGAACAATTAGTATATGGCAACTAAAACACGCAAGAAAATTTCTATAGTTCTTCCCTGTTATAACGAGGAAGCAGTACTACCGTTGTTTTTTAAAAGATTAATCAAAGCGACTAAGAGTTGGGAGCATGATTATAATGTTTTTTGTATCGACGATGGTTCTGAAGATAAAACTCTACAACTACTACTTCAACAAAATACTAAAGACGATCGTTGGAAAGTAATTTCATTTTCAAGAAACTTCGGGCATCAAACAGCAATATCCTGTGGTATACATCATGCAGATGGAGACGCTGTAATTGTTATGGATGTAGATCTCCAGGATCCTCCAGAAGAGCTCCATAGATATATTAAGAAATGGGAAGAAGGGTTTGATGTTGTTTACGCGATTAGGAAAAAAAGAAAAGAAATACATATAAAACGAGTATGCTACTGGGCATTTTATAGAATACTTGGGTATCTTGTAACATTTAACATACCTCTTGATTCAGGAGATTTCTCACTCATGGATAGAAAGGTAGTAAATGCATTAAAAAGTATGCCTGAAAAAAATAAGTTTGTTCGCGGCCTTAGAGCCTGGTCTGGGTTTAAACAAATAGGTCTTGAATATGAAAGGCAAGTTCGTGCTGGTGGAGAAACAAAATATCCTTTTAAAAAATTAATGAAATTGGCTTTTGACGGTATATTTTCTTTTTCAACAGTGCCCCTAACTATTGCCTCTAGCCTTGGCATCTGGGTATCAATAGCAGCATTAATTATGGTGGTGTTTACACTCTTTCAAAGAATATTTACTCCCTTTTTTACTTCAATAGGACTTGGACCAGTCCCTGGTTTTGCCACAATTGTCATCTCAATACTCTTTCTAGGAGGCGTTCAGTTAATTTTCCTTGGTATCATTGGCAATTACCTAAGCCGAATTTATGATGAAGTAAAAAATAGACCAGAGTGGATAATTAAAGAATCTAAGCTTTAAAACCAGACACGTAATATGAGAAATACAAACAAACACATCTTAATTGTTGGAGGAGGTATGACTGGTCTTGCAGCTGCATATATCCTTGCTAAAAATAAGCAAACTGTAACTCTTATTGAAGCTTCAAGCTCTCTTGGCGGTGTGGTGAAATCGTTTGATGTTGGCGGTAGTAGGCTTGAGTATTACTACCACCATTTCTTTACGCACGATAAAGAACTCCTGTGGTTATGTGAAGAACTTGGCATTACAGACAAACAAATATTTAAAAACACAAAAATGGGTGTGTTTAGAAATAAAAAGATATACGGGTTTAATGGACTACCTGACTTATTCAAATTTAAACCTATGAGTATGATTTCAAAAATCAGATTTGTCTCAACAAGTATGTACCTTGGCAGATTTGCAAACTGGAGAAATTCAGAGAATATATCAGCTTTAGCTTGGTTTTATAAGTTTGCCGGTAAAGAAGTAACAGAATGTTTATGGAAACCACTCCTCAATATAAAATTTGGCGATTTTGCAAATGTTGTCCCTCTTTCATGGATGATTGGAAGACTATCTCAACGAATGAGATCAAGAAGTAAGGGCAACGAGCAACTTGGATATTTTGAAGGTGGGTTTGAAACTATTATAAAGGCTCTTGAAACTAAGCTAGAAGAAATGGGAGTTACGATAGTGAAAAACAGTAGTGTGTTAGATATTGAATTAGATGGTAACTTAGTTACAGCCGTGAAAACTGATACAAGCAGATATGCCGCTGATCAGTATCTATTCACCGTGCAAACCCCACAGCTAAAAGAAATAGTGAAAACAAACAAAAGCATAGAATACTTCGCAGCTGTTTGTGTAATCTTAGAAATGAAAAAAGCATTGAGCGATGTTTACTGGCTTAGTGTAGCAGACCCAGGCTTCCCGTTTGGTGGAGTTATAGAACATACAAACTTTATAGCAAGCGATAACTATAGAGGTATTCATCTAGCCTATCTTTCAAGATACTATGCAAGCAGTGATCCGCTAGCACTCATGGAGGGTGATGAAATAGCAAAGCTAATGATCGCCAGGTTATCTGATATTTACCCAAACTTCAAAAACGAAGATGTTAGTAAATACCATGTCTTCAAGGCTAAATATGCTGCACCGGTAGTTGATTTAAATTTTTCACAGAAAATAACCCCAAGCAAAACTGATTTTACTAATCTTTACGTTGGGAACATGACTCATGTATACCCAGATGAAAGAAGTTGTAACAACTCGATAAGAGTTGCAGCAACCATTTGTAAGCTTATGGACTTTGATACATCATTTATTCCAGAAGGGACCTCGCTTGCAGGCGTACTGTGTTGAAAGCTTACAAAAAAAGTCTATCTATCATCTTAATTTTGGCGAAAGAACTCAAATACCCTATTAGGTAGTTTTAGCGTAAAGTTCAAGGATTTGGTTAACTCTATTATGATAGGTGTGATCTTTTAGTACTCTTGCTTTACCAGCTTCAATTATTGGCAACCTTTTATCCGGGTTTTTAATATAATAATCAATCTTTTCAAACCAATCAGTTTTACTTTCCGCCATAACTATTTCTTTATCAGGAACAAATAAATCTTTGATGTGTTCTATTGAGTCGACAATCTCAAATCCACCACATAATGGTATTTTAAAAGTTCTTTCGTTACAGTCTCCGCCAAAATCTCTTTGAAACTGCTCATGTATGTTTAAGGAGATTGTGGACGATGAATATATTTGCCTCTCTGCAACAATCGGCAGTTTTGGTTTTTGAATATCTTTCAGAACTGGGATATTCATATACATACCTGCCTTTGCCAAATAACCCGTAGCTTTATCTTTAAAAGTCCAATCTTGACCAAACAACATGAGATTGTATGAATTCTTAAGTGGGAAAAGTCTTTCTTTAAAGAACTTTTGTTTATCAGGCAAATTTGTACCAAGGAAGGAGATATCACATTTATAACTCTCGTTATAATCAAAATAATTTAACAGTTTATCAGCAGCAAGATTAATAGTGTAATGTTTATAACCTGTTGTTTCTTCAAACCCTTCCATTCTCTTATCACCTTGCCTAAAAACATTATAATAAACGTCACCGTACTCACCTGATTTAATTAAGCGTACATACTCCTTAACACCCGAGATACTTGGAGCCTCATTAATCCGCGTTTTGGAAAGCGGTGAGTGCCACATTGGCATATTCACAAAGACTTTCATGCCTTTTTTCTTTTGAGCTTTTAAAGAAGTCAGATCTAAATATTTAAATATATATGAATGAATACTTGTGAAGAATATGTCCGGTGCAAACGAACTAAAAACTTCTTGTTGATTATCATCAGCAGTTAAGAATTTAAAGGTATGTCCAAGATCGGTGAAAGCATTTTTATAACCTTCATATATAGTTCGACCTGCATATATAGTTTTGTGAGGTACAAAAAATAATATATTCATTTATATTAATTAGTAACTTTTAACCAATCTTTAGGGAGTGAGAACTCTTTTCCTGATGTATCCCAAAAGGTTGGAGCAACTACTACTTTATCTATGTGTTTGTTCAAATACGCACCCCAGAATGAAAAAGTACTGTTTGACAAAATATTGTGATTGCAAATAGAGGCTAATCGTAGATAGGTTTTAAAGCGATCACCAACAAATTCTCTACCAAGAAGCGAGTATTCTTTAGCTGATAGACCGTAAGGACTTGTCATACCTTCAGGATAATCGTAGTTAAATATAAAGAAATGTGGATTTGGAACTTTTGATTTAATTATCTTTATAGCTTGTGTAAAGTAGTTGTCATCTAGGATTTTCATCACAAGCTTGTTCTTTTTAAATAGAAAGTCCCCTCTTCTTATGTTTACAGCAACCGAAGTTGTAGCTCGTATTGCCTCCTCTGTACCACTAAAAGTGTCGTCAATTAGCTTGTCGGTATCGTACATCTCACATATCTCACTTCTAAAAACCTCAAATAATCGGTAATCATTCATATAGCATTCAAGGAGCATGTCTTGCGGGAAATTATCAAAATCTTCTTTAGATGGCTCACTGCAAGATTTTTGTTGGTTGAGTAGTTTGTCGAGTGCGTTAAATGCTTGATTCTGAGTCACACATTTGGGTTTGCTCCCGAAATAGGTAATAAGTGAGTAAAGAAGATAGCCTAAGTAGTTATTTATAAATCTTGAGCCGGAGAAACCGGTAGTTTGATAATCGATGTTAAATAAATCAAGCTCAAGGTCTCTTTTAACAAACTCTTTTATAGGCCAATTTGTGTCTAGAAAAGTTGTATCAAGAAGTAAAGTTGTATTGTGCTTCTTAGCAAGAGAGTATGCTGCCGCGTACTGAAACATTTGATTGCCAAGACCGCCTTTTAAAATTAACCTAATCATATTACTTTGCAAACAGGCTTCTAATAAAAATAAACAATCGCAGCTTAAGTGTTGGAGGTATTAGCCTGCCTAATGTTTCATGTGCGTAGGTGTACAAGTAATCAGACAAGCCGGCATTGTAGACCTTCATGTATTTCTTTCTAACTTCTATAGTTTTTTTCTCCATCTTAGAAATGGAACTTGTGGTCATACTGTTTGGAAGTGTCCTATAATGCAAAACAAAATCTGAAATATTGCCAAACTTAAATTTGAGTCCAATTCTAAAATACAACTCATAGTCCTCAGCCGGTGTGAAACTCCCGTCATACCCACCTACTATATCAAAAACTTCTTTTCTAATAATTACACCTGGATGGCAAAAAGGGCTAAATTTAAAGATATTCTTTCTAATAGCACTGTCTGTTAAATAATATTTTCGAGTTCCAATTTTAGCTAAATACTCATCGCCTATCTCCATCGAACCGCCGCTAATACCAACTTCCGGGTTTTGTTCCATATATGCTACTTGCTTTTCAATCCGGTCTAAAAAAGAAACGTCGTCCCCGTCCATCCGAACAATATATTTCCCGAAACAATGGCTTATTCCCTCATTAAGAGCACCACTTAGTTTCAAATTTTGTTCGTTTGTAAATACTTTTACTCTTGAGTCTTTAGTTGAAAAAGCTTTAGCGATGGCACCAGTACTATCTTGAGAACAATCATCAATTATGACTATTTCAATATTTTTATATGTTTGATCTACAATACTCTGAAGTGCTTCATTAAAATACTTCTCTGCATTGTATACTGGTATTAATACAGAAACTAAAGGATCATTTGCCATGTTTGTTAAACTCTCCGGTATTAACATTCATCTTAAGTTCCTCGCTGTAAATCCACTTGCGTTGACTTGAGTCTTTATAATAACCAAGAATATACATGCGATAAAAGATAGCAATTGTGTCATATAGAATATCTTTAATTTGTTTGTTAAAAACTGAAGATAATTTCCCGCTTGAAGTGAAATCAAGCGAAACAGCAATTGGCGCCTCAAAGATTCTTTTAAACCCAAGGTATTTAGCAACAGCTAATAGCTCAACATCAAAAGCATAAGCTTTAACAACAAGTCTAGGTAAAACCTTATCAAGTACTTCTTTTCTATAAACTTTAAGCCCTGCTTGAGTATCTGAGATTTTAAGTCTAAAAAGCAGTCTACAAAGAGTCGAGTACCCGAAACTATAAAATCTTCGGAAGAATGGGTATTTAACAATACTTGCTGGGTGTCTCTTACTCCCTACCATTATGTCAGCCTTATACCACAGCATGTGCTCAAGAATCATAGAAATTCCGTTTGGATCAATTTCCATACCGCCATCAATAAATGCTATGAAATCTCCTTTAGCTCTTGCCATACCGTATCTTACAGCATAGCCTTTACCGTAGTTTGTTTTGTAACCCTCAACATGGATTTTGTCTGACTCAAGTGTTTTAGCAATTTCAAAAGTTCTATCTAAAAAACCATCGACAATAACGATTAGCTCGTAATTAAATCTGGTACTGTCCATAACTCCAGTTATTCTTTGGATATCCTCTTTAATATTTTTCTCTTGTTTGTATGCGGGCAAGATTATACTAACTAGAACATCATCTACTTTATTTTTCATCTTTTGTTGCAACGACCATAAACTGATACGCTAGAAGTTCTGGGAAAATCTCTTCTAGTGGATGTATCTTTTTTAAAATACCGAATTGATTATACGGAATAACATCTAAAACTTTAAGCCCAACTGACTCAACCATTTCTCTTCCTGTTTTAAGTGTAAAAAATTTAAGATGTGTTTTATCTAAAGTCCCAAATTCTTTATATTGCCATTTACCAAGTAATAAATTTAACCGATTAAGTAAAAAGGCAACATTAGGTAACGAGATTATAATCATACCGTCTTTATTAAGTTTCTCACTTAGAAGTCTTAGAACATTTACTGGATTGATCAGATGTTCAAGAATATCAGCAAAGATAATCACATCGTAACTTTCTTTAATAGAAGAAAAATCCAAAGTATCAAGATTTAAGTTAATTGGGTAAACTGACCGATATCCACGTGTCTTTGCTTTATTTAGCATCTCCTCGTTAACATCAATACCATCTACAACACATTTCTTATGAGATACGAGCTTTTCCCCAAGGTTACCGTCCCAACACCCAACATCAAGGCAAGTTTTATTAAAAGGTACCTTATTAAAGACAGGTACATTAAATGACCCCGAATAATTACCGGATAGTAGTAAATTGTCTTTCACAGTCTTAATATACACTGTTTAAAAACATGAATAAATAACCTACTCTTTAAAGACCTCTTAAAATGTATTAAAATCACTTAGTTATGAAAAAAGCATTGATTACCGGAATTACTGGCCAAGACGGCTCTTACCTTACAGAGCTACTCCTAAACAAGGGATATGAGGTTCATGGCGTTATTAGGCGCTCAAGCAACTTCAATACTCAAAGACTGGACCATTTATATGAAGATCCTCACCACAACCACCCGCAGCTCCACCTTCACTACGGAGACCTTACAGATTCCAGTATTTTAAGTAACCTAATTGAGAAAGTCTCACCAGAAGAGATCTATAACCTTGGTGCTCAGAGCCATGTTAAAGTGAGTTTTGAACTCCCTGAGTACACCGGAAATGTCGTTGGTCTTGGCACGCTTAGGATTCTTGAGGCAATTAACAGAGTTAATCCTAAAATTAAGTTTTACCAAGCCTCAAGCAGTGAAATGTTTGGTAAGGTACAAGAAACCCCACAAACTGAAAAGACACCTTTCTACCCAAGGAGCCCCTATGGAGTTGCTAAACTATACGCTCATTGGATTACTGTTAACTACAGAGAAAGCTACGGAATCTATGCTTGTTCAGGCATTCTTTTTAATCATGAATCGCCAAGGCGAGGCAAAACCTTTGTGACAAGAAAAATCTCAAGGGGGCTTGCAAGAATCAAGCTGGGACACGAAAAGATGCTTTTCCTTGGCAATCTTGATTCACAAAGAGACTGGGGATTTGCAGGTGACTATGTTGAAGCTATGTGGCTTATGCTTCAACAAGAAAATGCTGAGGATTTTGTAATTGCAACCGGAGAAACACATTCAGTCCGGGAATTTACCGAAAAAGCTGCAAGACATTTTGGCTACGAACTCGCATGGAGAGGAGAAGGACTTGATGAGGTAGGATATGATACAAAAACTGGAACTGAGATGATTAAAGTCGATCCTGAGTACTTTAGACCGGCAGAAGTAGACTTTTTACTTGGAAATGCGTCTTTGGCGAAAGAAAAATTAAACTGGGCACCAAAGACAACTTTTGACGAGTTGATCACTATGATGTGTGAAAGTGATTTTAAAATGGAGGAAAAAAATGAACAAAGATTCTAAAATATTTGTTGCAGGTCATAAAGGACTTGTGGGATCCGGAATTACAAGAAATTTACAAAACAAGGGGTTTACAAACCTACTTCTTAAAACAAGAGCTGAGCTTGATCTTGGAAACGAGGCTCAAACAGAAGAGTTCTTTCAAACTCATAAACCAGAGTATGTGTTTTTAGCAGCTGCTAAAGTTGGTGGCATTATTGCAAATAAAGAACACCCAGCTGAATTTATCTATGAGAATTTAAAAATACAAAACAATGTTATTCATAATGCATATAAAACTGGGGTTAAAAAACTAGTGTTTCTTGGCTCTGTGTGTATTTATCCAAAATTTGCGCCAGTTCCGGTTAAAGAAGAATACCTGATGACAGGAGCTCTTGAACCATCAAATGAGGCGTACGCAATGGCAAAGCTTGCAGGAATCACTATGTGTAAGTCCTATAACAAACAGTACGGAACAAACTTTATAAGTGCTCAACCTGCAAACTTATATGGACCAAACGATAACTTTGATCTAACTTCATCTCATTTCTTGCCAGCACTTATTAGAAGGTTACATGAAGCAAAAGTTGCTGGATCTAAAACAATAACAATCTGGGGTACAGGAACTCCGAGAAGAGAATACCTCCATGTTGATGACATGGCAGATGCCATTGTCTTTTTAATGGAAAATTATAATGATGATGAGATAATCAACGTTGGATATGGGGAAGATTACACTATCATGGAGTACACTCAAATGATTGCGGAGATTGTTGGATTTACAGGTGAGATCTTAACCGATCCATCAAAACCAGACGGGACGCCAAAAAGACTGTTTGATAATACAAAACTTTTTAATATGGGCTGGAAACCAAAAATAGGAATCAAAGAAGGCATTGCTTCAACCTACGAATGGTTTAAACAAAATTATACTTAAAGTTTTCTTAGTGTTTTAACAAAATAACCTGAAGTAAATAACGCAAAAGCAAGTCCCACACTAAAGTTTACCCAAACAACTTGATGTAAATTGGCGTGGAAAAATGTAATCCCTATATACTGAGCGATGAAAAAAAGTGGTACAAAAAAAGCGATTTTTTTTATATCAAGTGCAATAAACAATGTAAGCATATAATTTATAAGTACCCAAAAACCAATAAATGATGCATACACCGGAAGAAACGGGACTGAAGATATATATTTATCGCCAAAAAATAATGTTGTTATTGCTCTTGGAAAAAAGACGTACAAAGCTAGAGGTATCAAAATGAATACTACTTGAATAACTGTAAATTGCTTAACTAATTTTGTAAGTAGGGTTTTATCTTTTTTACTGCTAACTACTCTTGGATACATAACAGTAGCAACAGAACCGGCACCAAATAAAATTATTTTGCCAAGAGTTAAAGTACCTGCGTAAATACCTGCGTTATAGGCATCAAAAAAATGCTTCACTAGTATCATGTCATAATTAGAAAGAAGAGCCATAACACCTGTAATTACTGCAATAGGTATTATTTCAGTTAGTAATTTTTTAAAATGTGCTCTGGAATCTCCTTTAACATAAGTTGATTCACTTGGTTCGCTTGCTACATTGCTTAATTTAACTGCTACAAAGCCGGTTACTACCGATAGAGCCTGGGCTATAAAGAAGCCAAAAAACACCATGCTTGGATCATTTTTTACAAAGATCAAAAACAGAACTGGAAATAACAGCCTAAAAATACTGCCGATTACAAGATAAAGTGAAAAGAATATGAATCTACTTGTAGCCTGCAAAAATGTGGCAACATACATCAAGCCAAAAGTAAGTACGAAATCAAGCGCAAAAAATAGTATTACATTTGTTGAGCTGATATTTAAATAGTCGTGAATTGGTTTTTGAAAAACCACTGTTGTAAGTGCGAGTACTATACCTGCAATAACTGAAACAAGTAAAACCTTAAGAAAGAGGTTTGTTAGAGTCGATATCTTTTTATCTGCATAAAGCTCTGAAAAGAGCTTAACAAGCGCCATTCCAATGACATTTGAACAAAACGAGATTATAGTAACTAGGGAAAGAAGAGCTGTGAAATCACCAAAGCCTTCAACAGTTAAAAATCTTCCGAGAAGAAGTTGCAGGAGGTATGAGAAAAAACCAACTCCAAACAAAGCCCCAGTCACAAAGACAGTATCAAAAGTATTCTTACCAATCAGCTGTATTAATTTGTTGTATAACTGACTCACTGCTTTAACCATACCAAATTCTAAGGGTTACCCACCCGTTCATAAACATTAAATGATTTAACGCCCCTGACATAAATTGAGTCAAAGTATCTAAGCTTATGCTTATCTAAATACTCATGTCTATCTTCCCATACAGGAAAGACAAAAAACTTTGCTTGCTGTGCTTCATCTGTCAATTTATCAATAATAGCTTTGCCTCCTATTTGAAGAATAAACGGATAGGTTTGGTTGTAGTATTTTTCCGGGAATGCAACTGTTAGCTTATCCGCCATCAATGCCTTCTTCCTTCTGATTTCATTGAACGGCTGAGCTTTTGTAAAAGGAGTGTATCCCCTCTCTTGCGACACTTCTTTGAAATAGTCTTGAACCGCAAGTCCGCCGTACATCCATTTAGGTTCGATTATTGTAATACCGTTTCGAAGCCCGCCGGTAAATGGTGAGTAGTAAGATAAATAGTCAGGATGAATATAGGCTAAAAAACCAAGCCAAATTATAAATATAGGCAGTACTAGTTTGTAAAAGATATTAGCTTTGTACTTTAATAAGTAGTAATAAAAACTTGTTGATATTAGAACAAGTGACAAAAGTGAAGGCAGCACATACCTATCCAGTTTCTTTGATGAAAAGACAAGAGGAAGAAGATAGTAAATTGAAAAAACTAACAAGAAGGTATTAAAATGCCTCACCTCAAGCGAAGCTTTTTTTCTTGCCCAAAGATAATACCCAATAAGCCCAGGAACCAAAAAGACAGACGATTTAACTAAAAGCGCTACAGGGTAAAAAGTTGCACCGGGATCTGAAACATATTTCCCAAAGTAAATTTGATCATGTCCTTCTTCAATCCCAACTGAAAAAATACCACGAGCCACTTTGTTATATACATCAAGAGGCCTAACCCAAAGTGCTGGCCACATAAGAAAACAAAACACCAAAAAAACTCCAAACCAAGAAAGGCATGGGCGAATAGTTTTTTGAACTAATACTTTGAGCTTCATATCCTTTGTACGAGAAGCCCATAAAATAGCTCCGAAAATAAAAGGCAAAAGCAGTACCGCAGTTACCTTAGTTAAAACTGCCAAAGCAGTAAAGAGTGCTGAAACAACTAGCGCTTTTCTACCCTTTGTTGTTTTATAATAGTAAGTTGCGAAGAGTGCCACTAGCATAAAGGCAGACATCAACCCTTCAAGATGAAATTCACGAGTCAGTGCTAAAAATAGAGGTTCAAAAAGAAGCATCGCGACCCCAAAGGCTGCAAACTTTTTTCCAAAGAGATTCTTGAGCAGATAAAAGCTTATGGCTAGGCAAAATGCAACAGTAATAGATACAAGAAGCTTTTGAACAAAATTTAGGTAGAAGATTGAAGTAACATCGTTTAGCGGCTCTCCCCCAACAGCCACATCGTAATAAAGATTAAAGATTTTAATTGCAAAAGTACCGTGCCACATCAAAATAACTCCGGGATGATAAATTTGAAGTGTCTCTTTAAAATCTAGTCCAAAAACACCATTACTGAAGTTATATGATCTTGATTTCCATTTCCAAACATCTGTATTGAACGTATCGTACCCAAGATTTGGGAGTTTAATCAAAATTGCAAATATAAAAACAAGAATCTCGTATTTAAACTTTTTCATAATTACTTTAGATAGAATATCTCAATATTAGGGCCATTTCTATAAGTAGAATCAATGAGAAGCTGTGACTGAAGATTAGGCGGCAGTTTCTTAGTCTTTGGTTCAAGAACAACCCAATATGCTGGTCTTTTAAAGTTAGTCGGATCATAACCTTTAACTTTTTTCACCTCAGTTACCCTTTTAAGCTTTAAGGCGACCTGGAGAAAATCAGGATCATTGTATACAACCAAGGTCTTAGGTTGTCTTTGTAGATATTCCCAAGCTACATTTCGCGTATCTTTAACCGACAATATATAAACCTGAAAAAGACTTAAAGCTAAAGGTATACAAAATAAAAGTAATACTCGCTTAATATATTGCGCTAAAAAGACACCCATACCAAGAGCTATAAAAGGATAGCAAATCAAATAGTAATGGGAACGTGTTTTTTCAAACCCAGATACACTAAAAACTATAATGAGAAGTGGAATTACAATAAATGCAAAGACAGCAGTCTTTTCTTTATTTTTAGCTACTATATCTTTTAGTGAATAAACTACATACAGCGCAAAAACCAAGACCGGTATGAATCCAAGATCATTAAATAGCTTTGTTGGTGAGGTTACAAAAAAGTTTTTAACTCTATGAGCAAAATCAACGCTCCCTACATTAGTAAATTGCCACAAAGCACCAACAGAAGAATCGGTTCTAATAAATGTCTGGTAATCAAAAAGTGCAAACGGTGTTCCGATTAAAAACGCAAGACCACAAAAGATAAGTGCTATTGCAGGTTTAAAATAAAAAGATGGAGTCTTAATTAAAGACTTATTGCGAGCTAAGGTTATAAGATGGGTGCCCAATAAAGCTGTTCCTGCAAATAACCCGTTATACTTTGCGCTCATTGCAAAACCAGAGAACAATCCAGAGGCTAAATAGTTTCTAGTTCTATTATCTGTTAACACTTTTGCTGCAAAATAAATAGCCCAAGATAGCCAAAATACTGTCGGAACATCAATCAAAGCAAAATGTGAAACTCTAACATGTAGCGGAAAAACACTAAAAAAAAGAGCCGTGAATAAACCGGCTTTCCTGCTATGAAGTCTAGAACCTGTTAGATAAAGAGGTACAACTGTTAAGGCCCCTAGAAATGCATTAAAAGTACGTGACAAAAGGTAAAATACTATTGGATCACGCCATAAGAATGTTGATTTTAAAACCTCAAAATCTAAAACCAGCCCTCTAAACTTTATGTAGAAGAAATAAATTATGTAGTTTAAATAATAATGAAAATGCGGCCAGTCAAAATGATGCGGATTTATATTAAACCCAATCCCAAGAGAGGAACGAACTAGTGCTGGCTCATCTACATTAAAAACAAGAGGGTAACCATGCCAAACTCCAATTACTCTAAGGACTAGAGCAAGTAGAAATATCAATATAAGCTCTTTATTCTTCTTGAGTTGATCTAACATAAATTCTCCATAACTCTAAATCCCCAATGAGGATTGAGGCATCATGTTTATAAACAAGTCCATTGGTTCTAATCTTTTTAGGCATCTCGCCATTTATTACTCTAAGATAAACATTGTATTCATTCGGTTTTGAAAACCTGGTATTTTTAGTATTAGTGTTACCGTAAAGCTCGGCAAGATTTTTGGAGGTATAAATACCAACATTTACCTTAGCTCTAACTGTCGGACACACATACGTCGCATCTTTATACTCAACTCGAAAGTTTCTGGGGTATGAGTACTCTCCTTCAATACATGAGTACCTATCTAACATGAGCGTTTTTAAGCTACTCATGCCCATACCAAAATCTTTAAACCCAACTACACTATTTGCTGTTTGAGCGTTTTTAAAAAGCGGGGAGTAATACAAAAACTCATATGGCGATAAGGTTGATATTGGTTTTACTACGGTAAATACAAAAAGCAGCGAGATGCAATATACAAAAAGCTTACTTGACCACTTTGCATACAAAAGCTGATAGCCTTTGAGAGAAAATAAAACCATAAGAAAATACAAGGGAAGCATATACCTATCAAGCTTCTTTGAGGCAATAAACATGACAAAGAAATACCCTAAGTAAAAAACTGTAATAAACCTATCAAATGAGATTGGCGGTTTTATAAATGATAAGTCTTTAAGCTCAGAAATCATTTCTTTCTTATGCTCTTTAAGTAGTCTCAATTTATGTAGTAGAAAAGAGCTAAAACCAAGTAGAATAAACGGCGACATTCGAAGTAAGAAAATAACCGGATAAAATGTGAACCCTGGATTTTCTGTTTCTTTACCAAAGTAGAACTGCGTATGCCCATCCTCAACCCCAATTGAATAGCTTCGTGAGAAAATCTCATCGATAGTTTTTATTGGCGCTACCCAGAGGGCCGGAAAAAACATAACCGTGATTACCATAAAAGCAGTAACAAATACAAATACCAACCTTATGAAAGACTTGTTCTTTGAAACGACAATGTAATGGATAAAGTACATCAGTATAAAAGGTATTAAACCAATTCCAATACTTCGTGTTAACACCGACATAGCTGCAAAAAAACTACTTAGCACTACGTAGTAGCTATTTTTTGTCCTTACTGTTAAAAAGGCGAGAACAAGCGTTAAAATAACAAAATTACTAAACAATACATCCATATGAAGAATCTTGGCATTGCCTAAAAAGAATGGCTCTAGGTTTAGCAGAAATACCGTCAAAAACCCTAGTTTAAATCCTGTAATCTTTGACAGGAAAAAGATGAGAAGTAGAGATAGAACCAGATTAACACTTATAAGACTGAGTTTTGCAAACAAATGGTATGTTTCATAATTTTCACTGTTATATACCTCCCCATAACCCAAAAACTGCTTTGCAAGTTCAACCGGAACACCAACAATCCACATAATAGTTACACCGGGATGGTAATGCTGAGATGTTTTTTCAAAGTCTTTTGTTTTTATAGCAGCAATAAACTGCTCGGACCTTTTGTGCCAATTGACTGCATCTGGATTTAATTCATTTATTGCTAAATTAGGAATATGAAGAACTAGATACAAAAATACAAAAACTATTATGGATAGCAGCTTTATATTAGTCTTTATCCACAGCATAAAATACCCCTCCAATAACACTCACAACTAATCTAAAGAAATGATACGCAAGTGATGCGCTTATAGCTACAGCCTCTGGAATGCCTGCAGGCTCAAAGAGTCTCACAAATAAATAGTCTTGTACTCCAAAACCGTTGATTGAAGGTATAAAAAAGCCTGCCAAAGTAATGATGGGGATCACAAACAGTGAGTAGAATATGTTTGGCACACTTCCAAGAGCTACGAACGAAAAATACTGAGTAAAGATCGCGATTAACTGAACAACAACTGAGGTGACTAACGACCAGATCAAAATAGCTTTATTCACTTTATACTGCAAGAATACCTTGAGTAATTTATCAGCAAAAGCAATCTTTGGCGCAAGTAGTTTAACGATAATAAAAAAAGAAACAGTGCCAACCCAAAAACCAAGTACACAAGTTATTAAAACAGCATATACAAGTAAATCACTGGATAGCCAGCCTCTTAATAACGAAAACCATTGAGAGTAAGTGAAGATGAAACCAATATACGAAATAAAGACTAAAATAACAAACCCAGTGAAGCGGTCCATGAAAGTCGAAGCAAATGCATTAACTGGATCACCGGTTCTTTTACTAAGTTTAAAAACTTTATATGAGTCCCCGCCAATACTTGTTGGTAAGAAATTATTAAAAAAGGACCCTTTAAAATAAAGTCTAAGCATATATGCAAGATTTGGTACAACCTTTGTATCTAAAAAAAGTTTTCGCCAGCGGATAGAGCTAAATACATAGTTTAAAATAATCAACACAGCCATAAGAAAAAAGAATTCCGGTTTTGAGTCTTTTAGTATTTCTCCAACTTTATCAAACTCGACTTGCCTAAAAGTCAGATACAAAAATAAAGCACTGGTAGTAAGCTTCAGGATAGTTTTTTTCATGATTTTTTCCTAAACTTTGAAAATAGCTTTATATCTGAAAGTTTAAAAAAGTTAAACTGTTTTACTAAGAGATAAAAAATAACCGAATACATAAAGAACATCACAAGCTTGGTAGTAAGCATTAAGCCTGTTGTAAAGAGCTGTAGTACATAAGAGTTAAAATAAGCACTAGATGCAATGGCAACTGCCATGAGTATTAAAATTACAGCATGCGATATGCTAAACATCTTAAGTTTTAGTTTGTTAAAGGCAATAATCGCTGCAACAAAATAACACAGGAAAGCACCGCTAAGCATCCCAAAAGCCATAGCAAAAAGCTTCTCCCCTTGAAATAAAGACGCTGCAAGTACTGCGTAAGTGGCGAGAGTTCCAAGAATCATAAGAACGTAACACAAAACAATTTCTCGAATCAGCTTTGCTGGAACAAAGATGCTGGACTTCACAATATTTATAAACGAATAGAATACAAAACCATACATGATTGCAGGGATAAGACCAAGAGAATACAGGTACTTATCGCCAAAAAATAGCGTAACTATTTCAAATCGCCAAAAAGTCGCACCAAAAGCCATAAATGCAACTATTGCAAAAAGTTTATTAAAATTAGAAGTAAACAACTCTTTAAATAACGAGCTATCAAGAGAGTATTCTTTGGAGAACACTGATAAGTTAACATCGGTAACAGAGTCAGATAAAGTCATGAGCTTACCGCTATACAGCAGTGCTAAGCTAAAAAGGCCTATTTGGACTGTGTCTAAGTGGAGTCCTAAAACTAACGGGCCGACACCTTCCCAAAATGTAAATATAATTTTTACAGCATAAACTCCAAGACTCACCGCAAATACAGCTTTTGAGATTTTTTTAAACTCATCTTTAGTTGGCAATACAAAGTACTTTCTAAGTGGCCACATGGCAAGGATACCCATGAGAATGGAAGATATTAAGTTAAAAATGAGCGATGCATAAAAATAGCCATTAGCTCGATAAAAATATACAAGTGGAATAAATAAAGCGACATTTATAAGTGAGATGGCAATCTGGTACGTAAATAGCAATTTAAACCGCTGCATACCTTGAACAACTGAATTAAACAAGCTTTGGACATTCTGAACAATTAAAATAGCTGCATATATTCTAAGAGGTGTAACTACCTCTGGTGCGTTGTACTTACCAACAGCTATTTTTTCAGCAAAAAGAAAAAGTCCAAATGCAAGAGGAAAACTAATTATATATTTAATAAATAAAGATGTTACAAAGATCTTAAAAATGTCTTCTTGTGTGTTTGAGTGTTTTGAAATTTCTCTTGTACTACCAGATGCAAGTCCTAGATTCTGTGTAACCCCAAATGACTTGCCAATTGAATTTGCAAGTCCAATAACACCGAATTCCCCAACAGACAATATACGGGGAATAATGATGCTTGAGCTGAGCCCTATTATCTGAGATAGAACACGTGATATAAAACTAACAGCCTGCCATTTTCCTAAGTCTTTCATTTAATGACCACCTCACCAAGGTACAGGCTTCTAGTCTTGCTTTGGTTTGTTATACCAACAAAGGCTCTGTAAAGCCCAGGCTCAACAAATTTTGGTACAGCGAGGTCAAGCTTCTCTTCGTAATACATACCTTCTTCCCAATCCCCCAAAGTCTTAAGCCCAAAAGATGAGATGTTTGCAACCTGGTACAAAGAGTTATCTTTAACATTTACAAGAGATATAAACGAAAAGTAATCAGTTAGTGAATCATCGTCTCTTTTAATAAATACAAATCTTGCCGGTTTTGTTTTGCCAACTTCAAGTGTTGTTGGAAAATCATAGTCAACAACATAAAGGCTTAAAGAAACCGGATAGTTAAACTTCTCCTCATATCTAAAATATTCCTGAATTGGTAATTTATCTGTTTTATTGTGCGGTCCAACCTTATTAAATACAAAAAGGTTGCCACAAGCACTAGCTAGTTCATAATCAGGATGTTTAATGAGATTTCCTACAAGATCATTTAAGATATCACGGTTTATACCAAGAATACCAAAGACTTTTTGTGAAAAGATATCTGCAATAACAACGTCAGCTTTTGTATAAAGTGCTGGGAACAAAGCATAAGTTTCTCTTAAGGCTAAATGCGCCCCAAGATAGTCAGGTCCTGACACAGAAGAACCGTCAGGTATAGTTTTAACAATTTTACTTGCACACGATCTGTCTTTTGTATCCATATGAGGAACTCTGATCTGCTCACCGACAACTGCCTGTTTATAAAGTCCAAGCCACTTATCTTCATTTTGAGCATAAACATCAGGGACTACGTACGAGATTCTTTTTTGTACCGCTTGAAAAAGCCATAAAAACACAGGGTTCTCATACTTCTTTGAATGATAAACGGTTGAAATAAGTAAAAGAGCAGCACAGATAGTAACAGTATAGATTTTGGTAACTTTAAAAAATCTTTCTAAGTACTTTGCAAAAAACGCAATGAAATAAATACATGCTATAAAAAGAAGCGGGATAATCATTGATACTCTATGATTATAGACTTCGGCTGTTCCAATGCCTGAGCTTGTTGTTAGATAGTTTATTAAAAAGTCAGGACCTGCAATTGCTAAATGAAGTGGTGCTAAAAGAGGCACATACAAAAGAGGCGCCATAGTCATATTAAAGTTTTCAAGCTTATCCCCACCAAAAAATATTTCCACCGATTTTGACGGATTAAATAAAATTCCAAGAGTAATTTCAAGATATGTATCACCAAACTCACTGTATCTACTTAAAAAGTAGTTATCTTTTCCAACATCTTGCCCAAGAGTTGAGTCAATTTGTATTTCTTCAGAAAACTGCTTGAAACCATCTACTCTATAAGGTGCGAAGTGGGGAATGATTACAACAAAAGTGACAACAAACCAAACAGCACCAAGTGTAATAAGAGTTAAGCCGTACTTAAGGTTTTTTCTTGCAAGAGCAATGAACACCCCATACACAAGTATGTAAAGAGATAGCTGCTCTTTACCGGCAAGCGTTGCGATAATCATTACCCAAAATACAAGTCTATTTCGAAGCGAAAAGTTTTGCGATAAGTGCATTTTTTCAAATATGTAAAAAGCGAGTAAAAAAAATGGAATTACAGCGGTAACACCGTGATACCCTGTCCAGGCGAGTAAAAAGCCAACGGCTGGATAAAATAAAAATGCAACGCCAAGTAGGAGCCCAGCAAAGGACGACTTTAATATTAAATCCCCGAGTTTGTAAATAATAATAGAAGAAGATAATACAAGAATTACTTGTCCAAAGACTAACGTTAGTGAATGCGGGAAAAAGATAAACACTGGAATAAAGATTAAAAGAATTGGGTCAACATGACTCATTGCCCATCTAGGTAAATTAGTTCCAAAATAATCAGTCAAATACATTAATTTGCCGTTTAAGGTATACCAAACCATCTGGCTCATATTACCAAGATCAAACTTACCGAAATCAAAATTATTAAAGCGAAAGACATTTATTTTCACACACAGCGCGAACACAAGGAGATTGAACACAATAAGTATTGGCAAATATAGTCTTGCTCTTTGCTGTATAAGCTTTTGAAACATTAATTTACAAAACGGAATCTTAGTAATGTAAATACTGCTGAAACGCCGTCTTTCCAAGTTATTTTCTTGCCCTCAGAATGAGTTCTTCCTTTATAACTGATTGGAATCTCAATAACACGAAGGCCTGATTTTAATATCTTAGCTGTAATCTCCGGTTCAAAATTAAATCTGTTTGAGTGTATGGTTATTTTTCGTAAAAAATCTCCAGGGGTTAGTTTATAACAAGTCTCCATGTCAGTTAATAAAACACCAAATAAAATATTAGTAATTAAAGTTAACAGCTTGTTACCAAAGTAATGCAGATTAGACATATCCTCATAATTGCCTGAAAACCGCGAGCCATATACAACATCTGCTCTTTTTTCAACGATCGGCTCTATCAGTTTTTTATATTCCTGCGGATCATACTCAAGATCAGCATCTTGGATGATTACATAATCCCCAGTTGTATGAGCAATGCCTGTTCGAAGAGCAGCGCCTTTGCCCGCATTTTGCTCATGGGTTAAAACAATGATATCTGGTTTTTTTCTTTTTATCTCTTCAAGCTTGGAAGCAGTACCGTCTGTTGATGCATCATTAACAATAACTACTTCTTTAGCAATTGATCCAAGATCAACATTCTCAACAAGCTGAATTATCTCCTCAACTGTATTTTGTTCATTATAGACAGGTATGATAATTGAAAGTTTATTCATAATTTATTTTATAGACGGTTGTGTAAAACTTAGCCCCGTTTGTAAATTTTGTACTTGTATAAATTTCTGTTAAGAACCTCGTGTCCGGTTTGAACTCAAAGTAAGGTCTTTCCTCGTTAGTTACTACCAAAAATTCATACTTTTTCTCTTTTACTAAGCCATTATAGTCTATTTTAATATCATTATCCAAGTGTCTATAATAACCAAAAACGTCGTCTGTAGGGGCTAAATCGTTTAAATACCAGTCCATAATAGAGGTAGTGTCATTAGACAAGACATCCCCTGATAGGTTTCCTACTGAGTACTTTGCAGCGTCTTGAACGGTGGTATACAAGTCTTTATGCGACGAAACAACTGCTACTGACCACAAAACGCAAGAAACTACGACTAAACCAACGAACATTCGGGCTTTTTTTAGGTAAAGTGCAGCAACAACCAGAAGCTGTAGAGTCACAACAGCTACAAACACAGGCTTATTCACAATCAGAAACTGAAGTCTAAGGAGATACTGTCCTATTACAAAAACTCCAGTTAATGCTAAAACTACTATGGGTAACAGAGGCTTAACACTACCCGTACGCATATACTCATGCGTATTTAACGAAGCAATGATCGCTAAAAATGGGATTATTGGTAAAAAAAGCCTAGGTACAGCAGCCGGCCAAAGGCACACGAGAAGTAGCTGCAGTAACACAAAAAACGTAATCAAAGGATGTTGTTTAAATACAGTAAGTCTTGAGGTAATAAGTGCCGCTCCCCCAGTTATACCAAGTACAAAGAGAAGCGATAATACAAAAACGATAAGCATATTTAAGTCATAAGCTCTACCAGCAGGCTCATCTAAGTAACTTGAGGTAAATGGATTATTTAAATACAGATAGGGGATGACAGGTACTAAAAAGCTAACAGCATAGACAAAGCCTCTTTTAACAATATGTTTTAAAGGAGTTCCTGTTAGTAATTCGTAACTAAATGTAAATAATAAAGCACCTGGAAGAAGGTACCCTTCAAACCTAGTGAAAACAGCTAACGCAGATATGAGACCAAGGATTAGGTATTTTCCTTGTTTTGTGTACAAATAATAGACCGCAAAGAAAACAAGAACCAGTAACACAAATAAAACATCAGACATTATTCTTAAAGACCAGTAAAAAGATACAGGGCTTAAGGCATAAAAAGCGGCTACTGTTAATAAATATGTAAAAGGCACCTCACTGTTTGGATAAGCTTGTTTGAAAAAATAAACCGCTAACTTATAAACTACAACAAAGCTAATAAGCCCTATGACTAAAACAACAATCCTCCCAAAAAGTACTGGTTCAACGGCAGAAGGACTTAATGCGAGAATGGCAGAAAATAACGGTGGCCTTTTTTCATCATCCGGATAGTCTCCCTCTCTTATAAAAAGGGCTGCTCTTAACATTCGGTAAGAGTCCCCCCATTCCGCTACGTTATAATTAATAAAGATAGCGTGGGATAAAAGATAGAGAACAAGAAGTATGATGAATGGGTAAATACTAACTAGTTTTTTTGCGGTTGTTAATAACATACTCGTACACTCTCTCAATTTCATCAACTTTTTTATACCAGGAAAATAATGATTTAATTTTATTTATATCTACAAATGAATCCCCTTCAACAATTCTCTTAATTTCCGAAGCTATTGTTTCAGGAGTAATTTCTGTAAGATAAGATAAGCCATCTATATTATCAGTTAACTTTGACCCTGAATAAAGAACCGGCACACCACAAGACAAACTTTCAAGAATGGCTTTAGATGTTCCTTCCCAAGATGAAGGCAATACAAAAATATCAGAAATTTGCATTGCAAAAGGTACCTCTCTATAGGGACTCAAACCAATTCTTATTACTCGAGATCTTAGATGGTGCTCTTCAATATATTTATCTATTTTATCAATATAACTTTCTTCCCCATCACCCATTAAAATTAATTTATAAGTTTGAGGCAAAAGAGTAAGTGCTTCAACTAGAAGGTGGATATTTTTTCTCTCGTTTATAAAACCGGCATTAAGAATCACCTTATCGGTAAAAATTAACCCTAATTCCTTTCTTGTTTTATCGCGCTCGTTTGAATCTACCGGTACAAACATATCAGTATTAACCCCAGACTCAACTAAAAAAGATTTAGCGGGATCCGCATGGTAGTGTTTAATCGAGCTATCTAGCACCGCTTGGCCAACATAGATACAGGCATCAGAAATCTCAACTGCCAGTTTATTGGCTCTAACTTCAAGAGGAAAAGATATTTTCTCTGTGTACCATTTTAAGGCTTTTCCATTCTTAATCATATTATCCCACCTATCCTGTGCATTATTGTGAAAGTGAGTAACTATGGGAATAGAATTTTCCACACTATTTTTAAAAAACTTCTTAATGAATTTACGATAAACTAAAACCCAATAACCAAACTGACCATGCATATGGATAACATCAGGCTTGTTGTTAAATCGCCACATCAGGTAGTAAAAAAGTACTAAAGGGCCAATAACGAGAACTTGAGTTGCAGGCACCGGTTCTCTAAAAAACGTATGGATGGTTGTATTTGGTAGTCTCTCAACAGGACCTGCTCTAAACCATCTACCGCAAAAAACATGAATGATATGGCCTTTTTTAGCTTGATGAGAGGTAACCTCGTAGATATGAGGCGGTACTCCAGCCCACGGTGGTGGCCATTCATAAGAAATCCTAAGTATTTTCATAACTCACTTATTAGTTTCAAATATTTACCTAACATAACTTCTTGTGAGAAATCGGTTTTACACGACTCTCTTGCAGCTAAAGACATTTCTGTAAGCATAATATCATTATTAAGTAGCTTTAATACACTGTCTGCAAAGCTCTTATAGTCCCCGGGCTTTGTTAGAAATCCAGTTTTACCGTGAATTACTGCATCAGAATTACCCCCAATATCACTAACAACAGCGGGGAGTCCAAAAGACAGTGCTTCAACAATTGACATCGGAAAACCCTCAAGTCGCAAGGTCGGAAACGCGAAAATTGTAGCTTTTTGAAGCTCTTTTTCTACCATTTCTTTTGAGAGCCAACCAAGGAATGTAACGTTTGCTTCTATGCCAAGCTCTTTTGCAGTTCTTTGCAAATTTTGTTCTTCAGGTCCAGAACCTGCAATGACAAGTTTTGCATTAGGATGTTTTTCAAGGATTTGGTTAAACGCTTTCAGTAAGATATGAACACCTTTTGAGTACTCTAGCCTGCCTGCAAAAAACAGTGTTTGAGTATCTTTGGCAAAAATTTCCGGTTGATCCGGAATAACAATACCGTTATGAATTACTGTAAATTTCTCTTCAGGTGCAAAAGTCTCATCAATCAATGCTTGTTTAACATAAGCTGAAACAGCTGCAATTTTACCAACACCAAGAACACACTCTCTTTGTCTTGTGAAAAAGTTTTTAATGGCATATCCAGTATTTGGTGCGAGTTTAAGTAGTTTTTTCAATGATAAATTTTTAAGCTCAAGAATATAAGTCCTGTACTCAGACATTATAGTTCCATGAGCAATCATTAATGACTTAAAAGAGTGAGCCTCTTTTCTTTTTATAATCCCAACGCCAGCTGAACTTTGAGTTATTACTAAGTCAAAATTCTTTTCTAAGTCCGACTTACAAAACTCTTCATAAGATCTATTTACCCAATTGTTTTTGTCCCAAAAACCAAAAAAGCCAAAGAACTTACCCATTTTGAAGATACAAGGAACAAGTACATAGTTAACTCCACTATCTTTAAACAAAAGTTCACCAGAAAAGTCTTTTTGAGGTGAAAAAACAGTAACATCATGACCAGAGTCTGCAAAACCAGTACACAAGGTTTTATTTTGAGTTTCAAGCCCGCCAAAAGACGGATGAAAAGTTGTTCCTTTTGCAAATACAGCTATTCTCACAAATCTATTCTAGCAGTAATTTGTGTAGCAACAACACGTTTTTAGCCGAAGAAAACTTCTCTTTGGCATCAAAGTAGGCTTTTTTCCCAAGCTCTTCTCTTAAAGAAACATCAGCGATTAATTTTTCAATAGCGTCAGCAATAGCCTCGGAACTTCTTTGAGGGATTTCAAGTGAGTTTGTACTATCTAAAAAGTCACGAATACTACCAGCATCTGTTGCAATAATTGGAAGTTTTGATAAAGCAGCCTCGATTAACGCATTAGGTACGCCGTCAGCATCACCGGTATTTTCAGAAATACTTGTGGAAACAAAAATGTCTGCAATCTTATAAAACTGGGTTACCTCTTCAAACGCCACCCCTTTACCCTCACCATAGATTTTAACAATGTCAGTTAAACCTTTTTCTTTAATCTGAGATAAATGCTGCTCGTACATATTAACTTGTACTGAAGAATCGTTTGCACCAACAATTGCAACTTCAAAATCAATTCCGCGTTTAACAAGAATCTTTGCGGCCTCAAGCATATAGATCAGTCCTTTTTTCTCAACGAATCTGGAAACATTTAAAAAGATGAGCGGTCTTGCCGGTTTAACTAAATAAGAGTTTTTAGTCGCAAGCCGCGACTCATCAAGCCCGTGATAGATTAGGTGAACCTTCTCAGCATATGAACCTGCCATCTCACAACACCTTGCATAAGCATTTTTATTACAAACAGCTGTAAACTTAGCTCTTTGAATTTTCATCACTGGAAGAGAAGGGTTAAAAAGAACATCTTTAGCGTGAACATTTAAACTAAACGGCATGTCCAAATAAACTGCCGGTACCATTGCTACTGTTGAAAACTCTGATAGGAAGTGCAGATGAAGCTCGTCTACATTTAGCTTTTGAATTACCGCTGTATACGCGACACCTTTACTAAGTAGTACAAATCGGTGGCTAAAGCTAGCATCATCAAATGCATCAGGTGTAAAAAAGCTCCTCAGTAAGCCGAGTGTTTTAATGGGTTTACCAAGGAAGAATTTTAGAAAACCAAAGAAAACATCATTGTAGGTTAATCTTTGATAGATTACTTTATCTTCAAGATTGGCTGATAAAAAACCGCTAGCTCTTTTGAGTGAAAAAACTTTAACATCAAGATCTTCATAAGTTGCGAGCTGTGAGATATCGCGCTCAATAAATGTTTCAGTTAGCCTTGGAAACTCTGGAACTACAACCAGTATCTTTTTTTTAGACTTATTAATGCCTTCCATTTAATACAGCGTAGCTTGCCTTTTCTTGTATCTGTTCGCTTCCGTTTGTCTTTTTTCCAATTGCAAAATAGGTAATACCGGCGGCTTGTACTGTTTCTTTATCAAGCAGATTACGGCCATCAAAAACAAGCTTTTGTTTAAGACTAAGAAGCTCCTTTGTTGATAGCGTTTTAAACTCATCCCATGGAGTTAAAATGCAAAGTGCATCAGCACCACTAAGTGTGTCCGCAACAGATGTTGCATAATAAATACCATCATCTCCGAGTTCTTTTTTAGCATTCTCCATTGCTGCTGGATCATAAACTCTAAGTGCTGCACCATGTCCTCTAAGAAGACGAACAATCTCAATTGAAACTGAATCGCGAATATCATCCGTTGCTTCTTTGAAAGCAAGACCCAAAACTGCAAGTGTTTTACCTGTAAGATTTTTACCCATACTACGAACAATTTTATTCACATAATATTTTCTTTGAAGTTCATTTACTTCCATAACACTGCGAAGAAGTTTGAAGTCATATGCCTGATCAGTTGATGTTTTATAAAGGGCTGCAACATCTTTTGGAAAACAGCTTCCACCATATCCAGTACTTGCAAGTAAAAATCGTGGTCCAATTCTGGTATCAAGACCCATACCCTCTGCAACACGTGTAACATCAGCGCCAGACCTTTCACATAGTTGACCTATTTCGTTAATGAAAGATATTTTTGTAGCTAAGAAAGCATTAGATGCATACTTAATCATTTCGGAAGATCTAAAATCACATTTTAATATAGGTGAATTCAAATGAGCATAAAGACTTGTCATAATATCAAGAGCTTTTTGAGAATCAGAACCTATAACAGTTCTATCCGGTTTTCTCATGTCTTCAACAGAATACCCCTCACGTAAAAATTCTGGATTTGATACAACATCAAACTCAACTGGGCTTGCCAAGTTTTGAGTTATTAGATCTTTCACATACTCATTAGTACCAACTGGTACTGTGCTTTTTACAACGATAACTTTATATGCTGTTAAATTTTTCCCAATCTCTTGTGCAACTGTTTCAACAGCCTTTAAATCAGCGGCACCTGTGTCGCTTTGCGGAGTTCCAACGCAGATAAATACAACCTCAGCATCTTTCATTCCCTCAGACAGACTTGTTGTAAAGGTAAGTTTTTTATCAGTAATACTTTTTAAAACAATTTCTTTAAGCCCCGGTTCAAAAATTGGCATTTCACCAGACATGATTTTTTTAATTTTTGCATCATCTATGTCAACCCCAATAACGTCATTACCCCACTCAGAAAAAATGGCAGCTCCAACAAGACCGATGTAACCGGTTCCAATTACGCATAACTTCATATCAGTAGCTTCCTTTCAAACCATGTAGCCTTATTTTTAGGATATCAATACCCATTTTAACTGAGTTACCCCAAAAATTAAGTCTTGTGGTTTTAATATACGTCCAAAGTACTGGGACGGATTTAATTTTATACCCTAATTTTTTACAAATGAATAAAACTTCAACATCAAACGCACCAAAAAATGCTTTTTTAAGAACAACATCATGGTCGGCATAAACAATTAGTTTGGCGAAAACCTCTCTTGCAACATCGCCTCTGTAAAGCTTGAAGCCACATTGAGTATCTGGAAATTCTGGTAGCGCAATGAGTCTTACAAACAGATTAAAGGCACGACCAATTAAATGTCTAAATAAAGGCTCATCTTTTCGTGTTGCACCAGAGCCTTCTCTTGAGGCAATAACAACATCATAACCATGATCTGTTATCCAGTGCATAAATCTCTTTAATTCGTCAATTGGGGTAGCCATATCAGCATCTGTTGTTAAAACATAAGTTCCGGATGTATTTAAAACGCCAGTTCTTATACCGGCAGCCTTACCTTTGTGAGCAGCTTTAATTAACCTTATCTCAGGATGATATTGAGCATAGTCCTCAACTTTTTTAGCTGTTGCGTCGACACTGCCGTCATCAACAACGATAATCTCAAAATAAGGGTCGAAAGTCGCCATATAGCTTAAAATCTGGGTTAGAGTGGCTGTAATGCCTCCTTCTTCGTTAAAAGCGGAGATTACAATTGAATAGTTCGTATCTTCCATTGTTCTGTTATTCTACCTTACATTGGCAATAGAAGCCAAATTTTAAAGTTACGCGCGTTTGGCTTTTCTCCAAATAATCCTACTATAAACTGTGTAGTTCCACACAAGTCCAAAAGCCACACCAACAAGAAACGCTAGGTTTGCAAAGATCAGACCATTACCCATAGTATCCTCAACATAATGTACTAGAAAGCTTCTAAAGACAATCGGAACGTATGACGAAGCTGCGTACACAGGGAAATCTCTGACTAAAACAAGTAGGCTTCTCTTTTTACTGTGACTGAAAGACCAAAAGTTATTTAAGAGATAAGTGACTAGTATAGCAATGATACCTGATGCACCAGACGCTATACCTGAGGCTACAAACAGTCTTAGTATATTAAATAATGTTAAGTCAGTAGTAAGACCTGCAAAGCCAGTTGCTGCGAACTTAAAAAACGAGTGGCTCTCCCGCATTTTAATCGTGAGCACAACTCGTAGGGTATCAATCATGTTATTTCTCTCCATCTTTGACTCGCCGTCGTCGCGAACACCAAACTCAATAGGTACCTCAGTTACTTTAACTTTAAGCTTTTGGATCTGGTACAAGAGATCCATCTTGTATGAGAAGCCTTTAGAAAGAATGTGATCTAAATCTAATTTATCTAAAACTCCTTGAACACGAGTTAATCTAAAGCCAGATGTAAAGTCATGTATGCCGTATGCTCCAAGTATAATCTGAGAAAAGAGGTTTCCTCCAACGCTTAGAAACTTCCTATGAAGTCCCCAACTTTTTGGAATCGACCCCCCTTTAATAAACCTTGAACCGATAACATAGTCATACCCCTCATCAAACTTTTCAACAAGTCTCAAAAGTTCAGCTGGATTGTGTTGAAGATCAGCATCCATTTCCATAACAGCATCAGATGGTATTGATTTAAGAACGTGCTTAAATGCATAAATGTAGGCTCCACCAAGTCCAGTCTTTTTCTCTTCTTTCAAAAGCTGTACAAAGGGATATGTTTTTGCAAGCTCTAAGACAACATCAGATGTACCATCTGGTGAATTACCGTCTACAACAAGTACGGTGAAGTTATGATGCGGAGCTTTCAAAAACTGCTCATGAAGTAGAGGCACCAGTCTTCTAATATTTTTTGCTTCGTTATAAGTCGGGACGACAATCGTGATTCGCATAAAGGTATTATATCCCCAAATTTAAAATTTACTAACTGTTTAATTCTGAGTTGATGGGGTTACAAAATAATTAAAATGTAAATGCTCCAGTTGACATTACAGCAAGAAGAAAAACTATGAAAGAAAAGAGTAGGTATTCAGCTGCAATTGCGTTTGTGAGATTGTCTTCAATATAGTGGTGAATGACCCCCCACAATGAATAAAATATGCTGGCACCAAAAAAGGCAAGCGACTGGATGCCTGGACTAAATCTAAAATAATACGCGAGAGCTACAAACAGTAAAAGCCCCATGACTAAAACAAGGTACATGTAGACCTCTCTTACAAAGTAATTATCGTATTTATATGAAATTTTAAAGTGTTTCATTAAAGAACTATCCCCGGTCTAATTAAAAACAAAATACTTAAAACAAGTATTGTTAAAAAGATAATATGAGCGAGTGTATGCCCAGTCGGTTTAAAAATGACATGTTTTCTTGAGTACCAGATATCAAGTGATAGCATTCCAACAAGGAACAGCCCAAACAGTAAGCTAACCATATGGTTAAAGCTCACTACATTATTAGTTGAGAAAATTGGTTTGGCTGGAGCTAACTCTTCAGATTCAAACTGATTTGATGGTGGAAGAACTTGCAGATCTTTGTCCCCTTGAACAGGTTCAGGAGATGGAACCTGTGCCGCTATATCATTCAAAACAGGTTCTTGAACCTGAGCAGGAACTGTTGTATCTACTCCCTGAACATCAGTTGCAAGATATTCAGGGTATCTTGAACGCCCGAACATCTGAACAACAAGGGTTGTTTCGTAACCCTCTAAAACGCCGTTAACAACAGCAAAGCCGACATCATCGTAATTACTGTTAAGTAAATTCTCTCTGTGTGATGGAGATTTATACCAAGCTTCAACAACATCTCTTGAGTTATTAAAGTTCTTAGCTAAATTTTCACCAGCATAACTGTAATCATATTGCTGATTTAGGATAAAGTACCAAGGCTCGGTGCCATTAGGGGCTATATGTGCCCAATAGTTGTTCTTAAACATGTGCTGAGCTTTTTGATATGCTGCGTCAGATAGTTTTTTATTTGTAACTAGGGCTTTAAGTCCCTTTTGAGCGCGAATCTTGTTTGTCTCCTCTAGAAGTACGTTTATGTTGATGTTTGATGCATAGCTCAAAACACCAGGTGCAAACTTTGGTGCTTGGTTAAAGACATTAAGTACTGAGAACAATACTATAATGTAAAGAGCGAGGAAGTTATGGGTAAGGAATGTAGCTCGTCTTTTTGTTTGAGGATTTGGAACAATATGGTGTCTTTTCTTTGTTCGCTCTTTTTGAATCTGCATTACTAAAAATTATAAGCTTGTTATACATGATTTGGGTAGGGGTAATT